>CAZEZY010000152.1:0-732 GCA_964516635.1 uncultured Tepidimonas sp. | reverse complement strand
CTGGCAGTGGCCAGTTTTTTGTAGAAACTCAGGCGCAGATGCACGTCGCCGCAGTAGTCGTTGGGCAGAAGGGCCGGGGCGTGGAGGTTGATGTCGGTGGCGGCGCTCAGGGGCTTGAGCAGATCGGGTTCGCGCCCGGCCTTGAGGCTGGCCACGGCTTCGCTGAGCATTTCGTTGTAGAGCTGGAAGCCCACCTCCAGCATGTTGCCGCTCTGGTTTTCGCCCAGCACCTCGCCGGCGCCTCGGATTTCCAGGTCGTGCATGGCCAGGTAGAAGCCGCTGCCCAGTTCTTCCATCTGCTGGATGGCGTCCAGCCGCTGGGCGGCCTGCTTGGTCAGGCTGTCGATATCGGGCACCAGCAAGTAGGCGTAGGCCTGGTGGTGGCTGCGGCCCACGCGCCCGCGCAGCTGGTGCAACTGCGCCAGGCCGAACTTGTCGGCCCGCGCCATGATGATGGTGTTGGCCGTGGGCACGTCGATGCCGGTTTCGATGATCGTGGAACACAGCAGCAGGTTGAAGCGCTGAGCCACGAAGTCGCGCATGACGCGCTCCAGTTCCCGCTCGGGCATCTGGCCGTGGGCGATGGCAATGCGCGCCTCGGGCAGGATTTCTTCCAGCTTCTGCCTGCGGTTCTCGATGGTGTCCACCTCGTTGTGCAGGAAGTACACCTGTCCGCCACGCTTGAGCTCGCGCAGCACCGCTTCGCGGATCACGCCGTTGCCTTCGTTGCGC
>CAZEZY010000151.1:0-5323 GCA_964516635.1 uncultured Tepidimonas sp. | reverse complement strand
CCATGAAAGAGGTCGAGAACTTCGGCCTCAGCTACGACGTGGTGGACGACCTGACCGGCAAGCGCCTGGGTCGCGCCAGCAGCGGCACCTTCCGCACCGCCGACGTGGTGGGCCTGGACACCCTGGCGCACGTCATCAAGACGCTTCAGGACACCCTCAGCCCTGAAACCGATCCCTTCTATGGCAGTTTCGGGACGCCCGAGGTGCTCAAGGCGCTGCTGCAGCTGGGCAACCTGGGCCAGAAGACCAAGGCCGGTTTCTTCAAGAAGGTCGGGCGCGACATCATGCGTTTCGAGCTGGAGAGCAAGGACTACGTGCCCGCCGCCCAGAAGGCCGACGAGGTGTATGGCCGCATGCTCAAGAAGCCGGCGGGTGAACGGCTGAAGCTGCTGCGAAACGCCGAAGGGCCGCAGGGTCAGTTCCTCTGGGCCATCCTGCGCAACGGCTTTCACTACGCCGCGGTGCACCTGGCCACCATTGCCGACACCGCGCGCGATGTCGACCAGGCCATGCGCTGGGGCTTTGGCATGAAGCAGGGCCCCTTCGAGTTGTGGCAGGAGGCCGGCTGGCTGGAAGTCGCCCGGATGATCCAGGAAGACATCGCCGCAGGCAAGACGCTGTGCGACGCGCCCCTGCCCGACTGGGTGTTCAAGGGCCCGGTGGCCGAGCGTGGTGGTGTGCACCAGCCAGAAGGCTCGTGGAACCCCACCAGTGGTCAGTTCCAGCCCAAGCGCGATCTGCCGGTGTACCAACGACAGCTGTTCCGCGAGCAATTGCTGGGCGAGAACGCGCCGGTGTTCGAGACGGCCGGCAAGACGATCCATGAAGATGCCGACATCCGCCTGTGGACGCTCGATGACGAGGTGCTGATTGCCAGCATCAAGAGCAAGATGCACGCGATCGGGCCGGGCGTGACCGAAGGCCTGAGCCACGCCATTGACCTTGCCGAAGCCCAATACCAGGGCTTGGTGGTGTGGTCGGGTGACGAGCCCTTCAGCGTGGGCGCCGACCTCCAGGCCGTGATGCCCGCCTTCATCGCGGCCGGTGTGTCAGCGATTGAAGACGTGGAAGCCGAGCTGCAACGGGTCATGCTGAAGCTGCGCTACGCCCAGGTGCCCACCATTGCGGCGGTGCGCGGCATGGCCCTGGGCGGTGGTTGCGAACTGGCGGTGCATTGCGCCAGGCGCGTGGCCCACATGGAAAGCTACATCGGCCTCGTCGAGGTGGGTGTGGGCCTCGTGCCCGGTGCCGGTGGCCTCACCTACATCGCCCGCCGTGCCGCCGAAAACGCCAGGGCCTCCACCGGCAACGACCTGCTGCCCTTCCTGACCGAAGGCTTCAAGGCCGCCGCCATGGCCACCGTCGGCACCAGCGCCCTCGAGAGCCGCAAGATGGGTTACCTGCTGAACAGCGACACCATCGTCCCTCACAAGGACGAACTGCTCTACGTGGCCATCGCCGAAGCCAAGGCCATGTTCAATGCCGGCTACCGCCCACCGCTCAAACGCCTCTTCGCCGTGGGTGGACGCTCTGCCAAGGCCACCATCCTGGGATCGCTGGTCAACATGCGCGATGGCGGCTACATCAGCCAGCACGATTTCCACATCGCTGGTCTGATCGCCAACGTGCTGACCGGTGGGGATGTCGAAGCCGGCACCCTCGTCAGCGAAGAATACCTGATGAAACTGGAGCGCCAGGCGTTCTGCAGCCTGATCGTCCACCCCAAGACGCAAGCGCGCATCCTGGGCATGCTGTCCACCGGCAAACCCCTTCGCAATTGATCAAGCTACTGCGCAGTTGCCATGCGTTGTTGTCCGGTGCTCGCCATCCTCACGTACAGGAAGTACGTTCCGGTGGCTGTGCGCCGTACGCCTAGCCTGGCAACCGCTCGCGACGCTTGCTCAACCACGAAGACTCATTTTTCGAGTCATTTTTGAAAGGCTCAACATGAAACAAGTTCAAGACGCCTACATCGTCGCGGCCACCCGCACGCCCATCGGCAAGTCGCACAAAGGCTATTTCAAGCACACCCGGCCCGACGACCTGCTGGCGCATGTGCTGCGCTCGGCCCTGGCTCAGGTGCCCAACCTGGACCCGGCCACCATCGAAGACGTGATCTGTGGCTGTGCCATCCCTGAAGCCCAGCAAGGCCTGAACGTGGCCCGCGTGGGCGCCGTGCTGGCCGGTCTGCCCAAGAGCGTGGGCGGCATCACCGTCAACCGCTTCTGCGCCTCGGGCCTGAGCGCGGTGCAGATGGCCGCTGACCGCATTCGCGTGGGTGAGTCCGACGTGATGATCGCTGCCGGTGTGGAAAGCATGAGCATGGTGCCCATGATGGGCAATGCGCCCAGCCTGTCGCCCACCATCTTCGCCAACACCGACAATGTCGACGACTACGGCATCGCCTATGGCATGGGCCTGACCGCCGAGAAAGTGGCCCAGCAGTGGAAGATCACCCGCGAAGCGCAGGATACCTTTGCCTTGCAATCGCACCAGCGCGCCATCCGGGCCCAGCAAGCGGGCGAGTTCAGCGACGAAATCACGCCGGTGGAAGTCACCCAGCGCGAGCTGGACCTGGCCAGCGGGGAGGTGCGCTACGCCACCCGTACCGTCAACCGGGACGAAGGCGCCCGCCCCGACACCTCGCTGGAGGGACTTGGCAAACTGAAGCCCGCCTTCGCCATCCCCCGCCGCGCCGACCTGTCACCCACCGGCCTGGGCAGCGTGACGGCTGGCAACAGCTCGCAAACATCCGACGGGGCCGGTGCCCTGATCCTGGCCAGCGAGTCGGCCGTCAAGCGTTTTGGCCTCACGCCGCTGGCGCGCTTCGTCAGCTACGCCTCGCGCGGGGTGCCGCCGCACATCATGGGCATCGGGCCCATCGAGGCGATTCCCGCCGCGCTCAAGGCGGGCGGCTTGTCGCAGAACGACCTGGACTGGATCGAACTGAACGAGGCCTTTGCCGCGCAATCGCTGGCGGTCATGCAGCAGCTGGGCCTGGACCCGGCCAAGGTCAACCCCATCGGCGGTGCCATCGCGCTGGGCCACCCCCTCGGGGCCACTGGCGCTATCCGTTCCGCGACAGTGGTGCACGCGCTGCGTCGCCACAATCAACGTTACGGCATGGTGACCATGTGCGTGGGCATGGGGCAGGGTGCGGCTGGTATCTTCGAACGCGTCTGACCGTTCGGTTGGCTGGCTTTGCGCACTTGCGAGCCCGGTCCGCGCCGGGCTTTTTCACGATAATCGACTGCAACAGGAGACTTCCACGATGTCCGACATCCTCACCCACGTCGAAGCCGGCGTGATGACCCTGACCTTCAACCGCCTGGCGCGAAAAAACTCCATCACCGCCGCCATGTATGCGGCATTGGCCGATGCGCTGGCCCAAGCCCAGGCCGATGCCGCCGTGCGCGTGGTCGTGATCCAGGGCGATGAAAGTGTGTTCAGCGCTGGCAACGACCTGGGCGATTTCCTCAACCACCCCCCCGCCGGGGAAGACGCGCCGGTGTTCCGCTTTCTGCGCAACATCGCGTCTTTTCCCAAGCCGCTGGTGGCGGCGGTTTGCGGCCCGGCGGTCGGCATCGGCACCACCCTGCTGTTCCATTGCGACCTGGTCTATGCCGGCGACAACGCCGCGTTTTCCATGCCCTTTGTGAACCTGGGCCTGTGCGCCGAAGGGGCGTCCAGCCTGTTGGCACCGCAGATGTTCGGCTACCACCGGGCGGCCGAAGCGCTGCTGCTGGGCGAGGCGTTTTACGCCGAGGCCGCACTGGAGGTGGGGCTGGTCAACCGGGTGCTGCCGCCAGCCGAGGCCAACGCCTATGCCCTCAATGTGGCGCGCAAGCTTGCCGCCAAACCTTCAAGTTCGCTGTCCGAAACCAAGCGGCTCATGAAAAAAGGCCAGCAGGCCCAGGTGCTGCAAGCCATGTCGGAAGAGGGGGCCGTGTTCGGGCGCATGCTGCGCGAACCGGCGGCCAAAGAAGCGTTTTCGGCTTTCATGGAGAAGCGTCAGCCGGATTTTTCCAAGGTATGAGCAAGTCCATCGTCCATCCACCCCCGCAGCCCGTGGTGTTCGAGCCCGAATTCATCGAGGGCGTGCGGCAGATTTTTGAGGAAAAAATCGTCTTCAACACCGTGCTGGGGTTGAAGATCACCGAAATTGCGCCCGAGCGGGTCACCGCCCGCATCGACATGCGGCCCGAACTGGTCGGCCATTTCGCCTACAACCGTGTTCACGGCGGTGTGATCAGTGCCGGGTTGGACGCGATGGGTGGCCTGGCGGCCATGGCCGCCATCGGGGCGCGGCACATGGACGAACCGCCGGCGCAGCGCTTGCACCGGTTCAGCAAGCTGGGCACCATCGACCTGCGGATCGACTATCTGCGTCCAGGCATTGGCGAATGGTTCGAGTTGCGCGCCGAGGTGCTGCGGCTGGGTTCGCGCGTGGCGTCCACCCGCATGGGGTTTTACGGCGCCGACGGCAAGCTGCTGTCGACCGGCGCAGGTGCCTACATCGTTTCCTGAGCCCGAATCCGGTCAGTGGCCGTGGGCCACGACCTCGCCGGCCTTGAGCCGGTACACCGTGCCACAGTAGGGGCAGCGGGCTTCGCCGGTTTTGGCCACGTCGAGGTACACCTTGGGGTGGCTGTTCCACAACTTCATGTCGGCCAGCGGGCTGGGGCAGAACACCCCGCCGTGGGCGTTCAGGTCTTTGGCAGCCAGTTCAACAACAGCGGCAGTGCTCATGGTCACACCTTCGTCAGCCAGTGGGCGTATTGGGGGTTGCGGCCGTTGACGATGTCAAAGAAGGCCGTCTGCACCTTTTCGGTGATCGGGCCGCGGCTGCCGGCGCCGATTTCGATGCGGTCGAGCTCGCGAATCGGGGTGACTTCGGCGGCCGTGCCCGTGAAGAAGGCTTCATCGCAGATATAGATCTCATCGCGGGTGATGCGCTTTTGCACGATCTCCAGGCCCAGGTCTTTGGCAATGTGAAACACCGTGTTGCGGGTGATGCCGTTGAGTGCACCTGCCGACAGGTCGGGGGTGTAGATCACGCCGTTTTTGATCACGAAGATGTTCTCGCCAGCGCCCTCGCTCACAAAACCGGAGCTGTCGAGCAGCAGGGCTTCGTCGTAGCCTTCGTCGGTGGCTTCCATGTTGGCCAAAATGCTGTTGGTGTAGTTGCTCACCGCTTTGGCCTGCGTCATGGTGATGTTGACGTGGTGGCGGGTGTAGCTGCTGGTCTTGACGCGGATGCCGCGCTTGAGGCCCTCCTCGCCCAGGTAGGCGCCCCAGGCCCAGGCGGCCACCATCAGGTGGA
>CAZEZY010000150.1:0-5356 GCA_964516635.1 uncultured Tepidimonas sp. | reverse complement strand
GTATCCATGGCCGAATCTGACGGAACACGTGTCGCCATCACTTTGTCGATGGTGCGTCCATCCATGTCCACGATTTCAAGGCGCCAGCCCTGCCAGACAACGGTATCGGCTTCTTTGGGAAGGCGCCCGGTGAGCAACATCATCATGCCGCTCAGCGTGTGGTATCGGCCACGCTCCTCGTCTGGCACCGTGTTCAGCCCTAGCCGGTCCTTGAGTTCGGGTACCGGAATGTGCCCATCCAGCAGCCAGGAGCCGTCATCACGCTGCAACGCCCAGGAGGTGGTAGGGTCTCGTGGGGTGAATTCGCCGGTGATCGCTTCGATCAGATCCTTGAGCGAAACGATGCCCTGAATCTCGCCATACTCATCAATGACGAAGGCCATCTGGTCATCGGATTGCCTGAAATTGTCGAGCAACTCCATTCCGGTGATGGTCTCGGGTACGTACAGTGGTTCCTCCAGCGGTTGAGCATGTAGCTCCCTTTGCTCACCCTTCAGGGCATTGGCAAGCCATCGGCGTGCATTCAGGACCCCCACCAGCTGGTTGACATTGCCGCGAATCACGGGGAAGCGCGCATGATTGCAGGCTTCCACCTTCGCCATGTTGACTTCAAAGGAGTCCTCCAGATCGAGAAAGACCACATCGCTGCGTGGCACCATGAGCGAACTGATCTGCCGATCGTCCAGTCGGAAGACATTCCTCACCATGGTGTGCTCCTGAGATTCGATCACACCAGCCGTCGTTCCCTCCTGAAGCATGGCGTGAATCTCCTCCTCCGTGACCACGCTGCCACTCGTTTCCCGAACTCCAAGGACCTTCAGCAAAGCCCGGGTGGATACGGAGAGCAGAAGCACAAAAGGCTTGGTCCCGATGGCCAGCCAGTTGATCGGACGGGCGACCAGCCTGGCCAGGGTTTCCGGATTCGATTGCGCAATTCGCTTGGGCACCAATTCGCCCACCACGATAGAAAAGTAGGTGATCAGTATCACGACAAGGCCGGTGGCTAGCCACTGGCTGTACTGGATGGACATACCGGACTGAACCAGCAGGCCAGCAATCGGGACAGCGAGTGCCGCTTCGCCCACGATACCGTTGAGGACACCAATCGAGGTGATCCCGATTTGTATCGTGGACAGGAAGCGGGTAGGGTCTTCGCCTAGCTTGATCGCTGCGATGGCGGCGTTGTCTCCCTCGTCGATCAGTTTTTGAAGGCGTGCCTTCCTTGCGGTGACCAACGCGATCTCTGACATGGCAAAGACGCCATTCAGCAGGATCAGCGAAAAAAGGATGGCGATTTCCATGATGGAATGAATCCGTTGTGCGGTTGGTGAGTTCGATAAGTGGAAAAGTCACCCAATCGGATGCCGTTGGGAAGCCTGCGATTGACGCAGACGCGGTTGGTCAGGGCATCATGACAGCAGCTTGAGGCCATGCCTGCGCTTGGGTGAGAAGGTGCATTCAGACTCGAGGTGGCCGTCGGAGTCTGTCAACGTCAGGGGCTGGGATGACGTCGAGCCATGAGAAATGGGGCCGTGGCAAGGTGTGACCGGCAGGCGGCAACGAAACAGCCAATGCCATTTGATCGGGCAACTCTGGTTTTTCGTCGGTCAGACCATGGTCCGAGGCATGATCAAGCCAATACAGATACCTGGCTTGCTGCGGATCGAAATCCGCATCTTTCGCGGATGAAGCGACTTTCAGTGGACCAGGGTCTTTCACACCGATGTGACCCCATGTGAAAAGGTGCAGGCTCGCTAAAAAATGAAGAGAAAAAATGGCGATGACCCAGCGGCGCATGATGCGATGATTCTACGCTTTCGATGAGTCACATGACAAAAAGTGCTGTCGTGTCCTGGTGCCGGGTGACATGGCTTGAAGGAACAAAACCCGCTGTCCCAGAGGAATCAACGGGTTGCAATGCCTTTGAATGCGACCTGAAACGAGACTTTGGAGCGGCTGATGGGAATCGAACCCACGTTATTTGCTTGGGAAGCAAAAGTCCTGCCATTGAACGACAGCCGCGCTGAGCGCTTTTGAAGTGTAGCAGTTCGCTGACCCGTTTTCACCGCGATGCGTGGCTTGCTTCAGGGCTTGCCCAGCAGGAAATACAGTCCGGTGTAGCCCTTTGGCGCATGGACGAGGCTCAGGTACACCGGCCCCAGCCTGGTATCGGCCCCCACGTACAGGCTGGAGCCCAGTCGCCAGCGGTCGATGCTCCGTTGCAGGGTCCGGCTGCTGGCCTGCTTCCAGACGACGCCAGCCTCCAGGGTGCCGCCCACGTACCAGGCGCGGGCCAGACCGGGGGAAGGTTCCATGCGCCGGTAATAACCCAGCCGGGCCAGCGCCACCTCGTTGCCGGCCAGTTGCCCGGGCCGATAGCCGGACAGGTTCTGGAATCCGCCCAGCGCGTATTCGTCCACCGCACTGGGTGAGACGGTGCTGGACCGTGCGAGGCTCAGATAGGCGTTCCAGATGTGGGGCCCTGATCGGAACACTTCATTGGCGGTGGCTGTCCAGCGCAGAAAACCGGTGTTGCTGCCTTCCACACGGTACCTTCCGCTTTGCAGGTCAACGCTGTAGCGGTGACCGCTCTCGGGGAAGTTGGCGTGGTCGAGCTGGTCGGCCACCCAGGCAAAACGCCATGCCGCTTCCGACCAGGCGATGTCTCGCACCGGGTTTGCCCCCAGCCGGTTGGCCAGCTGAGGCAGGGACTGGCGGCGTGACAGCACCAGGCCCAGCCTCAGGTCGCCGGTGTTGCCGGTGCGGCCCAGGTGCCAGCCCGCATCGATTCCCAGCCGGGTGGTCCGGCGTCTGAGCTGCGCCAGCGGGTCGCCGGCTTCGTCAAACCATTCGATGCGCCGCAGTTCGTGGTCTGCATAGGTGCTCAGGAACAGTTGCTGGTCGCTGCCAAAGGGGTGGTAGAGCTCCGTGCCTGCAGCCACGGTGGCACCCAGTTCGACCCGGTTGCGCCACTGGGCACCCAGGTGGTTGAGGTCGCGGCGGTTGTGGCTGATGCGAAGACTGAAATCGCCCAGCCCCTGGAAATCGGTCTTGAGGTCAAGCCCGATCCGAAACTGGTTCAGGCTGGCAGGGTCGTCGGTCAGCTGATACACCAGACCTTCACGGGCTGACCCGGGCTCGGGTTCCAGGCGGTAGTCGAGGCGGACATAGTCGTCGAGGGCGATGAGCCGTTCCAGGTCGCGCTCGATCTCCAGGGCATCCGGCGCATCACCGGGCTGGACATCGAGCTGTCGGGCCAGTCGGCGGGTCTGGCGGTCGTTGGTGCCCTCGATCCGCACAAAGGCGAGCGTCTCAGGCAGGCCGTTCATCAGCTGGGCATACCGTTCTCGGCGCTGGGCCTGCCATGCGTCATAGGCCAGGGGTTCGATGGCAAAGGCGTCGAGGGCCGTGCGCACACTCTCGCCGTAGGCCAGGCCGAGCTGAACCAGCGCCGGGGCCTGGTCAAAGCTGGCAGACGACAGGGTGCCCAGTTGTGGCTGGAGCAGCAGGTCGTTCGGGGTCAGCAGGGCCACATTCCGGGCCACGTTCTGCTCGGTCAGGATGTTGATCATCTGCAGGGTGACCCCCACCACACTCCCCAGGCTGTCCCGGCTGGCCAGGGGGGTGCCGATGTTGACGGCGATCACGAGGTCGGCCCCCATCTGCCTGGCCACGTCCACGGGCAGGTTGTTCACCAGGCCACCGTCACCCAGCAGGCGCCCCTCCCAGTCGAGCGGCGAGAACAGCCCGGGCACCGACATGCTGGCGCGCAGGGCAGCGGCGAGGTCGCCTTGCTGGAGCAGCACGGCTTCGCCCGAGACCATGTCGGTGGCGATGGCGCGGAACGGGATGGGGAGCTGGTCGAAGTCCGTCAGATGACGGGTGTGCAGGGTGTAGCGGCGCAGCAGCAATTCCAGCGATCGGCTGGACACCGTGCCCGCTGGCAGCGTGAACTGGCCATTGCGGAAACCCAGCTGAAGCACCGGCGAAAAGGTGAAGTCTTGTTCCTTGCGCCGCTGCGACAACGCCTGCCGCGGGATGTTTCCGGTGAAGAGGTTGCCCCAGTCCACCTCCAGGATTTCTCGCTCGAGTTCGTCCGGCGTCATGCCGCTGGCATACAACCCGCCGATGATGGCGCCCATGGAGGTGCCCACCACCATGTCGACCGGCACGCGTGCGGCTTCCAGCGCTTTGAGCACCCCGACATGGCTGAAGCCGCGCGCTCCACCCCCTGACAGCACCAGAGCCACCCGGGGCCGTTCTGGCGCAAGGGTGGTCGCGGGTTGAGCGGCCGACAGGTGCATCGGCCAGCCGAGCAGGGCGATCAGAAGGGCGAAGACCCCGCTCAGGCGCTTGGCCATGCGGTTCATGAATGCGAGCGGTGCCTCACTTCAGGATGTCGCCGACGCAGAGGTACTTGATCTCGACGTAGTCGTCCATGCCGTGGTGCGAACCTTCGCGGCCCAGGCCAGACTGCTTGACGCCGCCGAAGGGCACGTGCTCGGTCGCCAGAATGCCCACGTTGATGCCGACCATGCCATATTCCAGCGCCTCGCTCACGCGGAAAATGCGGCCCACGTCGCGGCTGTAGAAATAGCTGGCAAGGCCAAATTCGGTGTTGTTCGCGGCATCGATGGCTTCCTGCTCGGTCTGGAACTTGAACACCGGCGCAAAGGGGCCAAAGGTTTCTTCGCGAGCACAGAGCATGTCGGCGGTGGCGTCGGCCACCACGGTGGGCTCAAAGAATTGTCCCGCCAGGCGCTTGCCACCCACCAGCACGCGGCCCCCTTTGGCCACGGCGTCGTCCACGTGGCGTTGCACTTTGTCGAGTGCGGCCTCTTCAATCAGCGGGCCCTGGTTGACGCCGTCTTCAAAACCGTTGCCTACCTTGGCGGTTTTCACCTTGGCGGCAAACTTGGCCACGAATGCCTCGTACACACCTTCCTGCACGTAGATGCGGTTCGAGCAGACGCAGGTCTGGCCGGCGTTGCGGTACTTGCTGGCGAAAGCACCCTCTACGGCGGAGTCGATGTCGGCGTCGTCGAACACGATGAAGGGCGCATTGCCCCCCAGTTCCAGCGACAGCTTCTTGACGGTGGGCGCACACTGCGCCATGAGAATGCGGCCGACCTCGGTAGAGCCGGTGAAGCTCAGGTGGCGCACCACGTCGCTGGCGCACAGGACCTTCCCCACGGCAATGGAGTTGGCGCTGTCGGCGGTGATGACGTTGAGCACGCCCGCCGGAATGCCTGCGCGCAGCGCCAGCTCGGCAGCGGCCAGCGCGGTGAGTGGCGTGAGTTCGGCGGGCTTGATGACGACCGGGCAGCCGGCCGCCAGCGCGGGCGCCACCTTGCGG
>CAZEZY010000149.1:0-5359 GCA_964516635.1 uncultured Tepidimonas sp. | reverse complement strand
CCATCATCGACAACTACTGGCAGACCGAAACAGGCTGGCCCATCATGGCCATCTGCAACGGCGTGGAACCGGCTCCCACCAAGTTCGGTTCGCCCGGCAAGGCGGTGTACGGCTACGACGTCAAGCTGGTGGACGAAGCGACCGGCGAGGAAATCACCGAAGCCAACAAGAAAGGCGTGATCGCGGTGGAAGGCCCGCTGCCGCCGGGCTGCCTGCAGACCGTCTGGGGCAATGACCAGCGCTACATCAGTGCCTACTGGTCTGGCATCCCCAACAAGCAGATGTACAGCACCTCGGACTGGGGCATCAAGGACGAAGACGGCTACTTCTACATTCTGGGTCGTACCGATGACGTGATCAACGTGGCCGGCCACCGCCTGGGCACGCGCGAAATCGAGGAAAGCATTTCGAGTCACGCCAATGTGGCCGAGGTCGCCGTGGTCGGCGTGGCCGATCAGCTCAAGGGCCAGGTGGCCGTGGCCTTTGCGGTGCTCAAGGATCCTTCACAGGCTGCGACGCCCGAACTGGCCCAGAAACTCGAGGCAGCCATCATGAAAGTGGTGGACGAGCAACTGGGCGCCGTGGCCCGCCCGGCCCGAGTCCGTTTTGTCAATGTGCTGCCCAAGACCCGATCAGGCAAGCTCCTTCGCCGTGCCATCCAGGCCGTTTGCGAAGGTCGCGATCCGGGTGACCTGACCACCATGGATGATCCTGCTGCACTGCAGCAGATCAGGGATGTGACCAACTGACCCGATACCAAACTCAACGTTCGGCATCCTCATACACCCGGCCGTACCCGTACGGACCGGGTGTTATTATTTGTCATAGATCTATGACTGTACATTTCCTTTCGTACAGCTATGATGGTCCCATTCGTGAACCGATCAAGGGCACGGTTATATATGCAACAACCCATGGATGTCGACACCGGCCACGATAACGACCGGGTTTTCGAACTGGCCGCTGAACTGTTTGGCGTGCTGGCCACACCCATGCGTCTGAGGATTCTCAGTGCGTTGTGCGATCGCGAGAAATCCGTCTCCGAACTCCTGGCCGAAATCGACACCACCCAGCCCAATCTGTCTCAGCACCTGAACCTTCTCTATCGCTCGGGTGTGCTGGCCAAACGCAAGGAAGGGACCCAGGTCATCTACCGTGTCCAGAGCGAACGGGCCGTCACCATCTGTCGCACGGTGTGTACCCAGATCGCGATCGAGATGGACGAACCGTCCAGCATCCCGGCTTCCGAACGGCTTTCGCCTCGTCCCAACGCCTGATCCTGCCCGCATGATCTTCCGATGTCTCCCCGCCGTGGCGGCTTTCGCTCTCCTGGCCGGTTGCAGCACGGTGAACCTGGGTGTTTCCGTCCCGGTGGGCAGAGGGACGGGCGTGGGAGTGAGTGTGGGCTCCGATGGACGCGTGGGCGTGGGGGTGGGCGTATCGGTAGGGGCAGGCAGTGTCAGTGTGGGCACTTCTGGTCAGCTACCTGTCAACAAAGCAGCCGACACTCCCGACAATAAGTAAACACATCCACAGGCGACAGGTGGGTTGGCGTGTTTTCACGACACGAGCCAACCCGGTCGCAGGAGACATGCACGAATTTTTTGCCAACCCTCCGCGATCGGTGGCACAATGCGGGATTGCACAGGTCCTTCCAGTCACTGTCGCATCCGCCAACCGGTCCAGCCGTGTCGCGGAAGGTTTTTCCAACCAGCTAATGTTTCCTTCAGGGGAACGGAGGTCAGCGAATCCATGAGCGAGACGAACAGCGTCTACGTTGCCTACAACGGCAACTCCTATCTTTTCGGCGGCAACGCGCCCTATGTCGAAGAGATGTACGAAAACTACCTGGCCGACCCGACCAGCGTTCCCGATTCATGGCGTGCGTACTTCGATGCGTTGCAAAACGTGCCCGCCGTCGACGGGACCGACGCTCGTGACGTTCCTCACCTTCCGGTTATCAATGCCTTTGCCGAACGCGCCAAGCGGGGCGTTACCCAGGTGGTCATTGCCGCCGGTGCCGATTCCGACCTGGGACGCAAGCGCGTTTTCACCCAGCAGCTGATTGCCGCTTACCGCAACGTCGGGCAGCGCTGGGCCGACCTCGACCCCCTCAAGCGTGCCGAGCGCGAACACATTCCCGAGCTCGACCCTTCCTTCTACGGTTTCGCCGACGCTGATCTCGAAACCGTCTTCAACACCAGCAACACCTTCTTCGGCCGTGAAACCATGCCGTTGCGGGAGTTGCTGAACGCGCTTCGCGAGACCTACTGCGGCTCCATTGGTGCCGAGTACATGTACATCTCTGACCAGACGCAGAAGCGCTGGTGGCAGGAAAAGCTGGAAAGCATCCGCAGCAAGCCGAATTTCACCGCCGAGAAAAAGAAGCACATCCTCGATCGGCTCACCGCTGCCGAGGGTCTGGAGCGTTTCCTGCACACCAAGTATGTGGGTCAGAAGCGTTTCTCCCTGGAAGGGGGGGAAAGCTTCATCGTGGCCATGGACGAACTGATCCAGCGCGCCGGTGAAAAGGGCGTCCAGGAAATCGTCATCGGCATGGCCCACCGCGGTCGTCTGAACGTGCTGGTGAACACCCTGGGCAAGATGCCCAAGGACCTGTTCGCCGAGTTCGAACACACCGCCCCCGAAGACCTGCCTGCTGGCGACGTGAAGTACCACCAGGGTTTCAGCTCGGATGTTTCCACCCCTGGTGGCCCGGTCCACCTGAGCCTGGCGTTCAACCCGTCGCACCTTGAAATCGTCAATCCCGTGGTCGAAGGCTCGGTTCGCGCCCGCATGGACCGTCGTGGCGACCCCAAGGGCAAGCAGGTGTTGCCCGTGCTCGTGCATGGTGACGCAGCCATTGCTGGTCAGGGCGTAGTGCAGGAAACGCTGGCGCTCGCCATGACCCGTGGTTACTCCACGGGTGGCACGGTGCACATCGTGATCAACAACCAGATCGGTTTCACCACATCCGATCCGCGCGACGCGCGTTCCACCCTGTATTGCACCGACATCGTCAAGATGATCGAGGCCCCGGTGCTGCATGTCAATGGTGACGATCCGGAAGCCGTTGCACTCGCCATTCAACTGGCGCTGGACTACCGCATGGAGTTCGCCAAGGACGTCGCGGTGGACATCATCTGCTTCCGCAAGCTGGGCCACAACGAGCAGGACACCCCCTCGCTCACCCAGCCGCTGATGTACAAGAAAATTGCCCAGCATCCCGGCACTCGCAAGCTGTACGCCGACAAGCTGGCCGCGCAAGGCCTGGGCGAAACCCTGGGCGACGACATGGCGAAAGCCTACCGTGCGGCGCTGGACGAAGGCCGCCATACCGTCGATCCCGTGCTCACCAACTTCAAGAGCAAGTACGCGGTCGACTGGGCCCCGTTCCTGGGCAAGAAGTGGTCGGACGCCGCCGACACGGCCATCCCCCTGACCGAGTGGAAGCGTCTGGCCGAGCGCATCACCCATGTGCCCGATACCGTCACCCCGCACCAGCTGGTCAAGAAAGTGCTCGCCGATCGTGCGGCCATGGGTCGCGGTGAAATGAACGTCGACTGGGGCATGGGCGAACACATGGCGTTTGCTTCCCTGGTGGCCAGCGGCTATGCCGTGCGCCTGTCGGGTGAAGACTGTGGCCGGGGGACTTTCACCCACCGCCACGCTGTGATCCACGATCAGAATCGTGAAAAGTACAACGAAGGCACCTACATTCCGCTGCAGAACGTGGCCGAGAATCAGGCGCCGTTCGTGGTCATCGATTCGATCCTGTCCGAAGAGGCGGTGCTGGCCTTCGAGTACGGCTACGCCTCCAATGACCCGAACACCCTGGTCATCTGGGAAGCCCAGTTTGGCGACTTCCTCAACGGTGCCCAGGTGGTGGTGGACCAGTTCATCGCTTCTGGCGAAGTGAAGTGGGGTCGCGTGAACGGCATCACGCTGATGCTGCCGCACGGCTATGAAGGGCAGGGCCCCGAGCACTCATCGGCCCGCATCGAGCGCTTCATGCAGCTGGCGGCCGACACCAACATGCAGGTGGTCCAGCCGACCACGGCCAGCCAGATTTTCCATCTGCTGCGTCGTCAGATGGTGCGCAACCTGCGCAAGCCCCTGGTGATCTTCACACCCAAGTCGCTGCTTCGCAACAAGGATGCCACCTCGCCCCTGAGCGAGTTCACCAAAGGCACGTTCCAGACCGTCATCCCCGAACAGAATGACGATGTCGTGAAGAACGCCGCCAAGGTCAAGCGCATCGTCGCTTGCTCGGGCAAGGTTTACTACGACCTGGTCAAGAAGCGTGACGAAAAAGGGGGCAACGATGTGGCGATCATCCGCGTCGAGCAGCTTTATCCGTTCCCGCACAAGGCCTTTGCCGCCGAGGTTCGCAAGTACCCCAATGCCACCGACATCGTGTGGTGCCAGGATGAGCCGCAGAATCAGGGTGCCTGGTTCTTCGTCCAGCACAACATCCACGAAAACATGCTGGACGGACAGCGTCTGGGCTATGCCGGTCGTGCCGCTTCCGCATCGCCGGCCGTGGGTTACGCCCACCTGCACCAGGACCAGCAGAAGAACCTTGTCGAGGCTGCATTCGGCAAGCTCAAGGGCTTCATCCTGACCAAATAAACCACCGTACAGAACAACGCATACAAGGACCGTTAGATCATGGCTATCGTAGAAGTCAAAGTGCCGCAGTTGTCGGAATCCGTGGCCGAGGCCACCCTGCTGCAGTGGAAAAAGAAGGTGGGCGACACCGTTGCCGCCGATGAAATCCTGATTGAAGTCGAGACCGACAAGGTGGTGCTCGAAGTGCCGGCTCCTTCGGCCGGTGTCTTGTCCGAGCTGGTGGTGGGCGATGGGGGGACGGTGGTGTCTGACCAGTTGCTGGCCCGTATCGATACCGATGGCAAGGTGGCCGCTGCCCCTGCTGCCGGCGCTGCCGCACCTGCACCAGTTGCCGCCTCGGTGGCTGCTCAGGCCAAGGACATGAGTGCCGTGGCCATGCCGGCTGCGGCCAAGCTCATGGCCGACAACCAACTGGCTGCGGGCTCGGTGGCGGGCACGGGCAAGGACGGCCGTGTGACGAAAGGCGACGTGCTCGCCGCCGTGGCTTCTGGTGCCGCCAAGCCGGCAGCCGCCCCGGTCGCCATTCCCACGGGCGCTCCGACCAAGGTGCTGCCTCAGGTGGCCGCGCCCGTTGCCGCCCCCGATCTGGCCAACCGCCCCGAGCAGCGCGTGCCCATGAGCCGTCTGCGCGCCCGCGTGGCCGAGCGTCTGCTGCAGTCGCAGTCCACCAACGCCATCCTGACCACCTTCAACGAAATCAACATGGCCCCGGTCATGGACATGCGCA
>CAZEZY010000148.1:1357-5389 GCA_964516635.1 uncultured Tepidimonas sp. | reverse complement strand
TGATTTCCTCGTCGGTGACATCGAACCCTTCGATGAACGCACTGCGCAGCGGACTGCTGCCTTTGCCTTCCAGGGTGGCCCGGCCGGCCACGGCGTAGTGTTGGCGAATCACGTCGTGCAAAGTGGCCATGGAGCCATCGTGCATGTAGGGCGCCGTCACCGCCACGTTGCGCAGGCTCGGTGTGCGGAACAGGCCGTGGTCCTCTGCCCGACCGGTGATGTCCTGCAAGCCTTCATGCCCCTTGGGGTAGCTGCCCCGGCCGTCGGTGTTGTAGAGGCCTGTGTGGTGAAAGCCCAGTTCGGGAAACGGCAGACGGCTGTGCCGGAGGTTGTCGTTGAACAGAAATCCACCGTGGCAGTGGTAGCACTCCATGCGTTCGCCGAAAAACAGCTCTTCGCCCCGCTTGGCGGCGGGGCTGATGGCATCGGGCTGCCCCCCGTATCGGTAGCGGTCATACGGGCTGTCGAAGGACAGCATGGTCCGCTGAAAAGCGGCAAGTGCCTTGGTCAGGGTGGACAGCGAGAACAGCGCGTGAGCACCCTGTCTGGCCTCTTCTGGAAAAGCCGCCCGAAAAAGCTGCTGGTACTGGGCGTCTGTCCCCAGCCGCTCGAACAACGCCTGTTCACGCCCGGCCATTCCCATCTCCACGGGATGTTCGCCAAAGATCGGGATCAGGGCCTGCACTTCCAGTTCCGTCAGCAAAGGGTTGGCCCACGTCAGCACCGGCATGTAGGCCACATTCGCCAGGCTCTGCGAGTTTCTGGGCGCCGATTCGCCGGTGACGCCTGGCGACCGGGCCCGCCCATCGGTAAAGGCTTTGTCCTGGTGGTGGCAGGTGGCGCAGGCCATTTGCTGGTTGGCCGACAGGCGGGTGTCATAGAACAGGTGGCGCCCCAGTTCCACTTTGGCCGCAGACATGGGGTTGCCGGCTGGCACCACCGGTTCGGGCACCCAGGCGGGCAGACCCCAGTCGAAATTGCTGGCAGCCAGCGTGGTGGTCACGCCCACCAGCCCAGCCATGACCATCCGCTTGCCCCACATCCCCATGTCGGCCTCCAGAAATCAGCGAACCGAGAACAGTTGCTGGCCCGCAGCAGGCGCTGGCGTACCGTCGTAGGCCAGGCCCAGGGCGGCCATCACGGGCGGGCAATCGGCGTCTTTGCTGAAGCTCATGCAGCCGGGTGAGGTCTGTGGGGCGTTCACGTCCACATTGGCCCCCGCCAGCATGCGGCCCACATCGGCCACGATGGTGTGCTGGCTCAGGTCAAATCGGTCGAAGCGCACGGTGACGGTGTTGGGGTTGGCGCAAGGGGTGGCGGGCGCCGCCGTTCTGCCTGCAGAGGCGCAACCCGTGCTGCCCAGATGCACCGCATAGCGAGTGACCGGCCCCTGGGCGCTGGCTCCGCCAGGTTTTTCAGGCGACAGGCCGGAGCTGGTGGTGTCGAACTTGAGGAATTTGTAGCCGCCCTGCCAGTTCCAGAACATGGCCGTGCTGTTCAGTGGTGCAGGGGCGGTGGTGGGGTCACCATGGTTCTGGTGAAAGGGCACACCCAGCGTGAATTCGATACCCCGGTAATCGCCTGCGGGCACCGTGCCGCGAACGGTGGTGTTCATCGCTGGCGTGCCGTTGCGGCAAGGGCCCTGGCCGTTTTCGAAATCCAGCAGGGCCAGATCGCCCAGCTGCCACACACCGTCCTGGGCCAGTTGAACGGGCACGGCCCGGCCTTGGGCATCGATCAGCTTCACGCTGCTCACGTAGAAACGGTAATCCATGGGGGTGATGGTGGATGCCGTGGTGCCGATGGGCCCATAGGGCTGCCCACAGGCGAAAGGCTGTCCGTTGATCTGGGCCGCGAAGGGAATGGCGACGGACAGCGTGGTGGCTTGAGGCGTGGACGAACAGGCGGCCAGGCATGCGGCGGAAGCCACAACGGAGAGGGTGAGAAGGGTTTTCATGAGGGTTCCTTTTGGATTCAGGTCAAGGTCAATGCTTGTGGTGCTGGTCGGCATCGCGCGGTGTTTGCACCCACACCTGCACCGTGGATGACCCGGCTTTTTCAAAGTGCAGGGTCACGGGGAAACGGTCGCCGTCTTTCAACGGGGCCTTGAGGTCCAGCAGCATGAGGTGGTGGCCGTTGGGTGTGTTGTGGCGCATGCGCACCACGGTTCTCGCAGGCAGCTCCAGGTCGGGCACGGCCCTCATGCGCATGATGTCGCCGTCCATGTGCATGTGGTGGATGTCGACGCGTTCTGCCACGGGCGTGGTGGCCCATAGCAAACGGTCGGCCGTGCGCCCCCGGTTGTCCAGGCTGCGGAAGTACACGGCACCGGTTTGCACCCCTGGCCGCGAAGGCGTGGCGTAGGGGTGGTCGATGCGGATGTCGCCCGCCCGAAAACCATGCGCATGCCCAGCGAAATGGACGGCCAGCACGCAGATGGCCAGCAAGAGCCTGATCATGTGCCTTGCTTTCAGGCCATGCCAGCCGTGGGTTGGGTCCAGGGGCCATGTGCCCACACCTTCGACAGGTGCGTGGTCAAGAACGCCCCTTTGAGTGAAGGCGCCAGGCGTTGGCTGGCAGACCGTTTGGACAGCGTTCGGCACACCGTTTCCACGGTGGCGTCCACCACCTCGGCGATTTCTCGGAGCGGGGGAAGGTGCCCACCCGCCGAACTGGACTGAACGTCGGAGAGATCCAGCAGTTCAAGCAGGTGCTCGACCCGACCGGCGACCTTGCCGGTGCGAAGCTGGGTCATGTGGACATGGCGCTGCTGTTGCTGTGTCCATGCCCGCGTCCAGATGTGACTGTCATGAATGTCCACCGTGGCCTGTTCCACCACGCAGTCGGTCAAGGCCTGGGCTTGCAACTGGTAGCGGCCGGCCGTGAGCATTTCGAGACCCAGCCAGTCACCCGGCAAGGCGAGCTGAACCAGTTGCCTTTGCGAGCCCATGACCCGGTCCAGCCGGAGACAACCTTTGAGCAGGCGCCAGACGGGCCCGCTGTCCTGAGCATGAAACAGCACCGATTGCCGGACAACCTTGGCATAGGTACCGGATGAATTGAAAGAACCAGACATGAGATGACTCCATCCATGGGAAACACACGCGGGGATTCCCCGACCCAGAAAACTCGAAGGGGTCAGACGTGCGGTGGAGGAGCCCTGGGCTGAGAGGCGGCCCAGAAGGAGTCAGTGGAGGGAGGGGCTCGAGGCGGTGGGAGGGCGCCGGCCAGATGGGCGCGCACAGGCCAGGGCGCTGACTGTGCGGTGGGCAACGCCTTGGCCAGGGGACTGGCCAGACACCAGGGGCAGTGCAGGTCGCCGGCCTCGGTGTCGGGCGAAGCACTGGCCTGATCGTCAGAGGCATGGTTCGGGTTGACCCATACCATGCCGGTGCTGGTGCAAACCTGAATCCAGTCACTGTTCCCCTGTAGGTGTGCCAGGGCCTGGGAGCCCAGTGGCATCAAAGCGCCCAGCAGCAACAGCCACATGGCGAGCCATGTGGTGAGTTGCTGGTGCCGCTTCGTCAGGCGCATGGTTGTTCAGGTCAGTGCTTGTGCCCACCTTTGGCGCCGTGGCCATGACCATGCCCCCCGTGACTGGCCCCCAGTGCCTGGATGGGGGCTTCGATCTGCTGAGTGAACCGGAGCTTGTTGGCGTCTTCGAACACCAGGGTGATGGGCACGCGCTGGCCGGCCTGAAGGGGTTGCTTCAGGTCCATGAGCATCACGTGGTAGCCGCCGGGCTTGAGTTCGGTGGTTCGGCCAGCAGGCAGGTCCAGTCCTGGTATCCGGCGCATCTTCATCACGTCTTTGTCCATGGCCATTTCGTGAATTTCGGTCACGCCGGCCACGGGTGAACTGGCTTCCACCAGCCGTGCATTCGCAGATGGGGTGAGGCGCATGAAAGCGCCGGTGGCTTTCTGCTGCGCAACGGTGCCACGCACCCAGGCGTCTTCCACCTTCACGGTGGACTGTGCCCATGCCGTGCTGGTCAGGGCCATCATGGCGGCGATAACGAGGTGTTTCATGCAA
>CAZEZY010000148.1:0-1257 GCA_964516635.1 uncultured Tepidimonas sp. | reverse complement strand
AGGGCCGAAGGCCAGCCCCTGTGGGCCACCAGCCGGGTGTCCAGAGCCGATAGGGCTGCTGCGGATCCCGTCGGGGCCGAGAAAGTGGGCCCATGAGACGGTGGCAGGCCTGTGGCCCCCCCGTGCATGAGGCACCAGCCACACCCTGACATGGCCGAAACCATGGAATCGTCGGGTGGCGAGTCGGCCAACTGACCTGATTCGGTATGCACCCAGGCCATGCCCGTGGCTGTGCAGATCTCGACCCAGTCTGCCTGGTCGGTCAGGCGAACCGCCGCTTGCGACAGGACGGGCAACAGTGCCCCCAATGCCATCGCCCACATGGCAAGCCATGTGGTGAAGCGACGGGTGGCACGAGACCTGAACATGACTCGATTGTAGATACGAATGCCTGTCGGCCCCATCAGCCCAGCAGGCGTTTGAGGGCTTCCTGGTATTTGGCCGCTGTCTGTTCGATCACTTCACGCGGCAGGCGCGGGGCGGGGGCGGTCTTGTTCCAGGGGCGGCCGTCCACGTGGGCGGTTTCCAGCCAGTCGCGCAGGAACTGCTTGTCGAAGCTGGGTGGGTTGCGGCCTTCGGCAACACTCTGCGGGTACGTGTCGGCCGGCCAGTAGCGCGAACTGTCGGGCGTCAGCACCTCGTCCATCAGCACCAGGGTGCCGTCGGTGTCCAGCCCGAACTCGAACTTGGTGTCGGCGATGATGATGCCCTTGGTGGCAGCATACGCGGCCGCCGCTTCGTAGAGGCGAATCGAGACGTCGCGGATCTGAGCGGCCAGGTCGGGACCGATCATGGCCACCGTCTGCTCGAAGGTGATGTTTTCGTCGTGCTCGCCCATCTCGGCCTTGGCGGCCGGGGTGTAGATGGGCGCGGGCAGCTTCGACGCGTTCCGGAGCCCCTCGGGCAGGGGCACGCCGCACACGCTGCGGCTTTCCTGGTATTCCTTCCAGCCGCTGCCGGCCAGGTAGCCGCGCACCACGGCTTCCACCGGAATCGGCTTGAGGCGCTGGACCAGCATGGAGCGGCCGCGCACCAGGGGTTTTTCTGCGTCGCTCACCACGCTCTCGGGGTCGTCACCCGTGAGGTGGATCGGGCAGATGTTCTGGCCCGTGGGGCCCAGCAGGTCAAACCAGAACAGGCTGAGTTTGGTCAGCAACTCGCCCTTGCCCGGAATGGGTTCGCCCATGATCACGTCGTACGCGCTGATGCGGTCAGACGCGACCATCAGGATGCGGTCGGCACCCACGGCGTAGTTGT
>CAZEZY010000147.1:0-5390 GCA_964516635.1 uncultured Tepidimonas sp. | reverse complement strand
GCTCACGCCCGCGCTGAACGGGCTGGTGGTGGATCTGCCCGGCAGCCAGTACTGAGGGCACGTGTGTTCAGGGCGTCTCAGACGTTCAGCGTGCGCCGTGCTTGTGCAGACCGATGAGAAACACATGGACCCCAGACATGCAAATGGGGTCACCACCAGGCCCATCAGGGCCCACCAGGCGGTTCGTGACGCCCTGATCCCGAAGCGCCCATCAGGACGTCCACATAGCCGGTCAACCCATTAGAGCAAGGCGCCCGCAAAGCACAGCACCGACATCCACATCAGGGGGATGGACTGGCGAGGAAAGACTTCAGAGAAAAGCGGGTGTCGGCCAGCGACAGATTTCCCTGACCTGCCCCTTGACAGGCCCAGACTGCCAGTGACACGGCTCCTGCCACGGCATGTAGAAGTTCGCAATGCTTTCCACCACCAGCTCAGCGAGAAGACCATCGGCGCACTGGTCAACTGGATAGCCACTTCATATCCATCCATGTGGGTCCGCAAAGTCAACCACACGCCTGAAGCCAGCATCAATTGGAACCGGCCGAAAAAGCCATCGACAAGCGACAGCTTGAGCATCCGGCGCCAGGCTCTCATGGGTTTGAAGTCAAACGTGGTGGGATTCATGGTCTCCAGTGGACGGCATTCGCATCAATGCCGGGTTGATTGGCCGCTGATGACGGACGGTTACGATTGCCAGATGACTTTCACCCCGACTCCCAAGCGACGCGGCCTGACCCGCATATGGCACGCCACTCGGTATTCATTGAACGGCTTGCAGGACGGCTGGCGTGAACCCGCGTTCCGACAGGAACTCGTGCTAGGGGCAGTCTTGTTGCCGGCCGCCTGGGTATTGGGTCGTAACTGGGTGGAAACCGCCTTGCTGATCGCGGTTCTGGTACTGGTATTGGTGGTCGAACTGCTGAACACGGCCATCGAGTCAGTGGTTGATCGAGTGGGTCCCGAGTGGCATGCATTGTCAAAAAGGGCCAAGGACTTGGGCAGCGCAGCCGTGCTGCTGAGCCTGCTGTTGTGCACAGGTGTTTGGCTGGCGGCTGCGGTCCACCGCTGGCTATCTTGAGTCTATCGTCTGCAGGCAGCGGTCAAATCAAGTTCGGCCCATGCCCAGAAAGCGTGACAGGTTTCAAGCCGTCATGAGTCTCGGGTGGCCGGCAGTGTCAATGTGGCGCTGAGGCCGCCGCCCTCCCGTTCCCCCAGACGCAGCTCACCCTCATACAGGGTGGCCAGTTCCTGCACGATTGCAAGGCCCAGGCCGTTGCCGGGTCGCGATTCGTCCAGGCGCGTGCCGCGTTCCAGCACCATCTGCTGCTGATCGGGCGCGATGCCCTTGCCATCGTCCGCAATGGTGATCTGCACATGGTCTGCCTGCATGACCACATTCACCCACACCGTCCGTCGGGCGCTCAGGAAGGCGTTGTCCAGCAGGTTCCCCAGCATTTCCCGCAGGTCCTGCTCTTCCCCCGCAAAGCAGGGCCGTACCTCCATGCCTTCCACCTGTATTTGGATGTGCCGGTCGGCGTGCAGTTTCTCCATGGCTTTCATCAGACCTTGCAGCAAAGGCCCGAGAGGCGTGTACTGCCCGGGCGTTCGCAGCGAACCGGCAGCCCGGGCCCTGGCCATGTGCCAACCGATCTGCCGCTCGGCCACCGCCAGTTGTTCCCGGATCAGTGCGGCCGTCGGTTCAACATGGCCAGATTTGACGGCGTTACCGATCACGGCCAGGGGCGTTTTCAGGGCGTGAGCCAGGTTGCCCGCCTGGGCTCTTGCCCGTTCCAGCAGGTTGTCATGCTGCCGGATCACCTGATTGAAATCGTCCACGAGAGGTTGTACCTCGGAGGCGAAGTCCCCTTCCAGTTGCCGGGAAGCGCCTTGCCGCACCGCGTCCACGGCATTCTGGAGCCGGCGCAGTGGCGCCAGGCCGACCGACCACTGGGCCCATCCAGCCCCCGCCAGCAGCAGGCCCAGCCCCATGAGCGAAGCGGCCAGTACGCCTCGAAACTCGTCCTGTGCGGTGGTGAGGGAACGGGTGTCCGAAGCCACCATGATCCGCCAGGCCTGCCCGGGTGAGGCATCGCTTTTCAGTGTCCGTTCCAGCACTCGCAGTGTCTCGCCGTTGGGTCCGGTGTCGGCATGGGCGTGCATGTCGTGGTCCGTCAGCGCGTCGACTTCGAGGGACAGCGATCCATCCCAGAGCGATCGGGAGCGCAGCACCCCCTGCCGGCCTTCGAGGCCCACGTCCAGCCGGTCGATCTGCCAGTACAACCCGGAATAAGGCTTGTTCCATCGAGGATCAGACAGTGCGCCGGCCGGCACAGACGGTTGTCCTGTCTCGTCAAACACAAGCCGGGCGGTCACCTGATCGAGTTGCCAGCTCAATGCCTGGTCGAATTGACGCGTCAGATGCTTGCTGAACTGTTCGCTCAGCCACCAGTGGGCCGCGACCAGGGCCAAGCTCAGTGTGATCAGCGTGATCACCCCGACGCGAAGTCGCAACGAGCGGGTCCACGCGCTCATGGCGGCACCAGCCGGTAACCCAGTCCTCGGACGGTTTCGATCAGGTCCGGTGACAGTTTCTTGCGCAGTCGGCCTATGAACACCTCGATGGTGTTGGAGTCGCGATCAAAGTCCTGCGCATAAATGTGTTCGGTCAGCTCCGTCCGGGTCACCACGCAACCAGGTCGATGCATCAGGTAGGCCAGCACGCGGTACTCGTGACTGGTGAGGGTGACGGTTGCGCCGTCCCGGGTTACCCGGCCAGTCCTGGTGTCAAGCTCGATGGGTCCGCAGGACAGCACCGCCGATGCATGCCCTTGCTGTCGCCGGATCAAGGCCCTGAGCCTGGCGAGCAACTCCTCCATGTGGAAGGGTTTGGCCAGGTAATCGTCGGCCCCGGCATCGATCCCGGCCACCTTGTCGCTCCAGCTGTCGCGCGCCGTCAGGATCATCACGGGCATCTGCCGGCCTGACTGACGCCAGCGTTTCAGCACCGTGATCCCGTCCATCACCGGCAGCCCGAGGTCAAGTACCACCACGTCGTAAGGGTTCGTGTCACCCAGAAACCAGGCATCCTTCCCGTTGTCGGCCGAATCGACCGCGTAACCGGTCGTTTCGAGTGCGCCGAGCAGCTGCTGGCGCAGCGATGGTTCGTCTTCCACAAGCAACAGTCTCATGGCCGTAGGTTATCAGCGGTGCTCGCGGTCGCGCATCCGTTCCCGCAGGATCTGGCCATTTCGGGCATCGACTTCCAGCTTGACCCGACGGCCATCCGGTTGCAGCAGTTGGATTTCATACACCCACGCATCGCGCGAGCGCTCCAGTTCCACCTCGAGCACCTGTCCGGGGCGTTCAGCACCCACCCGCTCCAGGATCTGCTTCAAAGGCAGGATGTCACCCGCCATCACGGCGCTGCGCGCCCGGTTGTGATCGTCATCGGCACGGAGGGTCGGGGTCACGACCACACCCGCCAGGAAAGCCAACAGCAGCAACGTTTTCATGCCGGCAGCATGCCCCAGACAACCTGAACCTCCGATGAACAGCGCCTTCAGAAAAGGTTCAGGTGGCACGGCGCAGACTCGGTCCATGTCAACACAACGGAGTCTGAACATGCGCCCACGTGCTCACCTGTCTGTCAGTCTGATGCTGGCCATTGCCTGTGCCGCTTCGGGGTCCTACGCTGCCGACACGACCCCCGCCCAACAACTCGCCCATTGGAGCGCTGCGGCGGGTCAGCCCGGTGACGCCGCTCGAGGTCAGCGCTTTTTCGAGGCCCGACACGGCCGCGAGTGGTCTTGCGCCACCTGCCATGGCGCGCCACCCAGCACCCAAGGCAAGCATGCCCGCACCGGCAAGGCCCTTGCGCCTCTCGCGCCTGCGTTCAACACCCAGGTCTTCACGGACACGGCCAAGGTCGACAAGTGGTTCAAGCGCAACTGCTCGGATGTCCTGTCTCGGGAATGCACCCCCGCCGAAAAAGCCGATGTCCTGGCCTATCTGCTGCAGGTTCGCTGAATCCACACCCCTATCGGAGCCATTCCATGATCTTTCCATCCCGTCCATACCTGTACACACGAGCCCTGGTGAGTGGCCTCGTGGTTCTGTTGCCGGCCCTGAACGCCCTGGCCGACAGCGGCCCGCTCATGCCACGTGTCGTTCCCCAGGCCTATACCCAGGAATGCGCCGCCTGTCACACGGCGTACCCGCCCGGGATGCTGCCAGCCGCATCCTGGAAACGGCTCATGTCGGGGCTTGACCAGCACCATGGCACCGATGCCTCTCTCGACCCGGCCACGGTTCAGCAGCTGTCCGGCTGGTTACAGGCTCACGCGGGCACTTACAAGCGGGTGTCTGAACAACCTCCCGAGGACCGCATCACCCGGTCGGCCTGGTTCGAACGCAAGCACCGCGAGATCGACCCCCAGGTCATGGCCTTGCCCAGTGTGAAAAGTCCGGCCAACTGTGCGGCCTGCCACACCGGGGCTGACCAGGGACGGTTCGATGACGACCGCCTGCGCATGCCGGCGGGGCTGACGGCCCGTCAGCAACGTCCCTGGAACAACTGAATCCCCAGGAGCCCATGATGACCCCCCCTTCCACCACCCTGAACACGGTTCCTGCCAGCCGGGCCCAGTCGCCCCTGGCTTCCCCGGGACGGCTCGTGACCGATGCTCCCACCCGCGTTTTTCACGCCCTGTTTGCACTCAGTTTTGTGGGTGCGTATCTGACGGCAGAAAGCGAGTACTGGCGTTTGATCCATGTCACCCTGGGGTATACCTTCGCGGGCCTGTTGGGCTTCCGGCTGCTGTACGGCTGGCTCGGGCCTCGTCAGGTCCGCTTGTCGGTGCTCTGGCGCAAGCTCAAAGGGGCCCTGCAGTGGCCGCGCCACCTGTGGTCTACCCGAGGGCTGGAGACATCGGTCTGGAAACAGGGGCCTCACGCCGGCATGGCGCTCGCCATCGGGCTCATCCTCCTGCTCGTGTGGCCGCTCACGTTGACCGGCTATGCCACCTACAACGACTGGGGCGCGGGGATGGGAGGCGAATGGCTGGAAGAACTGCACGAACTCTCGGCCAATGCCACGCTGGCCCTGGTGCTGGCCCACATCGGACTCATTGCCCTGCTCAGCCAGCTCCGTCGCCAGAATCAGGCGATGCCCATGATCACGGGTCGCCTGCCTGGCCATGGCCCCAGCCCGGTGAAGCACAACCACCGGTGGCTGGCCATCCTGCTCCTGCTGGTGGTGTGGGGCTTCTGGGGCTGGCAGCTGTTTTCCGGTCAGCCGCTGGGATGAAGCGATCGGCAGGTGGATCAATCTGCCTGTCCGATGAAGGGATTGGACAAGCTTGTCCGGTTCAGAAATGGCTCATCGGTCA
>CAZEZY010000146.1:0-5485 GCA_964516635.1 uncultured Tepidimonas sp. | reverse complement strand
CCTCGCCCAGCGGCTGAGGCTGGGCGTAGCTTTTGCTCTCGTTCATGCGGCCGCGCATGTAAGGATCCAGGCTCAGGTAATGGTGGCAAACCAGGACCTGGCCATCTTGGAGTTCAGGCAGCGGCAGCTCGACCATTTTGAAGTTGCTGGTGGTGGCTTCACCTTGAGGACGGTTGTCCAGAACGATGCGGTGGTTGATGGTCATGAAAGTCTCCGTTGAATGTGAAAGGGTCAATCGGTTGAAAGAGAGGGTGATTCGCGGCGGCTCACGTACTTGAAAGTGCCGGTGGCCAGTGCGCACAACTGGCCTTGGGCATCAAAAACACGGCCCTCGGTGAAAGCCATGCTGCGCGTGCGGTGTTGCAATTGGCCTTTGCCGACCAGGGCCTGACCTGCAGGCACTTTGGCGGGTCGCATGAAGGTGGTCTTCATTTCGATGGTGACCACGCCCATGTCTTGGTCGACGCTGCGTGCAGCCGTGGCCATGATCACATCAAGAAAGGTCATGACGGCGCCGCCGTGCGTGACGTCAAAGGAATTCAGGTGTTCGGAACGCGGTGCGAAATGCAACTCGGATTCACCACCTTCGAATTTTTCCAGCGTGAAGCCCAGGTGTTCGACAAAAGGAATGTGGGCACCAAAAGGGATGCTCATGCGCTGATACCTTCTGATCAGCCGCCGATGATGGCGCTGACGCCACCGTCGACCGCCAACCATTGGCCCGTGATGTGTTTGCCCGCATCCGAAGCGAACAACACGGCCAGCCCCTTGAGGTCCTCGTCGTCCCCAAGTCGACGCAGGGGTGCGCCCGCAGCCATCTTGTCTGCGCCCAGCTTTTCCAGCAGTCCATAAGTCATCTTGCTGGGAAAAAAGCCCGGGCAAATCGCATTGACGGTGATGCCGTGCTCGCCCCACTCGCCCGCCAGGGCGCGGGTGAAGTTGATCACGGCACCTTTGGACGTGTTGTAGGCGATGGTCTTCATCTCGGACGGGTTGCCCGCCAGACCGGCAATGGACGCCACGTTCAGGATACGGCCTTTGCCGCGCGGGATCATGCTGCGCTTGGCCACTTCCTGCGAAAGGATGAAATAGCCACGCACATTGAGGTTCATGACCTTGTCCCAGGCTTCGACCGGGTGGTCTTCGGCAGGTGCTCCCCAGGTAGCCCCCGCGTTGTTGACCAGGATGTCGATCGGGCCCATGCGCTCCATGGTCTCGGCAGCCAGGCGGCGGATGTCGTCTTCCTTGCCACAGTCGGCAGCGATCCAGCGGGCATCGATGCCTGCGGCCTGCAACTCGCCAGCAGCAGCTTCCAGGTCGGCGGCTTTGCGGGAGCTGAGCATGATCTTCGCGCCCGCCTCGCCCAATGCGTGGGCCATTTGCAGGCCCAGACCGCGTGAGCCCCCCGTGACCAGGGCGACTTGGCCCGTCAGGTCAAAAAGTTGCTGAATGGTGCGTGCCATCTCGTACTCCTGTTATTCAACGATGTAGTCCATGCAGAGGCGCTCTTTCACGACCGCTTTCATGAAGGGTTTGATGGCGACATGATCGGGGTGATTCTGGTAAGCCGCTAGCACCTGCGCGTCATCGAGCAGCATGTGCAACACCAAATCATTCGTGCAGTCCATGCCGGGGGTGGCGGTGGCGACCTCGAAAGCACGGATACCGGGCACCACCTGGGCGCAGGACAGCAGCAGGGCTTGGGCCTTGGCCAAGTTGGTGGCCTTGTCGGCACCTTCAGCCTGTTCGTGGAGGTTCCACATCACGATGTGGCGGATCATCAAAACGCCTCCTCGGGCAGGTCGGCGCAGGTCGGGTCACGGCTTTTGACCACGTTCAGCCAAGCGCCAATCTTGGGCAGTTCGTAGCGGAAGAAATAGCGGCAAGCGGCTCTGCGGCCTTGCGCTGCGGGACGGTGGTCACTGGCTGCGCTGCAGGCCACGTCGAGCCAAATCCAGGCGATCACGGTGTGGCCAAACGCCTGCATGTAAGGCACGGCGTTGGCCAGCGCTTGGGCAGGTTCTGCGCCCGCCCAGGCTTGTTGCGTGGCTTCGCCCACTTGCTTCAAGGCATCACGCAAGGCCGCCGCCTCTGCGGCCCAAGCCGCTTCCGCCTTGGCGGCAGTGGCCAGCATGCGTTCGGCCAGCAACTGCAGACCCCGGCCGTTTTCCATCAGCACCTTGCGGCCGAGCAAGTCCATGGCCTGGATGCCGTGCGTGCCTTCGTGGATCATGTTCAAGCGGTTGTCTCGCCAATACTGCTCGACCGGGAAGTCACGGGTGTAGCCATAACCACCGTGGATCTGGATGGCCAGGCTGTTGGCTTCCAGGCACCACTCACTCGGGAAGCTCTTGGCGATCGGTGTCAGGACTTCGAGCAGCAAACGCGCCACATCGGCGTCATCGGCTGTTCCGGTGTGCTGCTCGTCCACCAATCGTGCGCAGTACAGCGCGAGTGCCAAAGCGCCTTCGCTGTAGGCCTTCTGCGCCAAAAGCATGCGCTTGATGTCAGCGTGTTCGATGATGCGCACCTGGGGTTGGCTCGCGTCCTTGCCCCCTGCCCCGGTGGGACGGCCTTGTGGGCGGTTCTTGGCGTAGTCGAGGCTGGCGTAATAACCGGCCATGCCCAGCATGGTGGCGGCCATGCCCACGCCAATGCGGGCCTCGTTCATCATGTGGAACATGCAGCCCAGGCCCTTGCCGGGCTCACCCACCAGGTAACCGACCGCACCGGCACGGCCCTCGACCGGAAACCTGCCTTCGCCAAAGTTGAGCAACGTGTTGGTGGTGCCGCGCCAGCCGCATTTGTGGTTCAAGCCCGCGAGCGTCACGTCGTTGCGGACGCCCGTCAGCTGGCCCTGGGTGTCCACCAGCTTCTTGGGCACGATGAACAGCGAGATGCCCTTCACACCGGGTGGCAGCTTGCCATCGGGGCCCGGAATCTTGGCCAGCACCAGGTGGATGATGTTCTCGGTCAGCTCGTGCTCGCCGGCCGAAATCCACATCTTGTTGCCGCGCAGGCGGTAGCGGGGCCCCAGGGGATCGGCCTCGAAACCTTCGCCGTCGGGTGTGGCGCGCGTGGCCACGTCGCTCAAGGACGAACCCGCCTGGGGCTCGCTCAGGCACATCGTCCCGGAAAACCGGCCACTGAACTCGTTGAGCGCAAACACCTCGCGTTGCAACGGCGAGCCATGGGCCATCAGCAGATTGGCGTTGCCGACCGTGAGCATGCCGGCCCCGATGCTGACCGAGGCCATGGCAAAAAAGGCGTTGCCTGCCGCCTCCACGGTGTAGGGCAGTTGCATCCCGCCGATGGCGTGGTCCTGCGCCGCACTCAGCATGCCAGACTGGGCATAGGCGTCCCACGCGTCTTTCGTGGCCTGGGGCAGGATCACCTGCTCGCCATCGAAGTGCGGCTCTTGGGTGTCCACCAGACGATTGAACGGCGCGTACTTCTCGCGGGCCATCCGCTCGCAAGTGTCCAGCACCGCATCAAAGGTCTCGCGGCTGTGGTCGGCAAAGCGCTCACGCTCACTGAGAGTCTGCGCACCCAGCCAGTCGTACAACAGGAAATCGACGGTGGGGCGCAGGCTCATGGTCGCTCCGTCACAGCACCTCGAACACGCCGGCCGCGCCCATGCCACCACCGATGCACATGGTCACGCACACCCGCTTGGCTCCCCGGCGCTTGCCTTCGATCAGGGCATGGCCTGTCAACCGCTGGCCGCTGACGCCATACGGGTGGCCCAGCGCAATCGCACCGCCGTTCACGTTGAGCCGGTCATTGGGGATGCCCAACTGGTCGCGGCAGTACATCACCTGCACGGCAAAGGCCTCGTTCAGTTCCCACAGATCGATGTCGTCCACCGTGAGGCCCAGCTTCTTGAGCACCTTGGGCACCGCAAACACCGGGCCGATGCCCATTTCGTCGGGCTCGCAGCCGGCCACCGCAAAGCCCAGGAAGCGCCCCAGCGGCTGCAGGTTGTGCCTGGACGCATAGTCTTCACCCACCACCACGCAGGCGCCGGCGCCGTCACTGAACTGGCTGGCGTTGCCGGCGCTGATGACCCCACCCGGCAGCGCCGGGCGGATGCCGCTGATGCCTTCCTGGGTCGTGCCCTCGCGGGTGCCTTCGTCCTTGCTGACCGTCACCTGCTTGGTGATCAGCCCCATCGTTTTGTCGGCCACGCCCATGGTCACGGTGATGGGCGCGATTTCGGCGTCCAGCCACCCGGCGGCCTGGGCCGCGCAGGCCTTCTGCTGGCTGGCCGCACCGTATTCGTCCATGGCGTCGCGGGTGATGCCGTAGCGCTTGGCCACCTGTTCGGCGGTCTGCAGCATGGTCCAGTAGATCTCGGGTTTCTTCTTTTGCAGCGTGAGGTCGAAGGCCATGTGCATGTTCATCTCCTGCTGGACGCAGGAAATGCTCTCCACCCCACCGGCCACGTACACCTCGCCTTCACCAGCGATGATGCGCTGCGCGGCCAGGGCAATGGTCTGCAGGCCCGACGAGCAAAACCGGTTGACGGTCAGGCCCGAGGTGGTGATGGGGCAGCCGGCAGCCAGTGCGATCTGGCGGGCGATGTTCATGCCGGTCGCGCCTTCGGGGTTGGCGCATCCCATGATCACGTCTTCGACCTCCGCGGCGTCGATGCCGGCACGGGCAATCGCGTGCTGGGCTGCGTGGCCCCCCAGGGTGGCGCCGTGGGTCATGTTGAAGGCGCCCTTCCAGCTCTTGGCCAGCGGGGTGCGTGCGGTCGATACGATCACAGCTTGGGTCATGGCGGGATCTCCGTGTTCTTCTGGGGCTTCAGCGGTTGAGATCGGCGAAGGTCTTGCCTTCGGTGATCAGGCGCTGGATGAGCGGGGCCGGCTGCCAGAAGCTGGCGTCGTCGTGCGGGTTCCTGGCGAAGCGCTTCATGGCTTCGGCCACGTTGAAGAGGCCGGTGAAATCGGCGTAGTGCATCGGGCCACCGCGGTGGATGGGGAAGCCGTAACCGGTCAGGTAGACCATGTCGATGTCGCTCGGGCGGCTGGCAATGCCCTCTTCCAGCAGGTGCGCGGCCTCGTTCACCAGCGAATACACCAGCCGCTGCACGATCTCCTCGTCGCTGATCTTGCGCGGGGTAATGCCGAGGTCTTTGCGGTGCTGCTCGATCATGTCGACCACCACCTGACTGGGGATGGCATCCCGCTTGCCGGGCGCGTAGTCGTACCAGCCGGCACCGGTTTTCTGGCCGTAGCGGCCCATTTCGCACAGCAGGTCGGCCGTCTTGCTGTAGCGCAGGTGGGGCTTTTCCACGTACCGGCGCTTGCGGATGAACCAGCCGATGTCGTTACCGGCGAGGTCGCCCATGCGAAACGGACCCATGGCAAAACCGAACTTCTCGACCGCCTTGTCCACCTGCGCCGGGGTGCAGCCTTCTTCCAGCAGGAAACCGGCCTGGCGGCTGTACTGCTCGATCATGCGGTTGCCGATGAAGCCG
>CAZEZY010000145.1:0-5493 GCA_964516635.1 uncultured Tepidimonas sp. | reverse complement strand
CAGCTGGTGCCGGGTGTCAAGGGCATCTCGCTGTTCATCGTGCCCAAGAAGCTGGTGGACACGAACGGTCAACTCACGGGCGAGCGCAACGATGTGGCCCTGGCAGGCCTGAACCACAAATGCGGTTGGCGCGGTACGACCAACACACTTTTGAACTTTGGCGAGGGCAAGTACCCGGTTCGAGGTGGTGACGGTGCCGTGGGCTACCTCGTCGGCAAGCCCGGCGAAGGCCTTCGCTGCATGTTCCACATGATGAATGAAGCCCGCATCGGCGTGGGCATGGCCGCCACCATGTTGGGCATGGCCGGTTACTACGCGAGCCTCGACTACGCCAAAAACCGGCCGCAAGGGCGACCCACCGGGGCCGGGGGCAAGGATGCGAGTCAGCCGCAGGTACGCATCATCGAACACGCCGACATCAAACGCATGCTTCTGGCGCAAAAGGCCTACAGCGAAGGAGCCCTGGCGCTCGCCCTGTACTGCGCTCGTCTGGTGGACGAGCAGCACACCGGCTCGCCCGAAGACGCCGATGGGGCGCGGCTGCTGCTCGAAGTCCTCACGCCCATCGTCAAGAGCTTCCCCAGCGAGTGGTGTCTGGAGGCCAATAGCCTGGCCATCCAGATCCACGGTGGTTACGGCTACACGCGCGATTTTCCCGTGGAGCAGTACTGGCGTGACAATCGCCTGAACATGATCCACGAGGGCACCCACGGCATCCAGGCCATGGACCTGCTGGCGCGCAAGGTGCTGATGGAAAACGGCAAGGGCCTGCAGTTGCTGGCCGCGCGGATGCAGGGCACCATCGAGCGGGCCATCCAGCAACCGGCGCTGGCCTTGCATGCCAACGCCCTGGCCCAGGCGCTGCAACAGGTGGGCGCGGCCACGAAGGCCGCGTGGGCAACAGGTCAGCCCACCGAGGCGCTGGCCAATGCCGTGCCCTACATGCAGGCGTTCGGACACACGGTGCTGGCGTGGATCTGGCTCGACGTGTCACTGGCGTCCCTCCAGGCCCCCGCGACGGCGGCGCAACTGGGGCGGCTGGCCGCCTGCCGTTTTTTTTACCATTACGAATTGCCCAAGATCGGCGCCTGGTTGCAGGTGGTGAGCGCCCGCGACATGACTTGTGCCGAGCTGCCCGAAGAGGCATTCTGAACCGGGCCTCTGGCCCACCCTAGGAGAACCCATGACACGAACCATCCAGCAACTGTTTGACCTCCAGGGCCAGGTGGCCCTGGTGACCGGTGGCTCGCGCGGGCTGGGCCTGCAGATGGCCCACGCACTGGGCGAGGCGGGTGCCCGCGTGCTCGTCTCGGCCCGCAAAGCCGACGAACTCGAAGCGGCGGTGGCGCAGCTCAAGGCCGCCGGCATCGACGCGCAATGGATCGCTGCCGATTGCGCCCAGGAGGCGGATATTCACCGGCTGGCCAGCGAGACCTTGCAGCGCATGGGCAGCGTTGACATCCTCGTGAACAACGCCGGAGCCGCCTGGGGCGCGCCCGCCGAAGACCACCCGGTCGAGGCATGGGACAAGGTGATGAACCTCAACGTGCGAGGCTATTTCATCCTGAGCCAGTACCTGGCCAAACACCACCTGATCGCGAAGCGCAAGGGCAGCATCATCAACATCGCCTCCATTGCCGGGCTCGGGGGCAACCCGCGTGGCATGAACACCATCGCCTACAACACCTCCAAAGGTGCGGTGATCAACTTCACCCGTGCGCTGGCGGCCGAATGGGGTCCATACGGTATCCGCGTGAATGCCATCTGCCCGGGTTTTTTCCCCAGCAAGATGACCAAAGGCACGCTGGAGGCCCTGGGCGAGGAGCGACTCGCGAACCACGCGCCGCTGGGCCGTCTGGGCGACGACGAAGACCTCAAGGGCCTGACCCTCCTGTACGCGTCGGACGCCGGCAAGCACATCACCGGCCAGTGGCTGGCGGTGGACGGTGGTGTGAGCATCATCACCGGAGGCTGAGTGAAATTTCAGGTCACCATTCCCTTTGTCGAGCACCTGGGTTTTGAACTGCAGAAATGGGCGGGTGGCGAGGCCGAAATCACCTTCGATCCGGCCCCAGAGCACCTGAATTCGTTCAACGTGGTCCACGGCGGTGCCACCATGACACTGCTGGATGTGGTCATGGCCCATGCCGCTCGAAGCGTGCAACCCGACATGGGCGCCGTGACCATCGAGATGAAAACCAGTTTCATGCAGGCCGCCCAAGGTCGGCAACGGGCGCACGGCAAGCTGTTGCATCGCACGGCGACCATGGCCTTCACAGAGGGCCAGGTGTTTGACGCCGATGGCCGCCTCTGTGCCCACGCCACCGGCACCTTCAAGTACGTGAAACGCCTGCCGGTCGGCAGCCGGGGGGTGCACGATCTCAATCGTCCTGACAACGATCCCGCTGGCGGCATATCCACCGACTGACCCACGGGTCCACCCCCCATTCACCACAAGCACAGGAGACCTCATGCCAAGCAATACCCGCATCGTGCTGGACAACCGCCCCCACGGCGAAGCCAGCCTGAGCAACTTCAAGCTGGAAACCGTGGACACCCCCGCACTGGCCGATGGCCAGGTGCTGGTGCGCCACCATTACCTGAGCCTGGACCCGTACATGCGCGGCCGCATGAACGACAGCAAGAGCTACGCCGCACCGCAACCGCTGGGCGAAGTGATGATCGGTGGCACCGTGGGCGAGGTGGTCGAGAGCCGGCATCCCCGGTTCGCGCCTGGCGATGGGGTGGTGGGCATGGGTGGCTGGCAGCAGTACAGCGTGGTGGACGCCTCGCAACCCGGCGCCCTGCGCAAGGTGGACACCACCCAGGTGCCATTGAGTCACTACCTCGGCGCGGTGGGCATGCCGGGGGTGACGGCCTGGTACGGGCTGGTGAAGATCATCGATCCGAAGCCCGGCCAGACCGTGACCGTGAGTGCCGCCAGCGGGGCCGTGGGCAGTGCCGTGGGCGCGCTCGCCAAGGCGCGGGGTTGCCGCGTGGTGGGCATGGCCGGCGGGCCGGACAAGTGCGCTTACGTCAAGAGCGAACTCGGCTTCGACGACTGCATCGACTACCGGCAGCACCAGGACTACCTGTCGCTGGCCCGGGCCTTGAAGCAGGTCTGCCCACAGGGCATTGACGGCCATTTCGAGAACGTGGGCGGCATGGTGCTGGATGCCGTGATGCTGCGCTGCAACGCGTTTTCCCGGATCGCGGTGTGCGGCATGATCGCCGGCTATGACGGACAACCCCTGCCCATGACCAACCCGTCCCTGATCCTCATCAACCGGATGCGGGTGGAGGGCTTCATCGTGAGCGAGCACATGGAGGACTGGCCCCAGGCCCTGGCCGAACTGGGTGGCCTGGTGGGTTCAGGCAAGTTCCGACCACGCGAAACCGTGGCGCAAGGCATCGAATCGGCCCCCGAGGCCTTTCTGGGCCTGCTGAAGGGGCGCAACTTCGGCAAGCAACTGGTCAAGCTGGTCTGAGGGCACACCCATGATCCACGACTGGCCAGGCAAAACCGCTGTGATCACGGGCGCAGGCTCCGGCTTTGGTCTGGAAGCCGCCCGCATCGCAGCCGCCAGAGGCATGAATGTGGTGCTGGTGGACGTGCAGCCCGATGCACTCGACCGTGCCCGTACCGAACTGGAGGCCGCTGGCGCGACGGTGATGGCCCGCCAAGTGGACGTGTCCCATGCCGAGGCCATGGATGAGCTGGGGCAGGCCGTTCAGCAACGCTTTGGTGCGCCCCATTTCGTGTTCAACAACGCCGGGGTGGCGGCTGGCGGGCTGATCTGGGAAAACACCGTGGCCGACTGGCAATGGGTGCTGGGGGTGAACCTGTGGGGCGTGGTGCACGGCGTGCGTGTGTTCACGCCCATGATGCTCGCGGCCACCCAGGCCGATCCGGCCTACCGGGGCCACATCGTCAACACCGCCAGCATGGCCGGCCTGCTCACCCCCCCCAACATGGGGGTGTACAACGTGAGCAAGCATGCCGTGGTGGCGCTGACCGAAACCCTGTATCAGGACCTGGCCCTGGTGACCGACCAGGTCGGCGCCAGCGTGCTGTGTCCGTATTTTGTGCCCACGGGGATCAGCCAGAGTCATCGCAACCGCCCCGGCGACCTCGCCGCCGCCCGGCCCACGAAAAGCCAGCTGATCGGCCAGGCCATGAGCGACAAGGCCGTCAGCAGCGGCAAGATCACGGCCGCCGAAGTGGCCGCCCGCGTGTTCGAGGCCATGGAAGCCGGCCAGTTCTACATCTACAGCCACCCGAAAGCCCTGAGCAGCGTGCGCACCCGAATGGAGGCGATCGCGGACGGACACAATCCCCCTGATCCGTTTGCCGAGCGATCCGAGGTGGGCGAGCAGTTGAGGGCGGCACTGCGAAGTGCCTGAGGGTTGTGCGGGCGGCCCATCGCCCTTTTCTGGCAAACTTGAACCATTGACCACAACCATGAGGCCGACCTTCGGGTCGGCTTCTGCATTCATCGCATGCCCAACATCATCGCGCAGATCGCGCAGGAACTGAACGTTGCCACTCGTCAGGTCGAGGCGGCTGTCACGCTGCTGGACGGTGGCGCCACCGTGCCTTTCATTGCCCGTTATCGCAAGGAAGTCACCGGCGGGCTGGACGACATCCAGTTGCGCGAACTGGATCAACGTCTGGGTTACCTGCGCGAGCTCGAGGGCCGCCGCGTCGCCGTGCTCAAGAGCATCGAAGAGCAGGGCAAACTCACGCCCGAATTGCGTGCTGCCATCGAGGCCGCACCCACCAAGCAGGAGCTGGAAGACCTCTACCTGCCCTACAAGCCCAAGCGTCGCACCAAAGGCATGATCGCCCGGGAAAACGGCATCGAACCCCTGGCCGACCTGCTGTTCGCACAACCGACCCGCGTGCCTGCGGACGAAGCCCAAGCCTATGTGAAGGCCGACAAAGGCGAAGATGGCAGCGACTTCACCACCGTGGCCGCCGTGCTGGATGGGGTGCGGGACATTCTGAGCGAGCGCTGGGCCGAGGACGCCTTGCTCGTTCAGGCGCTGCGCGAATGGCTGTGGCAGGAAGGCCTGCTGCAGAGCAAGAAGCTCGATGGCAAGAACGAGAACGACCCGGACGTGGCCAAGTTCCGCGACTACTTCGACCACGAAGAACCCATCAGCCGCATCCCATCGCACCGCGCCCTGGCTGTTTTCCGCGGTCGCGCGCTCGAAATCCTGGACGTCAAGCTGGTGGTGCCCGAGCCGGAAATGCCTGACAGCGCGAAAACGGGTACCCAGCCCACCGCTGTGCCCTCGCTGGCTGAAGGCCGCATCGCCCGCCACCTGGGCTGGAGCCACCAGGGCCGCCCGGCAGACGACCTCATCCGCAAGTGCGTGGGCTGGACGTGGCGCGTCAAGCTCGGCCTGTCCACCGAGCGCGACCTGTTTGCCCGCCTGCGCGAAGAGGCCGAAAAAGTCGCCATTCAGGTGTTTGCCGACAACCTGCGC
>CAZEZY010000144.1:0-5554 GCA_964516635.1 uncultured Tepidimonas sp. | reverse complement strand
AGCCTCAAATTATATAGCGGTTTTGAGCGTCATTTCCAGTCCCCTGGCTGGGCATTGGCCCATGCCTGTACCAGGGCCGCCGCTGTCGATTCTGGCTCTTCCACACCGGTGATGGCCCGAACCACGGCAAACGATCCGACACCGGTCTGGGCGATGGCGGGCAGGTGTTCCGGGGTGATGCCACCAATGGCCACCAGCGGGCGGTGCCGGAGCAGACGGGCATACACGCCCAGCCGGCCCAGCCCTTGGGGCGGCGTGGGCATGGCCTTGAGCGTGGTGGGAAACACGGCACCCAGCGCCACGTAACTGGGGTTGACTGCTTCGGCCCTGAGCATTTCGGCATAGCCATGGGTGCTCACGCCGAGGCGCAGTCCGCTCGCACGCAGTCGCTGCAGGTCATGGGCCGAGAGACGATCCAGGTCTTCCTGACCCAGATGCACCCCGTACGCCCCGGCTTCGATGGCGGCCTGCCAGTGGTCGTTGATGTACAGGTGCGCGCCGGTGCCCGCCACGGCCGCGATGGCCGCGCGGATTTCATTCGCCACCGCCTGGGGGTCTGCCGACTTGAAGCGCAACTGCACGGTGCGCAAACCTGCCCTGGCCATGCGTCCGACCCATTCGGCCGTGGGCAGCACGGCATACACCCCCAGTGAGTGGGGGGCGGGTGCAAACCCGGGTGACTGGGCTTCGGGCGACAGTCCGAAGTCGGGCGCCTCAACCGGCCAGGCGTTGACGTCGAAGTGTCCGGTTCGGTCCGATTGCCGTTGCCAGGCCTGCGCCACGCAGTCGGCATCGGCGGGTATGAAGCCCAGCCGCCGCGCGGCGGCGTAGGCGATGGCGGCCGGGGTGTCGTGGGCGGGCAGGGCATGGGATTCGGTGTTCGAGGGCAGGCCCAGCGCTGCGTGCCGCTCCACGATGGCCTGCATGCGTTGCACCGCATTCGATTCGTTGCTCATGCGCAGCCTGTCAGTGGTGATGCCAGAAGGGGGTGCCCAGCACGGGGGTGCTGGGTTGGGCGCTGTCTTGCGGGATCATGGCACCGGCCAGAAAGGCGTGACGGCCGGCGTTCACGGCGTCGGCAAAAGCCCCGGCCATGGTCACCGGGTCTTGCGACAGGGCAACGGCGGTGTTCAGCAGCACGGCATCAAAGCCCCATTCCATCACCTGACAGGCGTGCGACGGCAGGCCCAGCCCGGCGTCCACGATCAGCGGCACACTCAGGCGTTCCCGCAGGGTGCGCAGCGCGTAGGGGTTGATGGGGCCCTTGCCGGTGCCGATCGGGGCCGCCCTTGGCATGTCCGCCTGGGAGCCCACGTCCACCAGGCGCTGGCAGAGCACCAGGTCGTCGGTGGTGTAAGGCAGCACCTTGAAGCCGCGCTGGATCAGTTGCTCCGCTGCCGCCACCATGTTCAGGGTGTCCGGTTGAAGGGTGTAGTCGTCACCGATCAGCTCCAGCTTGATCCAGGGCGTCTCGAAGACTTCCCGCGCCATTTCGGCGGTGGTGATCGCCTCCTGCAAGCTGTGGCAGCCCGCGGTGTTGGGCAACACCGGCACCTGCATGTTTTGCAGCAGCGGCCAGATGCCTTGGGAGGCATCCAGCCCGCCGGCACCCTGACGACGCAGGGAAGCGGTGAGCATGCAGGGCCGGGCACGCCGGACGGCGTTCTCGAGCACCAGCGGTGAAGGGTAGCGGGCGGTACCGAGCATCAGCCGGCTGGCGAACGTTTCGCCGTAAAGCACCAGGGGGTCTTGAGTGGGCAGGGTCATGAGGGGGTGGGGCACTTCATCCGCCTGTCACGGGCGCGATGATTTCGATCTGGTCGCCTTCGGCGAGTGGGGTGTGTGCATACTGGCTGCGCGGCACGAAGCGCAGGTTCACGGCCACGGCAAAGGGGCCGGTGGCACCGTGAGCGGTCACGGCATCGGCCAGGGTGGCGCCCGTGGGCAGCGTGAAGGCTTGCTGGTTGATGAACACGTTCATGGCGATGGAGGGCTTGTCAGGCGGGCAGGGCGCTGGTGTCGCCCGCATGGGCACACTCGAAGCGCAGGCCCAGTCGCTCGGCCAGTTGCGTGGTGCCTTCCTGGAGGTGTTCCACCACCGCATCGGCCACGGCAGGCGAAATCAGGAAGCCGTGCCGATACAGGCCATTGATCTGCAGCACATGAGGGGCCAGGGTGCGTACCGCCGGCAGGTTGTCGGGCAAGGTGGGGCGGCACTGGGTGGCCAATTCCAGGATGCGGGCCTCGCCGAAGCCCGGGTGGACGGCGTAGGCGGCGCTCAGCAGTTCCAGCACCGAACGCACACTGGCGGGCGACAGGTCGCTGGTTTCGATTTCGGTGGCACCAATCACGAACACCTGGTCGGGTTTGGGCGCGATGTAGATGGGGTAGCGCGGATGCAGCAGCCGGGTGGGGCGCTGCAGCGTGACGTCAGGCGCGTGCAGCCGAACCACTTCGCCACGGACACCACGCAAAGCCTGCCAGCCGGGCTGCGCGCCCAGGCCACGGCAGTCCAGTACCCAGCCGCCTCGTTCGCGCTGATGGGCTTGCGCCTGATCCAGCGTCCAGGGGGTGTTCCACTCCACGGTCACGCCCAGCGCGTCCAGGGTGTGGAGAAGGGCCTTCAGGAGTTGGCGGTTGTCGAGCTGGCCCTCGTCAGGCAGGTACAGGCCCTGATGAAAGCGCTGGGCAAGCGCAGGCTCCCTTTCCGCCAGCCGCTGGCTGTCCAGGCTTTCGGGCTTGGGGAGGCTGGGCAGGGCCTGGCCGGTCTGTGCCAGCAGGCTGCCAAAGCGCTGGGCCTCGTGGGCATCCTGCCGGTGCCAGACGATGAGGGTGCCGTTCTGCTGGAAGAACACCGGTTCGCTGAGTCGATCCAGCAACTGCGGCCACCGGTGCAGGGCGTACTGGCCCATGGCCACCACACTGGGTTCGGTGATGGCCGACTCCGCCAGCGGGGCCAGCATGGCAGCAGCCACCCGGGCCGCAGAGGGCTGGCCGTCGGGGCCGCCCCCATCGACGATGCGTACCGGATGGCCGGCATGGGCCAGTTGCACCGCAAGCAGGCGCCCCATCAGACCGGCGCCCAGGATCAGCACCGGTTCGGCGGTGGGCAATGTGGGGATGAAAGATGGCATGATGAACCCGAAATTACATCACAGCCCCGCTCACCCGCCCCGGCCCGTGTCTGATACCGGATAATTTTTGCATGAATAGGCCCAACGTCAACCCACCGCCTCTTGTGTCTTCCACCGAATCGCGGCATTACCCCCGTGTCCTCACCATTGCCGGCAGCGATTCAGGCGGTGGAGCTGGCATTCAGGCCGACCTCAAGACGTTTTCGGCGCTGGGCTGCTACGGGATGACCGCCATCACCGCCCTGACCGCTCAGAACACCCAGGGCGTGCGGGCCATCCACGGGGTTCCGGCGGCCTTTCTGAAAGAACAGATCGCTGCCGTGGTGGAAGACATCGGCGTGGACGCCGTGAAGATCGGCATGTTGCACGCCCCCGAGGTGGTGGAGGCGGTGGCCTGGGCCATCGACACCTATCGCCTCGAACACGTGGTGCTCGACCCGGTGATGGTGGCGACCAGTGGCGACGCCCTGATCGAGAACGAGACCGTCAGTGTGCTGGTCTCTGCGTTGTTTCCACGTGCCACCCTGATCACCCCCAACCTCGACGAAGCCGCCCTGCTGCTCGGGCGCCCGGTGCAGGCGGTGGATGCCCTGGAGGCGGCATGTACCGACCTGCTGGCCATGGGGGCCAGGGCGGTTCTGCTCAAGGGTGGGCACCTGGGTGGAGATTGGCTCACGGATGTGCTGGCCTTGGACAGCCAGCCATCGGCAGACTGGGTGCGTCTGAGCGGCCCGCGCATCCCCAGCCGCAACGTGCATGGCACGGGTTGTACGCTGTCTTCCGCCATTGCCGCCCATCTGGCGCTGGGCCACACGCTGGAAGCGGCGGTGCAGGCCGGCCATGCGTACATCAGGGGAGCGATCGCCGCGGGCGCTGATGTGTGCACCGGCCAGGGGCACGGTCCCTTGAACCATGGTCACGCCCCGGTGCCCATGCAGGTGCTGAGTGCCCGCTAGCGGCCTGGGGCCACCCCCAGCAGTTCGTGCAGTCGTGGGCTGGTGGTGGTGTACTGAAGCAACTGGCGCCGCTGCGGATGCACCACCGCCGCTGCGGCAAAGGCGGCGAGCGTGGCTTCATGAAAGCCGCAAAGGATGAGTTTGCGTTTGCCCGGATAGGTGTTGACATCCCCCACCGCAAAGATGCCTGGCTCACTGGTGGCAAAGCGTTCGGTGTCCACCACGATCTGCTTGCGTTCCATGGCCAGGCCCCATTCGGCCACGGGTCCGAGCTTCGGGCTGAGCCCCAGCCGGGGGAGCAACACATCCACCGGCCATGCCACGGTTTCGCCATCCGACGTGTCGGGGGTGGCCAGCTGGAGGGCGGTCAAACGGGTGCCGTCGGTTTGCAGCCCGACGGGTTGGCCCACGACCAAGCGGATCTGCCCGGCCTGAACCGTCTGTTCCAGCGCTTGAAGCAGAGGGGCATCGGCTTTGAATCGGTCAACCCGGTGCAGCAGGGTCACGCGGGCACAACGGCCATTCCGTGCGAGCGACAGGGCGGTTTCGAGGGCGGCCTCTTCACCTCCCATGACCACCACCTGCTGGTTTGCCAGTGCAGAGGGGTCGACATGGTGGTAGCGGACTTGGGGTGTTTCGCCGGTTTCAAACACCGCCAGTTCGGGCAAAGCCAATTTGCGCGGCACAAAGGCGCCCACGCCGGCCGCAATGATCACCACCGGGGCCCGCCAGGTCATGCCGGTTGATGACGTCAGCCGCCAGCGACCGTCGGGTTCCCGTTCCAGCGATTCGATCTGCTGGCTCAGGTGCATCGGGGTCTGAAACGGCGCGATCTGCTGAAGCAGCCGATCGGTCAACTCCTGGCCAGTGCACAGGGGCAGGCCCGGGATGTCGTAAATGGGTTTGCTGGCATACAACTCGGCGCACTGGCCGCCCGGGTGGGGCAGTGCATCCACCAGCTCGGCACGGATTTCCTGCAGGCCGAGCTGAAAGACCTGAAACAGCCCGACCGGTCCGGCGCCGATGACAACGGCATCGGTTTCGGTCGTCCGCGCGCGGGCCGTCATGAGGTTGCTCAGCGTTTGAGCAGACCGAGCTTGCCGGGTTGGTCCTTGAACTGGTCGGCATCGGGCAAGGGAGCCTTGCGCTTGGTGATGCTCTTCCAGGCGGGCAGCAGAGCCAGTTCGGCGTTCAGCTTGATCATGTGCTGCTGGTCCTTGGGCACGTCTTCCTCGGCGTAAATCGCGCTCACCGGGCACTCGGGAATGCACACCGCACAGTCGATGCACTCGTCGGGGTCGATGGTGAGGAAATTGGGGCCTTCACGGAAGCAGTCCACCGGGCAGACTTCCACGCAATCGGTGTATTTGCAGGCGATGCAGGCTTCGGTAACAACGTGGGTCATGGCGGGAGCTGGTGGGCCAGCAATGGAGTGGTCAATCAGGGCAGGATTTTAGAGCCAAG
>CAZEZY010000143.1:0-5588 GCA_964516635.1 uncultured Tepidimonas sp. | reverse complement strand
CGATCATGGCGCACTTGGTCACGGACTGCCACTGACGCGCGGTGCCCTCGGAAGCGGCCATGCCGCCAGCCTGTGACAGCACCAGTTCCGAGAAATCCAGCTGCCGGAATCTCGCGTTGTTCAACAGGCCGTTGAAGAGGGTGTTGACGGCCGGCAGGGAATGGAAGGGCCGGCTCTTGAGCGTTTCCACGAACTTGGGAATGTCGCGCGGGTTGGGGATGAGCGTGGCATGCGCACCATGCCGGATCACCAGCAGCATGAGGGTGAGCGCAAAGATGTGGTACAGCGGCAGCGCCATGATGTGGTTGGCCCGCCGCACATCGCCCAGCTTGTCCAGTGCCGGCGTGAACCAGGCTTCGGCCTGAAGGGTGGCCGCGATCACGTTGCCGTGCGTGAGGATGGCCCCCTTGGACAAACCCGTGGTGCCGCCGGTGTACTGGAGGAAGGCAATCGAGTCATGGTTGACGTCGGCGGGTTTCAGATGGAGGTTCTGCCCCTTGTGGATCGCCGTCTTGAACGACACGATGGTCCGCCCACCGAGTGGCAGCTTGAAGCTGGGGACCATCTTGGCCAGATGGCGCACCGCAAACGTGATCCAGTGGCCGTACCAGAACCCCAGCAGGTCGCCCATGCTGGCCACCACCACGTGCCTGACCTGGGTACGGTCGATCACGTCTTCCAGGGTGCGCGCAAAGTTTTCCAGGATGACGATGGCTTCGGCACCCGAGTCCTTGAGCTGATGCTCCAGTTCGCGCGCGGTGTACAGCGGGTTGACGTTGACACAGGTGTACCCGGCCCGGAGCACGCCCGACATCGTGACCGGGAACTGGGGCACATTGGGCAGCATGATGGCCACGCGGGCGCCGGTGGGCAGGCCGAGCGACTGCAGGTAGGCACCGAGGGCCTGACTGAGCTGGTCGAGCTGGCCATAACTCATCCACTCGTTCATGCACACCGTCACCGGCTCGCGGGCGTTCTTGCGGAAGGAGGCCTCGAACAGCTCGTTGAGTGAGCGGTACTGGGTCGCATCCACTTCGGCGGGCACACCGGGCGGGTAGCTCTTGAGCCAGATTCGTTCCATATGTCTCTCTTGTCTTGTTGTGCAAGTTTCGCGTCAGCGTGGCAGGATTGTGGCGGTTGGCCGCTGGTGCCGACTCAGGGCAAGCCCCTAGAAACTGTCGCGCGGGGCACAGTTGTGGAGGTGTTCGATGACGGTGACCGGGTTGCAGCGCATCCTGTGGCCATTCTGCCTGGTGGGACTGTGGTTCAGCCTGGCGGCTCACGCCTTGCTGGCGTACGCGGTCGGCCACCGGCGTGCCCGCTCTGGCATCCCGGGCTGGCGGTCCTGGTTCCGTGCCTGGCTCAGAGAGGTTCGGTGGGCGTATCCGGTGTTTGCATGGTGGCAGCCCTTTCGGACACAGGCCATTCCCGACCTGATCCGTGGCGACTGGGCAGACGGGCATGGCCCGACCGGCGTGGTGCTGATTCACGGGTTTCTGTGCAACCGGGCGTTCTGGACGCCATGGCTCAGGCGGTTTCTGGCGCAGGGCCGGCCTTTTGTGGCCCTGACGCTGGACGGCCCTTTTGATGGCATCGACACCCATGTGCAGGCAGTGAACGATGCGGTTGACCGGATGAGTCGGCTCACCGGGCGACCCCCCCTGATCGTTGCCCACAGCATGGGTGGCTTGGTGGCCAGGGCCTGGTGTGCATGGGCGCGCCAGAATGGCGGGCAAGGCTGGCGGCTGGCCGACCGTGTCTGTGGAGTGATCACGATGGGAAGTCCTCACCAGGGAACGTGGCTGGCGCGGTTCAGCCGAACGGACAACGGTCGCCAGATGGTGGCCGGTGGGCCCTGGCTGGATTCCCTGGCCGCGCTCGAAACCCGAGAGGACCTGGCGTGTTTCGAATCGTGGTCGACCGATTGCGATGCGGTGGTCTTTCCGGCTGGATCGACCACCCTCCCAGGAGCGGCCACCTGCCGACTGGTGGAGGAAGGCCACGTCTCGATGGTGTTTGCCCCGGTGGTGTGGGCAAGCGTTTTGTCGCATCTCGAACGGGCAGACAAGGCCCTGCCTGCTGTCGTATTTTTCTGACGACCGGCTTGAGAGTTTAGGGGTTTACCCTTACATTTCAGCCATGTCAGAGATTGCCATGCCCCTTCGTCACAGCAGAGCGCCCATCCGCACGCTGAGCGACGAGCATCGTCCGGCCATCTTGCGACACCTGCTGGCGCTGGACGAGAATGACCGCTATCTCCGTTTCGGCTATGCCGCCACCGACAACCACATCCGTCGCTATGTCGAGCGGTTGCGATTCGATTGCGACGAGATTTTCGGTGTCTTCAACTGGCGCATGCGGTTGATTGCCATGGCCCACCTCGCCTACCTGTTGGAAGGGGTGGGGCAGCATTCGGCCGAGTTCGGGGTGAGTGTGTCCCGCCATGCAAGAGGCCGTGGTTATGGCGAGCAGCTGTTTGCCCGTGCGGTGCGGCACGCACGCAACGAAGGTGTGACGCGGCTGATCATCCATGCCCTGAGCGAGAACGCGGCGATGATTGCGATCGCGCGAAAGGGTGGGGCCAGCGTGGTGCGGGACGGTTCAGAAAGCGAAGCGCAGTTGCAATTGCCGCCCGCCGATTTCGAGTCGAACGTGACCGAGATGCTGGAAGAGCAGATGGCCCGTTCCCAGTATCTGCTCAAGCTGGGCCACCACCGCATGCGGCGCTGGTGGCGTCGCCTGGCTGGCTGGGGACAGGTCCTGACTCGAAGACGCCCTCGCGCTTGAGCGGTTTCACGGGGCTGTTGTATCCTACGGCTTCCCTAACTACGCCGACTGCCCAGTGGCCGAACCCTATCCCAGTCCGTCGCCGCACCGTCCGGTGCGGCACGAAGACAAGCGCGGTTTCCTTCAGAAGCTCGCCGAATTCATTCATCCCGGGCCCGACTCCAAGGACGAGTTGATCGAGACCCTGGCCGATGCGGAAGACAACGACATCATCAATGCCGAGTCCCGCATCATGCTGGAAGGGGTGATCCGCATGGCCGACATGACGGCCGGTGATGTCATGGTGGCAGCGCCCCGGATGGATGTGCTCGACATCCACGCACCGTTCCAGGCATTGCTCAACACCGTCATCGAAACGGCGCACTCCCGTTTTCCGGTGTTTGATGGCGAGCGGGAAAACATCATCGGCATTCTGCTGGCGAAAGACCTGCTCAAGCTGCAGCGGGCGCCAGAGCTGAACCTGCGGGCGTTGCTGAGGCCTGCCGTGTTCGTGCCCGAAAGCAAGGGGCTGAACGACCTGCTGCGCGATTTCCGGGGCAACCGCAACCACCTGGCCATCGTGATTGACGAGTTTGGTCGCGTCGCCGGCCTCATCACCATCGAGGATGTGCTGGAAGAAATCGTCGGTGAAATCGAGGACGAGTTCGACGAGGTCGAAGACGCGGGCGACATCTTCACCCTGGCCGACGGCTCCTGGCGGGTTTCGGGTGACACACCCATCGAGCGGGTCAATGAGTGGTTCCAGCTCACCCTCCCCGATGACGAGTTCGACACCATCGGCGGCATGGTTTCACACGACATGGGGCAAGTGCCCAAACGGGGTGAAGTCCATGAACTCGGCGGACTCCGGTTCCTGGTTCAGCACACCAAGGGAGGAGCCGTCACGTGGTTCAAGGTCACGCGGGCACCCGAAGTCACCTGATGCCCGGTCTCGGGACGGTGCTGGTCGCCGGGCTGGCCCACGCGCTGTCCATGGCCTGGCCCTTTTCCAGCGTGGGTGCCCTGGGTCTGACGCAAGGCAACCCCGTTCCCTGGCTGCAGTGGATCTCCCTGTTTGCGCTGGCTTGGATCTGTCGCCTCGCCCCTTCGTGGCAACGAGCGGCCTGGCTGGGTTGGTGTTTTGCCACGGCCTGGTTGGCGGGCACTTTCTGGTGGCTGTATGTGTCGATGCACGTCTATGGCGGGCTGCCACCGCTCATGGCGGCTTTTTCGGTCTGGGCGCTGGCCGCATTCCTTGCGCTTTACACCACCGTTGCCATGGCTTGGGCATGGCGATGGCGACATGCCTCGCCGTGGCGCTTTGCGGCGGTGTTCTCGGCCTTGTGGTTGCTGGCCGAATGGGCGCGAGGCCGCTGGCTGACCGGTTTTCCCTGGGGGGCTTCGGGCTACGCCCACGTCGACAGTCTGGCTGTCTGGGCCCCGTGGGTGGGTGTCTATGGCATGGGTGCGCTGAGCGCCGCGCTGGCAGGCGCGGCGGTGGTCGCGCTGCCGATGCGTGCCTGGCGAACGCTGGTGCTGGTGGGGCTGATGCTGGTGCCGGTGGCCTGGCCGTCAGCGGGTCGCTGGCTGGCCCTGCAAATGCCCGCATTCACCCGGTCGACGGGCAGCCTGCCGGTGGCGCTGCTGCAGGGCAACATTCCCCAGGACCAGAAATTCGAGCCCGGCGTGGGCGTGCCACTGGCGCTGGACTGGTACCTCAGCCAGACGGGAGCTGCCCTGGAGCGGCTCGACGAGCGCGGCGGTGGGTTGGTGGTGGCGCCGGAAACCGCCATCCCGCTGTTGCCGCAGGACATGGACCCTGAGTGGTGGACGAATTGGGAAGGGCAGCTGGTTGATGGCCGCTCAGCCGTGCTGGTCGGCTTGCCGCTGGGCAACTGGCAGGACGGCTACACCAACTCGGTGGCGGGCTGGACGCCCGCACTGGACACCTACCGTTACGACAAGCATCACCTGGTGCCGTTCGGCGAATTCATTCCCCCGCTGTTCCGCTGGTTTACCGAATCGATGAACATCCCGCTGGGGGACTTTCACCGGGGTGTGCTGCCTCAGCCGCCCTTCGAGTGGGCAGGTCAGCGGATCGCGCCCAACGTCTGTTACGAGGATCTGTTTGGCGAAGAACTGGCCGCCTCGTTCCGGCATGCCCCCAGCGCTCCCACGATACTGGTGAATGTGAGCAACATCGCCTGGTTTGGCAACACGGTGGCCATTGACCAGCACCGTCACATCTCGCGCCTGCGCGCGCTGGAGCTGCAGCGGCCCATGGTGCGTGCCACCAACACCGGGGCCACGGCCGTGATCGATCACCTGGGACGGGTGCAGGCCGAACTCCCACGCCTCACGCGCGGTGTCCTGGAGGCCACCGTGGAGGGGCGCGAAGGACTCACCCCGTATGCCCGCTGGGCCGGGCGCTGGGGCCTGTGGCCGCTGGTGCTCATGGCGGTGGGGGTGCTCGTGCTGAATGCGCGTCGACTGCGCTGACCGGATTCAGACCGTCGAGGGCCACTAAAATGAAGGGTTGCCCTGAATGTGACCCAAGCCCATGCTGACCTTCCAACAAATCATCCTCAAGCTCCAGGCCTACTGGGATGCCCAGGGCTGTGCCCTGCTGCAGCCCTACGACATGGAAGTAGGCGCCGGCACCAGCCACACCGCCACGTTTCTGCGCGCCATTGGCCCGGAACCCTGGAAGGCCGCCTACGTGCAACCCAGTCGTCGGCCCAAGGACGGCCGCTATGGCCAGAACCCCAACCGTCTGCAGCACTACTACCAGTACCAGGTCGTGCTCAAGCCCGCGCCCAGCA
>CAZEZY010000142.1:0-5659 GCA_964516635.1 uncultured Tepidimonas sp. | reverse complement strand
TGTTGGGACCGCAGCCACGACCTTCCTTGATTTCCTGGTCCATGCAGCGGGACACGAAATCGCGCGGGGCCAGATCTTTCAGGGTGGGTGCGTAGCGCTCCATGAAGCGCTCGCCGTTGCTGTTGAGCAGGATGGCGCCTTCGCCACGGCAGCCTTCGGTCAGCAGCACGCCCGCGCCGGCCACGCCGGTGGGGTGGAACTGCCAGAACTCCATGTCCTGCAAGGGGATGCCCGCACGTGCTGCCATGCCCAGGCCGTCACCGGTGTTGATGAAGGCGTTGGTGGAGGCGGCAAAAATGCGGCCGGCTCCGCCAGTGGCGAGCAGCGTGGTCTTGGCTTCGAGGATGTAGGTGTCGCCGGTTTCCATTTCGAGCGCGGTCACGCCCACCACATCGCCTGCGCTGTCGCGGATGAGATCAAGGGCCATCCACTCCACGAAAAAGGTGGTGCGGGCCGCCACGTTCTGCTGGTAGAGGGTGTGCAGCATGGCGTGACCGGTGCGGTCGGCCGCCGCACAGGCGCGCTGCACGGGTTTTTCGCCGTAGTTGGCGGTGTGGCCGCCAAAGGGACGCTGGTAAATGGTGCCGTCCGGGTTGCGGTCGAACGGCATGCCGAAGTGTTCGAGTTCGTATACGACCTTGGGGGCTTCGCGGCACATGAACTCGATGGCGTCCTGATCACCGAGCCAGTCGGAACCTTTGACGGTGTCGTAAAAGTGATAGTGCCAGTTGTCTTCGGACATGTTGCCGAGCGAGGCACCGATACCGCCCTGGGCTGCCACGGTGTGGGAGCGGGTCGGGAAGACCTTGGACAGGACCGCCACATTGAGACCGGCGCGGGCCAGTTGCAACGACGCACGCATGCCGGAGCCGCCGGCACCGACGATCACGACGTCAAAGCGGCGACGGGGCAGGGAAGAAGTGGTCGACATGAATCAGAGCCTCCAGAGGACTTGAAAGGCCCAGCCGGCGCAGCCAACCAGCCAGACGATGGTGAACACATGCAGAGCCAGGCGCAGGCCCACGGGTTTGACGTAATCCATCCAGATGTCGCGCACACCCACAAAGGCGTGCCACATCAGGGCAATGATGACCGCGAAGGTGAGAAATTTCATCCACTGGGCGGCAAAAATGCCAGCCCAGGTCTCGTAACCGATAGGCCCGCTGGTGAAAATGACCTGAGCCAGCAGCACGATGGTGAACAGGGCCATGAGGCCTGCGGTGATGCGCTGCATCAGCCAGTCGCGCATGCCGTAATGGGCGCCGGTGACGACGCGCTTGGAACCGTAGTTGACAGCCATGGGGAACTCCTGGAGGGTGATTCGGTCAGTACAGGCCAAACAGCTTGGCGCCAAGGACCAGGGTGAGGCCAATGCCCAGCACCAGCGTGACCATGGCGGAAGATTTTCCGAATTCTTTGGTCACGCTGTGGGTGGCGTCCATGTAGAGGTGGCGAACACCAGCAATGAAATGGTGCAGATAGCCCCAGATGAGAGCCAGCACCACCAGCTTGATGAACCAGCCGGGAACAAAACCGATGCCGGCGCTGAATGCCGAGGTGAACGTGTCGAACGAAATTTCCGAAGACAGAGAGGTATCGAACATCCAGATGATGAAGGGCATCAGCAGGAACATCATCGCGCCACTGACCCGGTGGAGGATCGATACCCAGCCTGCCGCCGGCAGGCGGTAGGTGGTCAGATCCCGGAACGCGTTGATATTGCGGAACTCAGGCCGCTTTTTGCTCAGTTCTGTCATGGGAAAAGCCTTGTGTGAACGAATGACGGATAGATGACCGGCGTGGAAATGTGCAGGAAAACCCTGACGAAAACCTGTCGCATTCTAGGGCAACGCAACATTCACGACTGCGTTGTTCAGGAATGTTTGGGCTCTTTTCTGGTGTATCAGCTGAGTTCGTTGCGGTAGTGGTGGCGATCGGTCCGGTAAAGACCGCGACGGAACTCCATCGGGACGTCGTTGTAGGTGTACGCGACGCGTTCGACGCTGAGCAAGGGGCTGCCTGCGGTGACATGAAGCAGGGCGGCTGCCGTTTCATCGGCACTGACGGCCTTGATCTTTTCCTGGGCGCGCACCATCCTGATGCCAAACTGGGATTCGAACAAGGCATACATGGGGCCCTGATGCTGAGCCAGGGTGTCCAGGGTGAGTCCCTTGAATGCACCGCCCGGGAGCCACAGGTCTTCCAGAATCGTGGGAACGCCATGAAAGGACAGCACGCGACTGACCTGGATCAAGGCATCACCCCCGCGAAGACCCAGGGGCGTGGTGATTTCAGCCGGTGCCCTGGTGCGCCTGCAGGACAGGATTTCTCGGGCTGCGGGGCCTTCGCTGTCCAGGGTGCCCAGATCGGGGTGCAGTCGGAGGAATCGGTACTGTATGTGCTCTTCTGCATGGGTGGCGACAAACGTGCCTTTTCCCTGTCGACGCACCAGCAGGTTCTCGGCCGCCAGTTCGTCAATCGCTTTTCGGACCGTGCCCTGGCTGACGCGGTAACGTGCCGCCAACTCGAGTTCGCTGGGGATCAGGTCGCCCGGCTTCCACTCGCCATTCTGCAGACTTTGCAGGATCAGGTTCTTGATCTGCTGATACAGCGGGCTGAATGCGGGTGTGGGCAAACTGAACCCGGGCCCCTCGTTGGAATTCGGGTGGGAGGGCTGAAGATCGGGCGGGGCGAATGGGTTCATGGTGGTTGGTGAATCATATCTTATATAAGACATAAGACAAATTGACGTTTCAGGGTTTACCAGAGTACACTTGATGGGATTTTTTCCTCAACCCGTTCCTACTGGAGTGTTTTCATGAGCAAGAAGCCCGTTCGCGTGGCCGTTACCGGTGCCGCAGGTCAGATTGGTTACGCCCTGCTGTTCCGCATTGCTTCCGGCGAAATGCTGGGCAAGGACCAGCCTGTCATTCTGCAACTGCTGGAAATTCCCGATGAAAAGGCCCAGAACGCACTCAAGGGCGTGATCATGGAACTGGAAGACTGTGCCTTCCCGCTGCTGGCGGGTATTGAAGCCCATTCCGACCCCATGACCGCTTTCAAGGACACCGACTACGCACTCCTGGTGGGTGCCCGTCCCCGCGGTCCAGGCATGGAGCGTGCCGATCTGCTGGCTGCCAACGCCCAGATCTTCACCGCTCAGGGCAAGGCGCTGAACGCAGTCGCATCCCGCAACGTGCGGGTGCTGGTGGTGGGCAACCCGGCCAACACCAACGCCTACATCGCCATGAAGTCGGCCCCTGATCTGCCAGCCAAGAACTTCACCGCCATGCTGCGTCTGGACCACAACCGTGCCGCCAGCCAGATCGCCGCCAAGATGGGCATTGCCGTGGGGGACATCGAGAAACTGGCTGTCTGGGGCAACCACTCGCCCACCATGTACGCAGACTACCGCTTTGCCACCGTGAACGGTAAGTCTGTCAAGGACGCCATCAACGACCACGAATGGAACCGTGACGTGTTTCTGCCCACCGTCGGCAAGCGTGGCGCCGCCATCATCGCCGCCCGCGGACTGTCGTCGGCCGCTTCGGCTGCCAACGCCGCGATCGATCACATGCGCGACTGGGCCCTGGGCACCAACGGCAAGTGGGTCACCATGGGCGTGCCTTCCAACGGCGAGTACGGCATTCCCAAAGATGTCATGTTCGGTTATCCCGTGACCTGCGAAGGTGGGCAATACCAGATCGTCGAAGGCCTGCCGATCGACGCGTTCAGCCAGGAATGCATCAACAAGACCCTGGCCGAGCTTCAGGGCGAGCAGGACGGCGTCAAGCACCTGCTGTAAACGTTCGGAAAGCCGCGCATGCATCCTCGCGACGTGTTGCTGGGCACACAGGCCGGTGCGGTGAAACTGCCGGTCTGTGACCACTACAGCGGTGTGGAAACACGCATGCGCAAGAGCCTGGCGTTGCAGGCCGAATACCTGGAGCGCCTGGGCGCCTGCGTGTTCGATGTGACGCTGGATTGCGAGGATGGCGCGCCCGTGGGTGGCGAGGCAGAGCACGCCGCTCTGGTCAGCGAACTGGTGTCCGGTTTGCCTCACCTACCTGGGCCCAAGCAGCGTGTCGGCGTGCGTGTGCACCCGGTCGATCACCCTGCCTTCGATGTGGATGTGTCCACCATCGTCGGGAAGGTGGGCCACAGGCTGGCTTACCTGATGGTGCCCAAGGTCGAGTCCGTAGAAGACGTGGTCCGCGCCGTGTCGGCTGTGGATGCGGCGGGGGGACTGACCCTTCCGTTGCATGTGCTGGTGGAGTCCCCGCTGGCGGTACATCGGGTTTTTGACATGGCTGCCCATCCCCGGGTTCAGTCGCTCAGTTTCGGGCTGATGGATTTCGTGTCGGCTCATGGCGGTGCCATTCCATCCCATGGAATGGGGGTGGAGGGGCAGTTCAGCCATCCGCTGGTGCTCCGGGCCAAGATGGACATTGCCAGCGCCTGCCATGCGTGGGGCAAGGTGCCATCGCATTGTGTGGTGACCGAGTTCAGAGACCCGGAAGCCCTGGGTCGCGCCGCCAGGCTTGCCGCCAGCGAACTTGGCTACACCCGGATGTGGAGCATTCATCCTGACCAGATTGAACCGATTCTGGAAGCCTTTTCGCCTGCCAGAACCGAAGTCGAACGAGCTGTCGAGATCGTTCTGGCGGCGCAAAGGGCCGATTGGGCGCCGATATCGCATCAGGGGTACTTGCACGACAGGGCCAGTTACCGTTATTTTTGGCAGGTGCTGGAAAGGGCTTACCAGACCGGTGTTGCCTTGCCAGCCGAGGTTCTTCCATTCTTTGAGCCGGGCGAAGCCCGCAGGAGTTGAACATGCCGTACGGATTTCGCCCCTTTCGAGCCATGGCCCATGGCGTGCTGATGGCCATGCTGTCTCTGCCACTCTGGGTCCATGCTCAGCCTGCATCCCGCCAGGTCATCACGGTTCAGGCGCCTGCCCCGGCCGATGGCCCGCTTTCCGACCAGGAGCAGGCCACCGCTGCGAAGGTGTATGTCGGTTTCAAGGCCTGTGAGCTGGGCAAGTCGGTACAGATTGATCCGGTGGCCGACGCCCCCGGTTATTTCCACCTGACGATGGGGGGGCAGCGTTACCGGATGCGGCCGGTGGAAACCACCACCGGTGCGGTGCGTCTGGAAGACCGGGCCCAGGGTGCGGTATGGATACAGCTGACCCACAAGTCCATGCTGATGAGCCAGCGCCAGGGGCGCCGTCTTGCCGATGCGTGTACCAATGCCGTTCAGCAAGCGGCGGCTGAAGCCATGAAACTGAACCCGGCACCCTCTTTGCTTGACGTGGCCCAGAGCCCGTCAAGGTGATTGATCAACTTTTTTTCTGGAGCCCATGATGTTGCAAGCTTACCGTGAACATGCCGCCGAACGCGCCGCGCTCGGCATTCCTCCTCTGCCGCTGGATGCCCGGCAGGTGGCCGAGCTGATCGAACTCATCAAGAACCCGCCAGCTGGCGAGGAAGCGTTCCTGATGGATCTGCTGACCCACCGCGTACCACCAGGCGTGGACGACGCCGCCAAGGTCAAGGCCAGTTTCCTGGCCGCTGTGGCGCATGGCGATATCAAAGTGGGCCTGATTTCCAAAGCCAAGGCCACGGAGTTGCTGGGCACCATGGTGGGCGGCTACAAC
>CAZEZY010000141.1:0-5685 GCA_964516635.1 uncultured Tepidimonas sp. | reverse complement strand
CACCACGGTGTGGGGCGGTTTGGCGCACATCTTTTGTGCCCAGGTTTTGGCTTGTCGGGGCATGGTGGTCTCCTGAAGTAGGGATGTCAGCAGCTTCGCACACTGGCGTGCCAGGGCAAATAATCCCCAGGTAAACCCTGATCAGGAGCCATCGCGAGGACCCCCTGGCAGCAGCGCCGCCAGCGTCTGCAGCGTGTCCGCTTCGTCCACCGGCTTGTCCTGCCGCCAGCGCAGCATGCGGGGAAACCGCACGGCGATGCCACTCTTGTGGCGCGGGCTGCGGGCGATGCCCTCAAAGCCCACCTCGAAAACCAGGGTGGGCCGCACGCTGCGCACCGGACCAAAGCTCTCCAGCGTGGTCGAGCGGATGATGGCGTCCACCTGGGCCATTTCGGCGTCGGTCAGGCCCGAATAGGCCTTGGCAAAGGGCACGAGCTGGCGGTCCTCGGTGCCGGGCGGGGCATTCCACACCGCAAAGGTGTAATCACTGTAGACACTGGCGCGGCGGCCGTGGCCGCGTTGGGCGTAGATGAGCACCGCGTCCACGCTCATGGGGTCGATCTTCCATTTCCACCAGGTGCCATCGGCCTTGGTGCGGCCCACACCGTAACGACTGTCGAGGTGCTTGAGCATGAAGCCCTCGGTACCGCGCTCGCGGGCCTGCTCGCGCTGCGCGGCCAGCTCGTGCCAGGTTGCGCCCAACACCTGAGGGCTGGCCCGCAACACCGGGTGGTCTTGCTCGGTCACCAGCGCATCCAGCCGCTCACGCCGCTGGCGCAAGGGCTGATCGCGCAGGTCCTGGCCGCCGTGTTCCAGCAGGTCGTACCCCAGCAGGACCACCGGCAGCTCTCGCAAGAGCTTGGGCCCCAGCGTCTTGCGGGTGATGCGCTTTTGCAGCTCGGCAAAGGGCTGGGGGCGGCGCTCGCGCCACACCACGATTTCCCCATCGATCACCGTGCCATCGGGCAAGGCATCGCCCAGCGCCACCAGTTCAGGAAAGCGCTCGGTGACGAGTTCTTCGCCACGCGACCAGACCCAGGTCTGACCTGCCCGACGCACCAGTTGGGCACGAATGCCGTCCCACTTCCACTCCACCAGCCAGTCGTCGGGTGGGCCCAAGAGTTCATCAAAACGGGCCAGTGGCTCCGCCCATGGATGCGCCAGAAAAAACGGGTAGGGCTGGCCGCTCTGCGCCTGTGGTTCATGGACGTTCTCGGGGGCGATGAGCGCCAGAAAATCGGCAGCGCCGGGCTGTTGACCCACGGCGGTGTAACCCATCAGCCGCTGGGCCACACGCTTGGCGTCCAGCCCCGCCACCGCTGCCAGCGCCTGCGTCACCTGGAGCTTCGACACCCCCACCCGGAACCCGCCGGTGATCAGCTTGAAATACACAAAACGCTGATCGTCAGGCAATTCGGCCCATTGCACTCGCAGGGCATTTGCCTGCTGCTCGGGCGGCAAGCCCCGCAGCGGCAAGAGGTGGTTGAGCATCCAGTCGGCCAGACCGCGCTCGACAGGCTGCACGGCGGGCGGTAGCAACAACGACAGGGTTTCCGCCAGGTCGCCCACCGTCTGATAGCTTTCCTCGAACAACCAGTCGGGCAGGCCTGCCGCCTCCTGAGCCCGTTCGCGCAGGGTGCGGGTGGGCGCCAGCTGCCTAGGTTTGCCACCAGCCAGAAAGTACACGGCCCAGGCCGCATCTTCGGCGGGGGCTTCATGCACATAGCGCTGCAAAGCCGCCTGCTTGTCGCGGGTGGCGGTACTGGCGTCCAGCTCGCGGTACAGCTCGGCAAATCGCTTCACGGGGCAGGCCCCTCAGTGGCGGTGGCCACCACGGCATCGGCACGATCGGCCGCGTCATCACCCCCATATTCGGTCTGAAAGGCCTGCGCGTCCAGCCCCTGCTCGCACAACCAGCGCACCAGCACCGGCACGCTGCCGTGGGTCACGCGCACATGCTCGGCCCCGGTGGCGCCGATGGCACGCATCAGGCCGGGCCAGTCGGCGTGGTCCGACATCACAAAACCCTGATCCACGCCACGCCGGCGGCGGTTGCCCCGCACCTGCATCCAGCCGCTCGCAAAAGCCACCATGGCATCGGGTCCGAAGCGCTTCATCCACGGGCTGCCCAGCGCCGACGGCGGTGCCACCACCAGCGCCCGCGACAGGTCGGCCTTGGCCACTTCGGTGGCGCGCAGCGTGGGAGGCAGTGCCACCCCGGCAGCGCGGTACACCGTGTTCAAGGGCTCCACCGCGCCATGCACGACCAGCGGCCCGATGGTCGAATCCACCCCGTGCAGCACCCGCTGCGCCTTGCCAAAGGCATAGCACAACAACACCGACGCCCGCCCCTGCGCCGCGTTGCGCTGCCACCAGTCGTTGATCTGCGCGAACAGCACCGACTGCGTGGGCCAGCGGTACACCGGCAAGCCAAACGTGCTTTCGCTGATGAAAGTGTCGCAGCGCACCGGCTCGAAGGGCGTGCAAGTGCCATCGGGCTCGGTCTTGTAATCGCCCGACACCACCCAGACCCGACCACCATGCGCCAGGCGCACCTGGGCCGAGCCCAGCACATGCCCCGCCGGGTGCAATGACAGGCGCACGCCGTGATGTTCAATGACCTCGCCGTACTCCAGCGTCTGCAGGGCGATGTCGGCGCCCAGGCGCTGTCGCAGCACGCCTTCACTCAGGGTGTGCGCCAAGTGGTGTCGGTGCCCCCAGCGGGCGTGGTCCGAATGGCCATGGGTGATGACGGCGCGCTCCACCGGCCGCCAGGGGTCGATGTAAAAGTCGCCAGGCGGGCAGTACAGGCCTTCGGGCCGGGCAACGATGAGGTCAGGATGCGCAACCGCCATGCGCGCCAAGTGTGCCGCAAAGGCCTTGACCTCGTGGCGCGGTCACCCAAGCAGAGGGGCCAGGTACGCCTACTTGTTCTTCATCTTGCCCTTGGGCAGCACCGCCGTGGTCGGCGGCGTCGGACGGGTTGAAGCCGTCGACAACTCTTTCGGCGGACTGGTGTCCTTCTTGGGTTTTTTCGTCATCTTGTTGCTGCGCTGATCGCCTTTGGCCATGTCCAGCTCCTGTGTTGAGGGCTATCGTTGAAATGTACCTCAATTCACTTTCTGAATCAAATGGTCCTGCCAATTAGAAAAGGTTTGCCCACAATGGAACGACAGACTGGTTGGCAGGCACGGGAAAATCAATCTCGTTTCGGCCGCAGCAACGCGAGTATCGCAGCAATCACCAGATAGCCGGGTATCAGACGAAGGAAGAAAGTGGGTTCACGGCACTGTGATTTCCCCAAGCCGTCGCAGCTCTCAAACACCCAATGAAGATAACTTCCGATCGGCTGGAAGGATATTTGATTGACCACCGCCATCACGAAAAGTCCGGCGAATACGAAAAAGGCATTGATGCCGATATACCAGACCTCTCCGATCTCTTCACGATATTGCGGTTTTCGTGAGCGAATCCAAACATGGCCTTTCACATGGCAGTAAATTCCCCACGCGATCATGAGCAATGGAACCAAAAAGAAAAGCATGTTCATGGGTATCGGGGGGCGTTGATCGGTCTGAGCGAATCGTCAGACCTTGGAACATGGTTGTCAAGGCAACGGACCCAAGCGGGACAGCCACGATGGCTTGCCCCGGATGGCGGAAAGAAGCGAGTTGCCGCCAAGCACGACCAACACGAAACCGCCGCCCAGACGCCAAAGGCTCGACAAGTGATCTTGGCCAAGCGCAAAGACGCCGACTCCCAGCAAGACACTGCCCAATGCACCCAGAAAAACCCGCTCGCCTTTGGTCATCCAGTCCCCCGATCGCCTGATGCAGCACCAGCCTTCCAACATGTGAGCCAAGCTGCCCGCGGGGGCAGATGGCCTTGGTCTGGTTGACGACAATTTAACACGTACCGACCAGCGGCCCAAGGCAGGCGTTGCGACGATGGTTAATGAGGGAGCCGAAAACGCCCCCCCAGATCATGACCCAGAACGATGGAAAGCACCCAGGCAATGACGAGCAGGATCGGGTACAGGCGAGAGTGATCGGCATCATGGAACTCGTGCTGGCTGGTTGCTTCAAATTGGCCATGGCTGAGGTGTCCCAATGGATGGTTTAGACTTTGCTTCCCAGTAACTCGCGAACTCGCCGTTCGGCTTCTTGAATCTGAACGGGCGATCGCGACAGAGGCGCATCGCTCGCCAATCCGATCCATTCCAACAGCTGTTCAGGCGAAAGTGCGTCGTGTTGATCCAACCCTTCGATCAGGCGGATGGGCATCTTCTTTCCGGAGAAGCGGGCTTTCCGAATGCCTCCCGCGACGTAATCCAATTGCCAGCAGGTCGAAATACGCGCCGCTCTTGCTTGTGCTTCGCAAGGATCGTCTGAAATGGTCGAGACGTTCAACACAACCGAACCGCCCTGGCCATCGTCAACAAAGAACAAAACGCCGTGCTCGTGCGGCAAGGCGAAACTTGTCTCATCGAACGTGACCGATGCCTTGCTCTCCTTGCCATACTGCAAGGCGGCCTGGGCTAAACGCTTTGATTCGCAGCGAAACTCGTGCGAATAGCGACTGTCCCAAAGCGACACCATCAAGACAAAACCATACATGAAGATCGACGCCCAGAAAAAAATCGGGAACAGCCTCTGCAATTCAGGCATCTCATCGAAGAACCAGAAACCCAAAAACGTGACACCAGCGATGACAAACAGCAATCCGGCAAAAACCCCGGTGGCTTTCATCACCTGTTGCAATCGCATCTTGAACAACGAGCCGTGATAACTTGCGGTCGCACTCAACTGTTGTTTTGATTGTTGCGAAAGCGCTTTTTCCGTCAATGAAAACATACTGCCCTCACGATGCCTGACCTCTGAATTGAGCAGGGTTTCGCGCCATTTCCCGCAGGCCCGGCGCCATGATGGGTTGGGCATCTTTGGCACCGCGCAACCATGGCGCGGCAGTGAGTTTTGGCAGGCCGTTCACGAGGGAGGGCGGGATTTGTCGCGCCTGATCAAGCCAAAGACCAGCACAGCGACACCCAGGAGCATCCCGAGAATCGCAGGGATGGCCATGCTGATGGCGGCCCAGTACATGGTTTCAGTCGCATATTGTCCGAAACGACATGGGGTGGTCTCGCCTAGCCAGCCTCCGCATCGACCGGCATAGGCCGGGAGCCACAGCAGAACGCTGAAGGCAAAGGCGGCCATGAAGGGGCCGATCAAGGCCAGCGCGGGCTGGAACCATGCCATCCGCCCAGGGGCTTGCCTCCAGACAGAGCGCCATACGCCGACGGGTGGCAAAAGAATCAGCAACCCGTGAATGACGAGCAGAAAAATGGCGGTGCCCATGATGTCAGACGCTACCCTCAGACTCAATGACGAGAATGCGAGCAGCACCCACCGGATGAGCAACGTGCTCGGTGCCAACCGATGCGTAGAAGATGTCCCCCACATTGAGGGTGACCGAATCTTCCTTTCCGCCGACTCGAAAATGCATTTCAACCCGCCCATCCAGTACGACGAAAACTTCCTGACCGTCATTGATGTGCCACTTGTAGGGCTCGTCGGTCCAATGCAGGCGAGTCGTGATGCCATTCATGTTGGCAATACTCAAGGCGCCCCAAGCACGCTCGGCTGTGAAATCACGGGATCGAATGACTTGCATGAAAGGTTCCTATGG
>CAZEZY010000140.1:0-5893 GCA_964516635.1 uncultured Tepidimonas sp. | reverse complement strand
GCGAAACCGTGCACACCGACGACGCGCTGGTGAAGGCCTTGAAAACCCGCCCGCCCGCACGCTACACCGAAGCCACGCTGCTCGCCGCCATGGAGGGCGCCGGCAAGATGGTGGACGACGAAGAGTTGCGCAGCGCCATGCAGGAAAAGGGTCTGGGTACGCCTGCCACCCGCGCGGCCATCATCGAAGGCCTGCTGACCGAAAAATACATGCTGCGCGAGGGACGCGAACTCATTCCCACCGCCAAGGCCTTCCAGCTGATGACGCTGCTGCGCGGCCTGGGGGTGGAAGAACTCTCTACGCCCGAGCTGACCGGCGAGTGGGAGCACAAGCTCTCGCTGATGGAGCGAGGCCAGCTGAGCCGAGAGGCCTTCATGCGCGAGATCGCCGCCATGACCGAGCACATCGTCCGCAAGGCCAAGGAATACGACCGCGACACCGTGCCCGGCAACTACGCCACCCTGCACACGCCCTGCCCGAATTGCAGCGGCGTCGTCAAGGAAAACTACCGCCGCTTTGCCTGCACCGGCGCCGACGGCCAGAGCGATGGCTGCGGTTTCTCCTTCGGGAAATCGCCCGGCGGGCGCACTTTTGAAATCGACGAGGCCGAAGCCTTTCTGCGCGACCGCCGCATCGGCCCGCTGGAGGGCTTCCGCTCCAAGGCCGGCTGGCCCTTCGTGGCCGAGCTGGCGCTCAAGTTCAGCGAAGAGGACCAGAACTGGAAGCTGGAGTTCGACTTTGGCGACGACAAGGCCGAAGAAGAAACGGGTGAACTGGTCGATTTCGGCACGGCCGAAGCCCTCGGACCCTGCCCCAAGTGCGGCAGTCCGGTGCACACGCACGGCAGCAACTACGTGTGCAGCCACTCGGTACCCACCGCCGGGCAGCCCACGCCCAGTTGCGACTTCAAGAGCGGCACCACCATCCTGCAGCAGGCGATCGCGCCTGAGCAGATGCGCAAGCTGCTGAGCACGGGCAAGACCGACCTGCTCGACAAGTTCGTCTCCAACAAGACGCGACGCGCCTTCAAGGCCTTCCTGGCCTGGGACCCGGGTGCCGGCAAGGTGGCCTTCGAGTTCGAGCCGCGAGAGAGCAAGTTCCCGCCGCGCAAGACGGCATCTGCCAAGGCGCCAGCCAGAGCCGCTGCGAAGAAGGCCCCCGCCAAGCGGGCAGCGCGCAAGACAGGAACTTAAACCCCCTCACTCAAGAAGCTATCACAGGGAGATAAGCAGTGAGCGTGGTTACCCAGTTTGTTGCCAAATTTCAGGGGATCAATCAAACAAAGATGGATCGTGAGAGGAACACAACGATGAGCATCTCCCCCGCCAGCTTCAACGGCGAACACATCCGCCGGGTTTACGACGAGGACACCGAAACCTGGTGGTTCTCGGTCATCGACGTGGTGCAGTTGTTGACCGACAGTGCAAACCCGAACCGTTACTGGTCTGACTTGAAACGAAAACTTTCGGCGGAGGCCGGCTCTGACCAACCTTACGAAAAAATCGTAAGGTTGAAACTGACGGCCCCCGATGGAAAGCAACGCCTCACCGATGTCGCCACCGCCGAAACCCTGCTGCGCCTGGTGCAGTCCATCCCCAGCCCCAAGGCCGAACCCATCAAACGCTGGCTGGCCAAGGTGGGCCACGAGCGCATGCAGGAAATGGCAGACCCGGCCTTGTCGCTGAACCGCGCACGCCAGACCTGGCAGCAGCATGGCCGCAGCGACAAGTGGATCCAGCAGCGCATGATGGGGCAGGAAACGCGCAACAAGCTGACCGACTACTGGCGCGAGCACGACATCAAGGAAGGTCAGGAGTTCGCCATTCTCACCAACATCATCCACCAGGAATGGTCGGGCGTGAGCGTGCAGGAGCACAAGGCCATGAAAGGCCTGAAGACCCACAACCTGCGTGACCACATGACGGAAGCCGAACTGATTTTCACCGCCCTGGCTGAGCTGTCCACCCGCCAGGTGGCCGAGAGCCAGCAGGCTACCGGCTTGCAGCAGAACAAGCTGGCAGCCGTCACCGGTGGGCGCATTGCCCAGCAGGCGCGGCGGCAACTGGAGGCGCAATCCGGGCAGTCGGTGCTGTCGGCTGGCAACCACCTGCCCCCTGACCAACCCACCAAAAAGTTGGTTAACCGCAGGCGCCAGACAGGTGGAAGTGGCCCCACGCCTCAGGATTGACGCCACAAACCCCTATCATTACCGTTCTGAACCATAACCTTCTGGAGACCCCACATGAGCCTCAAGCTGTATTACGCCCCCGGCGCCTGTTCCTTTGTGCCCCATGCCCTGCTGGAATTGGCTGGCGCGGCGTTCGAACCCGTGATGGTCAAGCTGCACAAGGGCGAGCAGCAAAGCGCCGAATACCTGGCCATGAACCCGCGCGGCCAGGTGCCGGTGCTGGTGGATGGCAGCGACGTCATCACCCAGATCGTGGCGATCGTGCTGCACCTCGACCAGCGCCTGCCCGATGCTGGCCTGCTGCCCAAGGGCGGCATCGAACGCACCCGAGTGGTCGAGACCTTCGTGTGGATGAACAACACGGTGCACCCCACGTTCACCCACGTGTTCATGCCGCAGAAGTTCACCGACCACGCCGAAGCACAGGCAGCGGTCAAGGCTTACAACGTCGGCAAGTACCGCGAACTGCTGGGCGAGATCGAGTCCATGGTGGCCAAGAAAAACACGCCCTGGCTGACGGGCGCGAATCCGGGCGTGCTGGACGCCTACGCGCTCACTTTCCTGCGCTGGGGCGGCTTTGCGGGCATCGATCCCACCACCCTCCCGCAGACCTGGGCGCTGGCACAGGCCTTCGCGGCATTGCCCGCCGTGGCGCGTGTCGTCGAGCGCGAAAAGCTGCAACTCAACGTTTACAAGCCTGCGGCGGCTTAATCGGCCGTCGCCCCAAAACGAACCGATACGCGCAAACCCCGCCGCGCAGCGCGAGCGGGGTGGGTGTCTTCGAGTTGCAGCTTGGCCCCATGCTGGTTGGCAATTTCCTGAACGATCGCCAGCCCGAGACCCGAACCGTCGACATTGGTCCCCAATGCCCGGTAAAAGGGCTCCAGCACCAGATCGCGTTCCGCTTCCGGAATGCCGGGGCCGTCGTCTTCGACCTGCAACACCTGCACACCACTGAACCGGTCGACCAGCAGCCGCACCGTCACCACCCCGTCTGCGGGCGTGTAGTTGATCGCGTTGTCCACCAGGTTGCGCACCATTTCACGGATCAGCGTGGGATTGCCCATCAGGCTGCACCCTGGCGGCATGTGCTCCGGCCCCTCATAGCCCAGGTCGATGCGCTTGTCGAGGGCCCGCGGGAGCGAATCCTCAATCACCTCGGTCACGGCCTGCGCCAGGTCCAGCGGAATGCTGGGCAGGCTCCTGCCCGACGTTTCGGCGCGCGCGAGTGCCAGCAACTGATTGACCGTGTGCGTCGCTCGCATGCTGGACTTGGCAATCTGCTGAAGGGATCGATTCACCTCATCCCCTGACGCCTTCTGGGCCATTTCGGCCTGCATCCGCAATCCTGCAAGCGGCGTCTTGAGCTGGTGAGCCGCATCGGCGAGGAACCGCTTCTGGTTGCTGACCGACGTCTTGAGCCGGTGCAGCAAGTCGTTGATGGACGACACCAGCGGCGCCACCTCCTGGGGGACGTGCTCGTTGTCTATCGGGCTGAGATCGTCGGGCTTGCGGGCGCGGATGCGCTGCTCCAGGTCGTTCAGCGGCCGGATGCCGCGCACCAGCGCCAGCCACACCAGCAGCACCGCGAGCGGCAGGATGATGAACTGCGGCACCATCACGCCTTTGATGATCTCGGTGGCGAGCTTCGACCGTTTCCCCCTCGTCTCTGCCACCTGCATCAGCACGCGCTGTCCCGGCTCCGAGTGGCGGTCGATCCAGGTGAAAGCCACCCGGACCACCTCGTCACGGACAACGTCGTCGCGCAGGTGCACCTCGCCTGGCCGCACCCGCAGCTCGGGATTCGGCGTGGGAAAGTCCGGATCTCCACTGATGACCCGGCCCGATGCCTCACGAACCTGATAAAAAATGAGATCGGTGTCGTCGGCCCGGAGCAGATCGCGCGCCTGACTCGTCAGATTGAATTGGGTCAGGCCGTTCTGCACCACCACAAACTGGGTGAGTGCCAGCAGGTTGAATTCCAGGGCCCGGTCGTACGGCTTGCTCGCAATGCCCTGCGCCACAAACCACGTGAGTGCCAGCGACAGTGGCCACAGCAAGAGCAGTGGCGTGAGCATCCAGTCCAGGATTTCGCCGAACAGACTGCGCTGCTCGCGCTGGAACAGGCCGAATGACAGCGGGGGGTCGGCCGTTTCCGGCTGTGGGTCCAGCGGCGAGGCTTCAGCCAGGGATTTTTTCAAGGCAGTATCCCAATCCCCGCACGGTGGCGATGCGGATCGGGCCCTTTTCGATCTTCTTGCGCAGTCGGTGGATGTACACCTCGATGGCGTTGTTGCTCACTTCTTCGCCCCATTCGCACAGCCGTTCCACAAGCTGGTCCTTGCTGACCAGGCGGCCGGCGCGCTGGAGCAGCACCTCCAGCAAACCCAGTTCGCGCGCCGAAAGCTCGACCATCTTGCCGTCGATGGTGGCGACCCGTCCCGCCTGATCATAGACCAGCGGCCCGTGTTTGATCTGGCTCGTGGCCGCCCCGTTGCCACGCCGCACCAGGGCCCGGACCCGGGCCTCCAGCTCCTGCAAGGCAAAGGGCTTGGCCATGTAATCGTCTGCGCCCAGGTCCAGTCCCCGCACACGTTCGTCGACCGAATCGGCAGCCGTCAGGATCAGCACCGCCAGGGTGGAGCCCCGGCTTCGCAACCGTTTGAGCACATCCAGGCCGTGCATTTTGGGCAAGCCCAGATCGAGGATGAGCAGATCGAACTCGTTGTTCGTCATGAGGGCGGCATCGGCCTCGGTACCGCTGGACACGTGGTCGACAGCCGCCCCGGCCGCACGCAGCGTGCGCAACAAACCGTCGGCGAGCACCTGATCGTCTTCGGCGATGAGAATGCGCATGGGGTGTCTCCTCAGGGGCGTCAGTTTGCAGAGGGCCGTGCGTGCTGCCGGCTTTCACCGCATTTTAGGCGCTCAGTAACCTTGTGCGTAAGCCTCCAGCCCCAGCGCCACCACCGTGGCCACCTGTTCACCCACTTCCTGCCGAAATTCGGCTTCGGCCTGTTGCACGGCCTCCCGGAAGGCTTCAAGCCAGTCCAGACCGGTGGGCGTGAACACGATCAGCCTGGCGCGCCGATCCCGCGTTTCCGTTTCACGCCGCACCAGTCCCCAGGCTTCACACTGGTCCACCAGGCTCCCCATCGCCTGCTTGGACATGCCAGCGCTCTCGGCCAGATCGGTGAGGCGGGAACCTTCCAGCGCAAGGTGACGCGTGACGTGCACGATCGCTGCCCCGACCTGTCCCCTTGCGGCCAGGTGAGAGAGGGCCAGTGGCGCGCGTGCCGAGTGGGTCATGAGTTCGAGCACCCGCTCGTCAAAGCGCCGAAGGGCATGGCCCATGAGACGTCCCAGGTGGGTGAGACGCCAGCCCGAGACAGGTAAGCGCGGGGAGTCGAATGGCATGCAGGAGAACCGGAAACAGACACCGGCAAATAGTAAAGCAAACTGACCAAATAATGAAGAAATTTTGTTTTATTCGGCGATACACTGCCATCCAAGCACCGACAGCAAGTCGTTGAAGCCAGGGAGGCTGGTGCTTCAACCCCATGTTTCACAAGGAGATTTTCATGAACGCAACCGCAACCAAGCCCCAGGACAGCGAAAAGGCCAAGGCCCTCCAGGCTGCCCTCGCCCAGATTGAAAAGCAGTTCGGCAAAGGCACCATCATGCGCCTGGGCGAAGGCGAGCAGA
>CAZEZY010000139.1:0-6009 GCA_964516635.1 uncultured Tepidimonas sp. | reverse complement strand
CGTCTTCGCGTGCCCACTCGTCCCAGATGGTGCAGCCGCGTTCCTGCAGCCACTTGACGTTGCGGTCGCCGCGCAAGAACCACAGCAGTTCGATGATGATGGCTTTCAGGAAGACCTTCTTGGTGGTGACCAGCGGGAAGCCCTCGCTGAGGTCAAACCGCATCTGGTGGCCAAACACGCTGCGCGTGCCGGTGCCGGTCCGGTCGCCCTTGGCCACGCCGTGCGTGTACACATGGCGCATGAAGTCTTCGTACTGGGATCGGATCGGACGGGTCATGGCGTGATTATCGGTTCTCGAGCACCCGCCCCGGATTCATGAGGTTCTGGGGGTCGAGCGCCTGCTTGATGGCGTGCATCATCCCCAGCGCGACGGCGCTCTTGTACTGGGGCAGCGTGTGGGCTTTGAGGCTGCCGATGCCGTGTTCCGCGCTGATGGAGCCCCCGAAGCGCTGCACGGCATCGAACACCAGCCCATTGACGCGGGCTTCCTGTTCGCGCAGGAAGGTGGGGCCATCGACCCCGTCCGGACATTGCACGTTGTAGTGGAGGTTGCCGTCACCCAGGTGGCCGAAACTGACCAGCCGCACACCCGGGATCTCCCGTTGCAGCAGGGCATCGGTGGCTTCGCAGAACGCCGGAATCCGCGACACGGGCACGCTGATGTCGTGCTTGATGTTCAGCCCCTCTTCAGCCTGGGCCAGCGGAATGCTCTCGCGGACATGCCACAGCCTGCGGGCTTGTGCCAGGCTTTCGGCCACCACGGCGTCGGTCACGCAGCCAGTGGCAAAGGCCGCTTCCAGCACGGCTTCCAGACGACCACGGGCGTGCGTTTCGCCTTCGGTGTCGCTGATTTCCAGCAGAACGCAGCAGGGGCTGTCTTGCCACAGGGGCACGCGCAGGGCGGGAAAATGCCGGTCCACCAGATGGAGGGCAAACTGGCCCATCACCTCGAAGCCGGTCAGCCCGGGGCCCAGTTGGCGCTGGGTCAGGCCCAGCAGTGTCACGGCGGCCTGCATCGAAGGCACGGCTGCCCAGGCGGTCAGCTGGCAAGCCGGGCGCGGAAACAGCTTCATGGTGGCGGCGGTGATCACGCCGAGCGTGCCTTCGCTGCCCACCAACAGGTGCCTGAGGTCGTAGCCGGTGTTGTCCTTGCGCAGGCCACTCAGGCCATTCCAGATCTCACCTCGAGCGGTCACCACTTCCAGGCCCAGGCAGAGGTCCCGGGCATTGCCAAAACGCAGCACCTGGGTGCCGCCGGCGTTGGTGGCCAGGTTGCCGCCCAGGGTGCAACTGCCTTCGGCGGCCAGACTCAGCGGCAGCCACAGGCCGGCGGCTTCGGCGGCCTGCTGGGCGGTCTGCAGCACGCACCCGGCATCGGCCGTCAGGGTCAGGTTGTCAGGGTCGATCGCGCGGATGGCGTTCATGCGCTGCAGGCTCAGTACCACCTGCCTGCCAGAGGCATCCGGCACACTGCCCACCACCATGCCCGTATTTCCCCCCTGGGGCACCAGGCTCACCCTCGCCTGGGCGCAGGCCTGGACCACCTGCGCCACTTCGGTCGTGCTGCCAGGCCGCACCACCGCCAGGGCGCGTCCATGGTGACGCTTGCGCCAGTCCTGCTCGTAGGCACTCAGGTCGGTGGCCGGGTCGTCGTGCGTCAGCACATGGGCTGCGCCTACCGTGTCACGCAGTCGGGCCAGCAGCCAGGGCGCCTCCATGGTTCAGGGGGTGTCACCTGTCATGCCCGAGCGGGCGGCTTTCAGGCGCAGGCGCACATGCAGGGCGCAGGCGGTGAACAGCAGCACACACAGCACCACCTGGCCCCAGGCCAGCCCCATGGACAGGCCCGATTCGCTGGTGGCTCGCACGATGCCTTCGGTGAAATACAGCCACACCAGCAGGCTGAGCCAGCGGTAGGTGTACATCCGGTGTTTGAGCAGGCCAGCCAGCGGCAGCGTCAGCGGCAGCACCTTGATCGCCCACCACGAACCCCCTTCACGCAAGGGCGCCAGCCACAGTTCCCAGGCCAGGCCCAGCACAATCAGCGCCAGCAGGCTGGAAACGGCCAGAAGCCGGGTCCAGTTGGCGGCCGCCGATGGCAGGGCATGTGGCGTATTGGCAGGAGCGGAGGAGGGGTTAGGGGTCGGATTCATGGTGCGTTGCAGTCGGTGGCATGATACTGGCATGTGGGGCAAAGCATTCATGGCGGGTTATTCCTCCCTCGCCCGATCGTTCAGAACCCGGGTCGAGTCCGTCTGGGCACAAGGGGTGGCGTTTCCCTGGCGCAATACCGCGATCACCCTGCGCGATCGATTCACGGAAGACCGCCTGGGCCTGACGGCGGGCAGCCTCACCTTCACGACCACCATTTCACTGGTGCCGCTGTTCACCGTGGCACTGGCCATTTTCACGGCGTTTCCCATGTTTTCCCGCATGGAAGAGGCACTCAATCGGTGGCTGTTCCAGGGGCTGATTCCGGAACACATCGCTCGACAGGTGTCGACCTACCTCCTGCAGTTTGCCGGCAAGGCGGGGCAGATGGGCTGGGCCGGGGCGCTGGTGCTGCTGGTCTCGGCGCTGGCGCTCATCCTCACCATCGACCGCAAGCTCAACGACATCTGGCGGGTTCGTCGCCTGCGCCCCTTCACCCAGCGTGTGCTGGTGTACTGGGCCCTGCTCACGCTGGGGCCGCTGCTGGCAGGTCTCAGCCTCACGCTCAGTTCTTATGCCCTGTCGGCGTCCCGTGGCTGGGTGGGAGGCGCCCATCCACTCATCATGGCCTTGTTCGATGTGCTGGGGTTTGGCGCCATCCTGCTGGCCATGGCCGCCCTCTACCGTTTTGTGCCCAATGCCTTGGTGCGCTGGAGTCATGCCTTCTGGGGGGCGCTGTTTGTTGCCGTGGCTTTTGACCTGGCCAAGCGCCTGCTGGCCTGGTACCTCGCCACCATTCCCACCTATTCGGTGGTCTATGGTGCGTTTGCCACGCTGCCGATTCTGCTGATCTGGCTGTACCTGGTCTGGGTGATCGTGCTGCTGGGTGCGGTGGTGGTGGCTTATCTGCCCAGCCTCATGGCCGGCGTGGCTCGACGGGGTGACAGCCCGGGCTGGGCCTTCCAACTGGCCATCGAGATCCTGCGCGAGCTTCAGGCCAGCCAGCGTGGCACCGACCATGGGCTCTCCCTCGATGAACTGGCGCGCCGCTTGCGGGTCGACGATCTCCAGCTGGAGCAGCCCCTCGAAACCCTGGTGGCCATGGACTGGGTGGGTCAGCTCGCGGAAGCGGAAGCGCGATACGTGCTGCTGGCGGATCCCTCGCGCACACCTGCCGGGCCGCTCATCGAGCGGCTGCTTCTGCCCCAGGACACTTCCACAGCGCCGGTGTGGGCTTGCAGCCGGTGGGACGGTGCGGTGGTGGCCGATTTGCTGGGCTCGGCGAAGGAGCCTGACTCATTCACCGCGGCATGATGCGCCTTTCGCGCCATGCGAATCAGGTCCGGAACGGCGCTGCCAGAAAGCCCCGGAATCGCGCCCGCCCGCCCCGGGTGGGTGGCGCTGTGAGCACATAGTCGGGGAAACGTTGCACAAACCGGCCGATCGCGATCCGGCCTTCCAGCCGGGCCAGGCTCAGGCCGGCGCACTGGTGCACGCCAAAGCCAAAGGCCAGGTGTTTGTTGTTCGTGCGGTTCAGGTTCAACACCTCGGGCTGTTCGAACAGGGCCGGGTCGCGGTTGGCCGCGCCGATGCACAGCGTCACCAGCGCGCCCTCGGGCAGGGAAACGCCCCCCAGTTCACAGGATTTGAGCGCCCGCCGGTTGCCCAGCTGGTTCGATGATTCAAACCGCAGGAACTCGTCCACGGCCACGGCCAGGGTCTGTTCCCGGGCCTCGGCGTCGTCGCGCTGCTCGTGGAGGCGATGCTGCAGCCCCGCTTTCTGATCGGGCCACTCCTGCAGGCTGACCAGCGCGTTGCCGATCAGGTTGGTGGTGGTTTCATGCCCGGCATTGAGCAGGAAGATGCAGTTCTGCAGGAGTTCGACTTCGCTGAGTCGGTCGCCGCTGCTTTCGCCCTGAATCAGGCGGGTGAGCACGTCGTGCTCTGGGTCGCCGAGGTGCTGGCGGCGGTGCGCCACCAGGCCCCGCAGGTAGTCCAGCATGTCCAGGACGCTGCGGTTGCCCAGGGTTTCCTGCTCGGGCGTGAGCACCGGCTCCAGCGCGCCCAGAATCGCCAGCGACCAGCCGCGCAGCGGTTCGCGCTCGTCGTGCGGCACACCCAGCAGGTTGCCGATGATCTCCACCGGAATGGCGCTGGCGAAGTCTTCGATCAGGTCGCCGCCGCCCTTGGCCTCGATGCGGTCGAGCAGGTTGTCCACCAGGCGCACCAGGCCGGGCTCCATGTCCGCGATGGCGCGGCGGGTGAGGGCGCCCATGATGAGCTTGCGCACCCGGGTGTGCAGTGGCGGGTCGTTGAACACCAGGCTGTGGGTGTGGTGCTCGTACAGCGGCGAGTCTTTCCCGTACTTGGGCGCGAACTCCACCTGCTTGTCGGAACTGAAGGTGGCGGCGTCCCGGTACACCGCCACCAGATCGGCATAGCGGGTGAGGAACCAGCTGCCATCAGGCATCCGGCGGATGGGTTCCCGCTCCCGCAGGGCGGCGTAGACGGGGAAGGGGTTGTCAAGGAAGTCCTTCGGCAGGCGACGCAGGTCGAATTCGGCGGCGATGGCCTGTGCCCGTTCGGCCGACATGGGCGGCGTGATGGCCGCAGGGCTGATGGGAAGGTCTGACTCAGGCATGGTCTCAGGGTTTGAGGAAGCTTGTCAGCGCCATGAGGACGCCGTCGGGGTCTTCGGTCATGAGGGAGTGGCCGGCGCGCAGCATCACGGTCTGACCGTGTTTCGCGCGGCTGCTCAGCGTCTTGGCGGCTTTCGGCGGGGTCATCTGGTCGTGCGTGCCCAGCAGGAACAGGGTGGGGCACTGCACGCGGTCCATGGCCTGTTCGCCCTGGTCGTAGCGGTCACAGGCCACAAAGCCCCGGTGGAACACATTCACCCGTGGGTTGCTGGCCAGCACCCGGCGCATCAGCGCCCTGGAGCCGCCCAGCAGCCAGGTGCCCGGCCCCAGGGCCGACGGCGGTGGCGCCAGGGTGGAGTGGCTGAACACGTTGACCATGTCGATGGCCTTCATCGGCTGGTTGAGCGAGCTGTCCAGCAGGGCGGGGGAAACCTTCATGGGGTAGGCCGTGCCCACCATCACCAACTGGCTCACACGCGCAGGGGCGTCGGCGGCGGTCTGCAGGGCAATCAGCGAGCCGAAGCTGTGGCCGACCAGCGCGGCTGTCTCGATCTTCAGCGCGTCAAGCAGGCCCAGCACGGCGCGGGAGGCGTCCTGCACGGTGGCAGGGGCCTCGCCGCCGCTCTTGCCGTGACCCGGCTGGTCGATGGCCAGCACGTTCCAGCCGTGGTGGGCCAGGTAGCGGCTCTGCAATATCCACACGCTGTGGTCGTTGAGCACACCGTGGATGAACACGACCGTGGGTTTGGCCGGGTCAAAGGGTTTGCCGCCGGTGTAGGCATACAGCGGGGCGCCTTGTACGTCGATGATCATGCTCAGGCCCCTGCTTTCTCGGCCGCTTTGAGCGCCCGTTTCAGGTCGTCGATCAGGTCGTCCGGGTGTTCCAGACCGATGGACAGGCGGATCGTGCCCGGGCCGATGCCGGCGCCAGCCAGTGCTTCGTCGGTCATGCGGAAATGCGTGGTGCTGGCCGGGTGGATCACCAGGCTGCGGCAGTCGCCCACGTTGGCCAGGTGGCTGAAGATCCTGAGCGTTTCGATGAAGGCCTTGCCCTGTTCGCGGCTGCCTTTCATGTCGAAGCTGAACACGCTGCCGGCACCGCGTGGAAGGAGCTTCTGTGCCAGCGCGTGGCTCGGGTGGCTCGCCAGCAGCGGGTGGCCCACGCGGCTCACGAAGGGGTGGCTGGCCAGGAATTGCACCACCTTTTCGGTGTTGCTCA
>CAZEZY010000138.1:0-6135 GCA_964516635.1 uncultured Tepidimonas sp. | reverse complement strand
AGCGCGGTTACACCGCGATGGAATACAAGAGCACCATCCGCAAGCTGCGCGCCATCCGCCCTGACCTGTCCCTGAGCAGCGACTTCATCGTCGGCTTCCCCGGCGAAACCGAAGACGACTTCCAGAAGATGATGAAGCTCATCACCGACGTGGGCTACGACACCTCGTTCAGCTTCATCTTCAGCCCGCGACCAGGTACCCCGGCCGCTAACCTGGCGGACGACACGCCGCACGAGGTGAAGCTCAAACGCCTGCAGCACCTGCAAGCGACCATTGAAGAAAACGTGCAACGCATCAGCGCCAGCCGGGTCGGCACGGTTCAGCGCATCCTGGTCACCGGACCCTCGAAGAAGAACCCCCAGGAACTGATGGGCCGCACCGAATGCAACCGCATCGTCAACTTCAACGGCGGCCCGAACGGCTCGCGTCTGGTCGGTCAGATGCTGGACGTCACCGTCACCCAGGCGCTGCCACACTCGCTGCGCGGCGAGGTGGTGCTCCAAGAGGCTACGCTGTTTTGATCGGCAGACGGACCATCACCACATATTCAGTGTCGGTGGTGTGGCGCTTGAGCTGGGCTTCCGCATCGAAGTGCAGCTGGAGTCGCTCGCGGATATTGCCCAGCGCCATGTGATTGCCACGCCCAGGACTCGCCACCGCCGAGGACGGCAGGGTGTTGCGCACGAACACGATGAGCTCGTCGGATGCGGCATAGATCTCCAGGGTGACCTGCGCCCCCTCAGGTGAAGGCTCCACCCCATAGCGGACCGCATTTTCCAGCAGGGGCTGGAGCAACAGGGGCGGAACCAGCGCATCGGCTGGCGCATGAGCAGTCAGCCATTGCACCCTCAAGCGGTCGCCCAGGCGCATGGACTCGATATCCACATACGCCCTCGCCAGTTGCAGCTCTTGCGCCAGGGGCACCAGCGCTCGGGCATCGGACAGCAAGGCGCGGTAGAGATCAGCCAGATCGTGCAATGCCGATTCGGCCTTGCGGGGTTCCGTGCGCAAGAGCGCCATCACGCTGTTGAGGCTGTTGAACAGGAAATGCGGACGGATCCGCGATTGCAAGGCGGTGACACGGGCCTCCGCCAGTGCCGGCGAGAGCCGGTGGTGACGCCAGTTGAAATAAAACAGCACGGCGCCAGCAACCAGAACGGCGACCGAGGCACTGTGCCAGGCCGAAGAAGGCAAAGGCAGACCCAATCCTGTCGATAACCCGACATGCCAGAGGGCCGCCACCAGGGCAGCGAGCGCCAACACCATCGCCACCCCGTGGCGGTAAGGGGCACGGCTCAACCAGGGCTGAAGCAGAAACAGCAGCAGGGTCTGGGTGAGCAACACCGGCTCGAACAGCAGCGCCTGCTCCAGATACCGTGTCCACCAGGCGGTCCCGCCAGGGTCCTGCACCCACCAGACCGCCAAGCGCAAGCCCTCCGCCAGCACGAGCAGACGCAACAGCACCCCCAGATTGCGGAAGTCGGGCAAGGCAGCAGGTGGTTGAGTCATGGGGGTTCAGAAGACGGTCCTTGAATCGCTTACATTGTGCGCATGAAAATGGCCACCTGGAACATCAATTCGCTCGGCGTTCGCCTCCCGCAGGTACTCGACTGGCTGGCCACCCAGGCACAGACGCAGGCGGTGGACGTGCTGGCCCTTCAGGAACTCAAACTCACCGACGACCGCTTTCCGTTCGACGCGTTCGCTTCAGCGGGCTACCATGCCGAGGCATTCGGTCAGAAAACCTACAACGGCGTGGCACTGATTTCGCGCCTGCCCCCATCCCAGGTGATCCGGAACATCCCGGGCTTTCCCGACGAACAATCCCGGGTATTGGCGGCCACCTATGGCACCGGGGATGCCGCCACCCGGGTGATCGGCGCCTACTTCCCCAACGGGCAGGCGCCCGGAAGCGACAAGTTTGCCTACAAGATGCAATGGCTGGAAGCACTCAGGGCATGGGTGGCAGACGAGCTCCAAAGCCATCCGCGACTGGTGCTGATGGGCGACTACAACATCACCTTCGACGATGCCGACGTCTGGGACCCGGAAGGCCTGCGCGAAACCATCCACTGCACCACCGAAGAACGGCAGCACCTGAAAGCCCTGATCGGGCTGGGCCTGCACGATGCCCACCGGCTGTTTCCCCACCCTCCGAAAACCTTCAGCTGGTGGGACTACCGGATGCTGGGTTTCCAGAAAAACCGGGGCATGCGCATCGATCACATCCTCATCACCGATGCACTGAAACAACGCGCCCGCGCCTGTGAAGTGGACCGTGCACCCCGAAAGAATCCACAACCCAGCGACCACGCACCGGTGGTGCTGACCCTGGAATGACCCGACTCACTCGAGATTGAGTTCCTGGATCTTGCGGGTGATGGTGTTGCGTCCAATGCCCAGCTTCTGAGCGGCCTCGATGCGCCGGCCCCGGGTGCAAGCCAGCGCGGCCTGGATCAGGCTGATCTCGAAACGCCGGGTCAGCTCGTCCCAGACGTCGTGTCGCCCCTCCTCCAGCATCACCTGTGCCTCGGCCTGCAGACCTTGCTCCCAGGCCATGCCGGCCAGGGCCGACACCACGGGCAAAGGACTGCCAAGCTCTGGCAGCGCCGGACTGGCTGCTTCGTCTGCCACAAGACTGGTCGGCGGTGACAGTTGACCGGTGGAGCGGGCCGCGACAGCCATCGAGGCGTCAGGGGCCGGCACACGCCCCAGGAGCACCTCGGGGGGCAGGTCCTTGACCTCGATGGACTGGGCCGGCGCCATCACCGTGAGCCAGTGACAGATGTTTTCCAGCTGGCGGACGTTGCCCGGAAAATCGAATGCACACAGCACCTTCAGCGCCGCGTCGGAAATGCGTTTCGGTTCCACATCCAGCTGCTTGGCGCTCTGCTGCAGGAAGAAACGCGTGAGCAACGGAACATCTTCTCGACGCTCCCGTAGGGCGGGAAGGCGCAACCGGATGACGTTGAGCCGATGAAAGAGGTCTTCCCGGAAGCCGCCTTCCTTGACCTGCTGCTCCAGATTCTGGTGGGTGGCTGCCACCACGCGGACGTTGGCCTTCACCGCACTGTGACCGCCCACGCGGTAGAAATGGCCGTCGCTCAGGACCCGCAGCAGGCGGGTCTGCAGATCGAACGGCATGTCACCGATTTCATCGAGAAACAGCGTGCCGCCCTCGGCCTGTTCGAACCGGCCCCGGCGCATGGTCTGCGCCCCGGTGAACGCCCCACGCTCATGACCAAAGAGTTCGCTCTCCAGCAGATCCTTGGGAATGGCCGCTGTGTTGATGGCCACGAAGGGTCCCTTGGCACGGGGCGAATGCTTGTGCAGGGCGCGGGCCACCAGCTCCTTGCCCGAACCCGATTCGCCGGTGATGAGCACCGTCACGTTGCTCTGGCTCAGTCGTCCGATGGCCCGAAACACATCCTGCATGGCCGGCGCCTGTCCCAGCATTTCGGGGGCTGCGCTCAATCGCTCTTCGGCCACCTCCTCACGCTGGCTTTCCTCCACGGCCCGTCGGATCAGTTCGACCGCCTTGGGCAGATCGAAGGGTTTCGGCAGGTATTCGAATGCGCCGCCCTGAAAGGCGGAGACCGCGCTGTCAAGGTCGGAAAAGGCGGTCATGATGATCACCGGCAGACCCGGCTGGTGCTTCTTGACCCTCTCGAGCAGATCCAGACCCGAACCACCGGGCATCCGGATGTCGCTGACCAGCACCTGCGGGCCTTCGTCCTGGTCATCGGCCAGGGCGTCGAGCACCTCGCGCGGGTTGGTGAAACTGCGGGTGGGCAGGCTCTCCCGCAGCAGCGCTTTCTCTAGAACGAACCGGATGGATTGGTCATCGTCCACGATCCAGATGGGTTTCATGCGCGCGTTTCCTCTGTCGTTATGCATCCCCCCTGAGCCACCCCACCTGATCAGGGCAGCGGTATCAGGAGCTTGAAATCGGTACGGCCCGGCTCGCTGTCGCATTCGATCAGGCCATGGTGCTGCTGGACAAAGGTTTGCGCCAGTGTCAGGCCCAGACCGGATCCGCCATCCCGACCCGACACCAGCGGATAGAAAATGCGGTCCTTGATTTCCTCGGGCACGCCGGGCCCGTTGTCGATCACATGCAATTCCAGTGCCAGCCGGTAACGCTGACGACCAAAAGTCACCTGCCTGAGCACCCGGGAGCGGAAGATGATCTCGGCATCGCCCGTTGCCATGCGGTCTTTGAGGGCCAGGGCCGCGTTGTGAGCCAGGTTGAGCACCGCCTGGATGAGCTGTTCCCGATCCCCACGAAACTCGGGAATCGAAATGTCGTAATCCCGCACCACCTTCAGACCCCGGGGAAACTCCGCCAGGATGAGCGCGCGGACGCGTTCGCAGACCTCATGGATGTTCACGTCACTGACCACCTGAGCCCGGCGATGGGGGGCCAGCAGACGGTCCACCAGCGACTGGAGGCGATCCGCCTCGTGAATGATCACCTGGGTGCACTCGATGAGTTCTTTCGACTCCAGCTCCATCTGCAGCAACTGGGCTGCCCCGCGAATCCCGCCCAGCGGGTTCTTGATCTCGTGCGCCAGGTTGCGGATCAGTTCCTTGTTGGCCTGCGCCTGGTCGATCAGCCGTTCCTCGCGCTCCTGACGGGTCTGCTGCTCCAGGGGCAGCAACTCCACGACGAATTCGGCGTTGACATCGCTCTTGGCCAGCACCACGTGAACCGGCAAGGGTTCGTTGTTGAGCCGCTTGAGAAACGCATCGTAGCGAATCACGGCGTATTCGTTGCCGCGGGCCCCCTGCAAGGCGTTCTGCAGCCATTCGGGAACCGTGAACCAGTCGGTCATGAGCACGCCACCCAGGCTGCGCCTTGACAGGCCAACCGCATCTTCAAGGGCATTGTTGGCAAACAGGATCGACCCTTCGGCATCCACCACGGCCACCAGCGTTGCCAGCATGTCCAGCGCCTGAAAGCGCTTGTCGTCAGACGACTTGAGTTTGCGGAACATCATGGCCGGCGCCTTTCATCGGGCGGCGGCGGGCAACCGCGCGATCTCGCGCTCAATGGCTGCGACATCGCTCTGAGCGCGCTCCAGTCGGCGCTTCAACTCCTCGGTGCGATCTCGGTAGCGGTCATCGTTGCCCCTTTCGCTGGCCAGCGGGGTGGGCTTGCCCTGGTTGTATTCGGCCTCCAGTTCGACCACCCTGTCCTGCGCGCGCTTGAGCTCCGTCTCCAGAATCAGTCGGGCGTCGCGGTCTCGCGCCTGCTGCTCGGTCCGATCGACACGCTCGCCGGGGCTGCGTGCGCCGGATGCCGATCCGGTCGGGCGGGCCGCCGGGCCACTGGATGGCCGGGTGGTGGGGCTCGCAGGTGCCGCGTTGCGGGGGCGTGCGTCCTCCATGATGCTGAGATTCCCGCCTTCCACCAGCCGACATCCCCTGGCCTCGGGATTGGCCCCAGGCTGATTGGTGTACTCGTTGGCACATCGCCAGACCTGACCCTGAGCCAGCAGAGGTGAAAGGAAGGCGAGGCAGGCCAGGCCCACCAGCAGCCCTCGAACATTCAGAACGGTCGTACGCATCGGCATCAGGCTTTCGGAACAGGACAGAGACAGGGAAAGAGATCGACCAGTATCGCTGAAAAGTGCCCGGCCACAACGCAAAAAGGACGGAGCACGCTCCGTCCTTTGCTGCCATGCACAAGCCTGGATCAGAGGCTGTAGTACATGTCGAACTCGGTAGGGGTGACTTCCACGCGAGCACGGGTCACTTCCTGCATCTTCAGCTCGATGTAGGCGTCGAGCATGGAGTCGGTGAACACGCCGCCCTTGGTCAGGAAGGCACGGTCCTTGTCGAGGTAGTCGAGGGCCATGTCCAGGCTGTGGCAGACGGTGGGCACCAGCTTGTCCTCTTCCGGAGGCAGGTGGTAGAGGTCCTTCGTGGCGGCTTCGCCCGGATGGATCTTGTTTTCCACACCGTCCAGACCGGCCATGAGCAGGGCCGAGAAGCACAGGTAGGGGTTGGCCAGAGGATCGGGGAAGCGGGCTTCGACGCGACGGCCCTTGGGATTGGCCACATAAGGGATGCGGATGGAAGCGGAGCGGTTCTTGGCCGAGTAAGCCAGCTTGACCGGGGCTTCGAAGTGAG
>CAZEZY010000137.1:0-6165 GCA_964516635.1 uncultured Tepidimonas sp. | reverse complement strand
CAGGCCTTGCCGTTGACGTACAGCAGGTAGTCGGCAAAGCCGTGGCCGGCTTCCAGGGGAAATTCGCGGATGGCGACGCCGGTCGATGCTCGGAGGTTGGCGTTGGCCATATCGCAGATGTGCCAGCCCGCTGCGGTGAGCAGCGCGTCAATGGTCTGGCGGGCACGGGCCTCGGGCGTCATGTGGCGTTGGGTGTCGTTTTTTCCTCTTCTGGCATTCTAGGGGAGGAAGCACTCACCGCCGAGATCACCGCCCGTAGGGTATCTCTACCCTCACCCGCAAGCCGGGCTGCGCATGGCTGATCAAAAGGCGGCCGCCATGCGCCTGCGCGACCAGTCGGCACAGGTAGAGGCCCAGCCCCACCCCGCCCGCTGAGCGGGTGCGGGCGCTGTCGGGCCGGTAGAAGGCCTGGGCCAGTTGGGCCAGTTGTTCATCAGGGACACCGGGGCCGTGGTCGCGGACGTCGATCCGCAACCCTTGCGGGGTGTGCGCCAGTCGGAGCTCGGGCGGCGATGAGGCATTCCCGCCGTGGCGCAAGGCGTTGTCCAGCAGGTTGCGCAACATCAGGCGCAGGCGGCTGCGATCGGCCTGCACCGACGGCATGGCAGGATCAGCCACCAGGACCACTTGCGCCGCTTGCGGGTGCCGGGCCGTGAGTTCCTGGAGCACCTCTCGGGCCAGGGTGGGCAAGTCCACCGGCTCGCGGTGCAGCGCCCTATGGCCACCCGCCAGGCGCTCGCTCTCCAGCAGGTCACTCACCAGATCGGCCATTTCCTGCAAGTCACGCAACAGGGCCGCGCGCTGTGCGGCGGCCTCGCCCTCTTCTGGCAGCAGTTCGGCATGCAGCCGGGCGCGGGTGATGGGGCTGCGCAGTTCGTGGCTGATGGCCAGCAGCAAGGCCCGCTTGGCTTCGAGCATCTGGTGGATGTCGTGCCCCATCGTGTTGACCGTGATGGCGAGCTGATCCAGTTCATCCGGGCGCATGGCATGGCGAACCGGAATCGGGTGTGTGAATTCGCCCGCCCCGAAGCGCTGCGCGCCTGCCCCGATGTCATCCAGCGGGCGAAGCAGGCGCCGAACATAGCCATAGGCCAGGGTGATGATCAGCAGCAGGCCCAGCAACACCACCCACAGGTGCCGCTGCCGCCGCTCGAAGGCCTGCTCGTTCAGCCCGAAACGGATGGTGTGCCCGTCGGCCGTCTGGCGTTCACGGATACGCTCCCAGCCCCGGTCATGATTCCAGCCAGCATCGGCCCATTCCGCATCGCGGCGATGCTCATGGCGTTCGCGGCCATCCCGATGCCATTCGGGGTGGGACTGCCAGTTCACCACGGGGCCTTCGATCTCGATGGTGAGGGGAAGACGCTGCACCAGGGCCATTGCCCGCTCGATGCTGGGCGGCCCGTCGCCTGAACCGGTCACATCGGCCGCCAGCCGGTCCACATAGTCCATGAGCACGGGCCGTGCGGCCTCCCGCCAGTTGAGTGTGAAGGCCCGCTGAGCACCGGCGATGAACACCCCCGCGAGCGCGACCGACAGCAACAAAAACACCAGCAACAGACGCCGTTTGAGGGATCGACCGGGCAGCCGCTCACGCAGAAGGTGCAGCCACCGGCGGCTCGGCGCATGGGCATCAGAAGGGTCCGGTGTGGTGGGCTTCATCAGGTGGCGCGCCGCAGGGCCAGGGTGTACCCCGCATGCCGGATGGTTTTGATGGCGTCCAGCGGTTCGAGCTTCTTGCGCAAGCGGCTGATCACGATGTCCACCGCACGGGAGTAGAGGTCGGCGTCGTGTCCCCGCAACTGGTTGAGGATGTCGTCGCGGCTGAACACCTTGCCGGGGTCGCGGGCCAGCAGGTGCAGCAGATCGAATTCGGTGCCGGTCAACTCGACCTCCACCCCTTCGCGCTCGACGCAACGCCGGGCGGGATCAATGACCAGACCGTCGAATCGCAATGGTCCGGGCTGTGCCTTGCTCGGCCCGCCCAGCAAAGTCCCCTGGCGGCGGCGCAACAGGGTCTGCACCCTGGCCACCAGTTCGCGCGGCTCAAAGGGTTTGGGGAGGTAATCGTCCGCGCCCATCTCCAGACCCACCACCCGGTCCATCACATCCCCGCGCGCGGTGAGCATGACGATGGGGATGTCGTTGTCCTGTCGAATGGTGCGGCACAGCTCGAAGCCGTCCATCTCGGGCAACATGACGTCCAGGATGGCGACATCGAAACCGCCCTCACGGAGTCGGGTCAGCCCTTCGGAGGGGCGAAGGGCCTGGACCAGTTCCATGCTGAAACGCCCCACATACTGGGCCAGTGGAGGGCCCAGGTTCTGGTCGTCGTCAATGAGCAAGAGGCGGGGCATCAGGCATTGTGACATTCCTGAGCCTGCCTGCGTCAGCCGCGTCGCCAGCCACTGCGCTTCTCCAGAAACGCACGCACCTGGGCTTGCTGGTCCGGTGTCAGGCTGTCAAAAAAGTCACCCATGGCGTTGATGACTTGTGGTGATCGACTCTGGACGGCCTGGGTTTTCTGGTCCAGGAACTGGGTCGCGGCCTGTCGGTCCATGGTGGGGCCTGCCAGCATGGCGGCCAGCGCTTCCCTGGGCGCTGGGCCCTCGCCTTGCAGGGCGCGCCGGCTGACCTGCATTTCGTTGGCCAGCGCATCCAGTTTCTTGCGCTGTTCAGCGCTCAGATTGAGTTGACGGCTGACGCGATCCACGGCTTTTCCACGCATCTCGGTGATGCGTTCTTCGCTCCAGCCTCCGTGACGATGCTCGCTGCGGTGGCCCTCATGGTGCCCGCCTTGGTAGCCGCAGGCGGTGAGTGTGCCCAGCACCAGAGTGGCGCCCGCGACGGCGATGAGCGTGCGCTTGATCCAGGTTTTCATGTCAGTGTTCCTTTCAGGAATCGGTTGAACATGACCGCCATGGTGCCGGGATCTGCCTGCACGATGGTTGCAGGCCGGTCTCGATTTTTTTCAGTTTGTTTCGGTATCCACCTCGCGGTTCGCCTGCTCGTTGTAGCGGCTGCCCGCCACCAGACGATCGTGCATCACGTCTTCGAGTCGGCGCATGAGGTCGGTGGCGAGCCGGACGTCGGCAGCGGCCAGGTCTTCTTGCAGGTGTTCCACGCGGGTGGTGCCAGGGATGGGCAGGATATCGTCACCCTGGTGCAACAGCCACGCAATGGCCAGTTGGGCCGGGGTGCAACCCGCTTCGGCCGCCAGCGCATGGAAGGCTGGCAGCAGGGCCCGGTTGTGTTCGTAGCTGCCGGCCATGAATCGGGGCATGGTCTTGCGGATGTCCTGTGGGCCCAGTGTGAGGGCATCAGGGGGATGACCGGTGAGGAAGCCTCGACCCACCGGGCTGAACGCCACAAAGCTCACACCGAGTTGGCGGCAGGTGTCGAGCACGGCAATCTCCGGGTTGCGCGTCCACAGGCTGTATTCGGTCTGCAACGCGGCGATGGGATGCACGGCGTGGGCCCGGCGCAAGGTGGCCGCCGACACTTCGCTCAAACCGATGCTGCGTATCTTGCCTTCCTGCACCAGATCGGCCAGCGCCCCGACACTGTCTTCAATCGGCACCTGCTTGTCCCAGCGGTGGAGGTAATAGAGGTCGATCACATCGGTTCGCAGGCGCTTGAGCGCGGCCTCGCAAGTCGCCTTGAGCGTGGCCGGCCGACCATCGATCACCCTCACCAGCTTGCCGTCGCCATTCACGTCCACACCCTGCATGCCGCACTTGCTGGCCAGCACGAAGCGGTTGCGGTGGGGCGACAGCACCTCGCCGATGAGGGTTTCACTCAGGCCAAAACCGTACAGGGCAGCGGTGTCGAAATGCGTGACCCCGGCCTCCAGGGCGGCCAGCAACAGGCGTTCAGCCTGCTCGCGAGGCACCGGCGCACCATAGGCGTGACAGATGTTCATGCACCCCAGACCGATGGCGCTGACCTGGAAGGGACCGAGTTGACGTTGTTGCATGGGTACTCCTGTTTATGATCCAAGCATGCCTGCTGACACCCTATCGCCCAAAGCCCACCCCTTGAAACTGAGAGGATTGTGGCGATTCATGAGGCCCTACCGTGGCCATGTGGCATTTGCACTCCTGTTGCTGGGTCTGGCCGCCGGAACGGCCCTCTGGTTTCCCTGGGCCTTGCGAGGCGTGATCGATTCGGCGCTGGCAGCGGGCCGTGACCCGGCACGGGTTGAGGAACTGCAATCGCATTTTGGCCTGCTGGCGGCGCTTGCGGTGGGCCTGGGGGCTTTGTCCGCCTTGCGCTTTCACTGGTTCACCTGGCTGGGCGAACGCATCACCGCCGATGTGCGGCAGGCCGTGTACGACCATGTGCTGAGGCAAAGCCCGGAGTTTTTCGAGACCACCAAAAGCGGCGAGGTGGCCAGCCGGCTGACGACCGACACCACGCTGGTGCAGACGGTGGTGGGCTCGTCGCTGTCGATGGGGCTGCGCAACGCTGTCATGGGCACCGGGGCGCTGTTGATGCTGGTGTGGTCGCACCCGTGGGCCATGCTGCAGGTGCTGGCCGTGGTGCTGCTGGTGGTGCTGCCCACCGTGTGGTGGGGCCGGCGGGTGCGGCGCCTGTCTCGGGCCAGCCAGGACCGCGTGGCCGACGCCAGTGGCATGGCCACCGAGGTGCTCGCGGCCATGCCGCTGGTGCAGAGTTACACCGCCGAACCGCGCGAGAGTCGACGCTTTGCCGAATCCACCGAAGCGGCCTATGCGGTGGCGCTGCAGCGTAGCCGTGCCCGCAGCGGTTTGCTGGCGTTTGTGATGATCACGACCGCGCTGCTGGTGATCTGGGGACTCTATCTGGGCTCCGAGGCGGTGCTGGCAGGCCGCATGACGGCGGGTGAACTGGGCCAGTCGGCCATCTATGCGCTGCTGTTTGCCAGTGCCGTGGCCGTGCTGGGCGAGGTGTATGGCGACGTGCTTCGTGCCGCCGGTGCCAGCGAACGGCTCGCCGAGTTGCTGGGCACCGTGTCGCCAGTACGGGCACCCAGCCACCCCCGGCCCTTGCCCCATCGAACCGGTGGAAGCGAGGTGGTTTTTGAAGGCGTGACATTCCACTACCCTTCCCGCCCGGATCAGCCGGCCCTGGAGGACGTGACGATTCGGGTGGGGGCTGGCGAAACGGTGGCCTTGGTGGGGCCCAGCGGCGCGGGCAAAAGCACGGTTTTTGCACTGCTGCTGCGCTTCTATGACGCACAGCAGGGCCGCATCCAGGTGAATGGGTGCCCTGTGGACGAGCTGGATCTGCACGCGCTGCGCCAGCACATCGGCCTGGTGTCCCAGGACCCGGTGATATTTTCTGCCAGCGCCATGGACAACATCCGCTATGGTCGACCGGAAGCGTCGGCAGCCGAAGTGGAAGCGGCGGCCCGCGCCGCCCACGCACACGAATTCATCGAGCGGCTGCCCCAGGGCTATGAAACCTTTCTGGGTGAGCGGGGGGTGCGCCTGTCGGGCGGGCAACGCCAGCGCATTGCGATTGCACGCGCCATCCTCAAGAACCCGCCCCTGCTGCTGCTGGATGAGGCCACCAGTGCGCTGGACACGCACAGCGAACGGGCGGTGCAGGCCGCACTGGCGTCCGCCATGACGGGGCGCACCACGCTGGTGATTGCCCACCGGCTCTCCACCGTGCAGAAAGCCAATCGCATCGTGGTGCTGGACCACGCCCGTGTGGTGGAACAGGGCAGTCACGCCGAGCTGATGGCCCATGGCGGGCTGTACGCCAGCCTGGCGGCCCTGCAGTTCCAGGACTGAAACCTGGAGGCACTGGCCATCAGGCGTTGAGCTGCTGCTCCAGCTGGTGCAGCACCTGGTAGCACGGCAGCACGCTGGCCACGCTGGCATTCGGCTCGCGGCCTTCGCGGATGGCGGCAAAGAACTCGCGGTCCTGCAGCTCGATGCCGTTCATGGAGACGTCCACTTTCGACACGTCGATCTTTTCTTCCTTGCCGTTGAACAGGTCGTCGTAACGGGCGATGTAGGTGGCGGTGTCGCCGATGTAGCGGAAGAAGGTGCCCAGCGGGCCGTCGTTGTTGAAGCTCAAGGAAAGCGTGCAGATGGCGCCGTTGGCCGCCTTGAGCTGGATGCTCATGTCCATCGCGATGCCCAGCGTGGGGTGGATCGGGCCCTGTATGGCGTT
>CAZEZY010000136.1:320-6195 GCA_964516635.1 uncultured Tepidimonas sp. | reverse complement strand
CCACGTCTTTCCAGAACTGGAAGGTTTCCAGCACGTTGGCCTTGTCCACGCTGGTCACCTTCTTGTGGCGCTTGCGTGCGGCCTGGAAGGCCACATGGGCAATCCGCTCGATTTCGGGCTTGCTGTAGCGCATCGTGTCGAATGCTTCTTCCGTACCAGGGAAGTGGCCGTCGGTGGCCACGCGGCGACCGCGCGGCTGGCCAAAGTAGATGTCACCGGTCAGTTCGCGGATGATGAGGATGTCCAGACCGGCGATGAGTTCGGGCTTGAGGCTGGAAGCACCCACCAACTGCTCGTAACAGATGGCTGGACGGAAGTTGGCGAACAGCCCCATGTGTTTGCGCAGGCCCAGGATGGCCTGTTCCGGGCGCAGCGGGCGGTCGAGCTTGTCGTACTTCCAGTCGCCCACCGCACCGAACAGCACCGCATCGCTGGCCATGGCCAGCTTCAGGGTGGATTCGGGTAGGGGATGTCCGTGGGCATCATAGGCGGCGCCGCCGACCAGAGCCTGCTCCATCTCGAATTTCAGATCCAGAGCCTGAAGGACCTTGACTGCCTCGGTCACGATTTCCGTACCGATGCCGTCACCGGGAAGAACTGCAATTTTCATGGGGATGGGGATTGTTGTGGCGGGGTCTTCAACCCGCAAATGTGCGGGCCAGCCAGGGTTTGGTTGCAAGACGATGGGCCTCATAGGCCTGGATCTTGTCCTTGTGTCGAAGCGTCAGGCCAATGTCATCCAGACCATGGAGCAGGCAATACTTGCGGAATGGCTGCACATCAAAAGGGATTTCCTCGCCTTGTGGCCGGACCATGACCTGTCGTTCCAGATCGATGGTGAGCTGGTAGCCGGGGAAGGCGTATACCTCGTCGAACAACTGGCTCACGGTGACCTCGGACAGCGCAATGGGCAGCAGGCCGTTCTTGAAACAGTTGTTGAAGAAGATGTCGGCAAAGCTGGGCGCAACGATGGCGCGAAAGCCGTACTGCTCGATGGCCCACGGTGCATGCTCCCGGCTGGAGCCGCAGCCGAAGTTCTTGCGGGCAATCAGGATGGAAGCGCCGGCGTATCGCGGCTGATTGAGCACGAAGTCCGGGTTGGGCTTGCGCTGGCTCTCGGGCACCCCAGGCTGCCCCGGCTGGTCGAGGTAGCGCCATTCATCGAACAGGTTCGGACCGAAGCCCGTCTTGCGGATCGACTTGAGGAACTGCTTGGGAATGATGGCGTCGGTGTCGACGTTCTCTCGATCCATCGGGGCCACCAGGCCTTTGTGAACGGTGAATTTCTGCATGGTGGTGGTCCTCAGGCAAACTGACGGATATCGACAAAGTGTCCATGAATGGCGGCGGCGGCTGCCATCGCGGGACTGACCAGATGGGTGCGTCCACCGGCACCTTGCCGGCCTTCAAAGTTCCGATTGCTCGTTGATGCGCAACGTTCACCAGGCTCGAGGCGGTCGGCATTCATGGCGAGGCACATGGAGCAGCCCGGTTCACGCCATTCAAAGCCCGCGGCCCGGAAGATCTCGTGAAGGCCTTCGCGTTCGGCCTGTTCTTTCACCTGCCCGGAGCCAGGTACCACCATGGCCAGTTTGATGTTTCGAGCGACTTTCTGGCCGAGCTTTTTCACCACGGCAGCGGCTTCGCGCATGTCCTCGATCCGGCTGTTGGTGCACGAACCGATGAACACCTTGTCCACGTGGATGTCGGCCAGCGCCTTGCCGGGTTCGAGCCCCATGTAGGCCAGTGCACGCTCCATGGCGTTGCGACGGTTGGGATCCTTTTCCTGGTCAGGATCCGGCACGGTGGCCGTGACCGGCAACACCATTTCAGGCGAGGTTCCCCAGGTGACCTGAGGCAGGATCTGCGCGGCATCGAGTTCCACCACGGTGTCGAAAACCGCATCGGCATCGGACTGGAGCGTTTTCCAGTAGGCCACGGCCTGATCCCATTCCACGCCGATCGGCGCCATGGGACGGCCCTTGACGTAGTCGATGGTTTTCTCGTCAACGGCCACCAGGCCAGCGCGAGCACCGGCTTCAATCGCCATGTTGCACACCGTCATGCGGCCTTCCATGCTGAGGGCCCGAATGGCGCTTCCACCGAATTCGATGGTGTAGCCGGTTCCACCAGCGGTCCCGATTCGGCCAATGATGGCCAGCACGATGTCTTTTGCAGTACAGCCCCTGGGCAGAACGCCTTCCACCTTCACCAGCATGTTTCGGGCCTTTTTGGCCAGCAGGGTCTGCGTGGCCAGCACATGCTCGACCTCGGAGGTGCCAATGCCGTGGGCCAAGGCGCCAAACGCACCATGGGTTGACGTGTGGCTGTCGCCGCATACCACGGTCATGCCTGGCAGTGTGGCCCCGTTTTCCGGGCCGATCACATGCACGATGCCCTGGCGTTTGTTCAGGAAAGGGAAATAGGCGGCCGCGCCAAATTGGGCAATGTTGGCGTCCAGCGTGGTGATCTGTTCCTTGCTGATCGGATCGGTGATGCCATCGTAACCCTGTTCCCAGCCGGTTGTCGGGGTATTGTGGTCGGCGGTGGCGACCACCGAGCTCACTCGCCAGACTTGACGTCCCGTTTCGCGCAAGCCTTCAAAAGCCTGAGGACTCGTGACCTCATGGACCAGATGACGGTCGATGTAGAGCACCGCGGTGCCATCTTCCTCGGTATGGACGACATGTTCGTCCCAGATCTTGTCGTAAAGCGTGCGTCCCATGATGACAGCTTGTTTTCCGGTGGGTGAGCCACCCAAGGCGGCAGGATCCTGAATTCTAGGACATAGGCCTGCCTGAGGCGCAAGGGGAAATGCCAGTGAGAAAGCCCGTCGCAACGGGCTTTCTACGGGGTCTTCTGGAGACCCCGCCTGTGGAGGCTGAGGTCTGGTCGGTCAGCGCTGTGCCAGAGGCGGCACGTCGCGACGGGGAGAACCGGTGAACAGCTGACGGGGGCGGCCGATCTTGTATTCCGGATCGCTGATCATTTCGTTGAGCTGGGCGATCCAGCCGACGGTGCGGGCCAGCGCAAAGATGCCCGTGAACAGGTTGACGGGGATGCCAATGGCGCGCTGGACAATACCCGAGTAGAAGTCCACGTTCGGGTAGAGCTTGCGCTGCACGAAGTAGTCGTCTTCCAGGGCAATCTTTTCGAGTTCCTTGGCCAGCTTGAAGAGCGGATCGTTCTGCAGGCCGAGTTCCTGAAGCACTTCGTTGCAGGTTTCCTGCATCAGCTTGGCACGAGGATCGTAGTTCTTGTAGACACGATGCCCAAAGCCCATCAGCTTGACGCCGCTGTTCTTGTCCTTCACCTTCTCCATGAACTCGCCAACCTTGGCCACACCGCCACTGGCCTGGATTTCTTCCAGCATGTTCAGGCAGGCTTCGTTGGCACCCCCGTGAGCGGGGCCCCACAAACAGGCCACACCGGCGGCGATGGCTGCAAACGGGTTGGTGCCGGATGAGCCGCACAGGCGGACGGTTGAGGTGGAGGCATTCTGTTCATGGTCGGCATGCAGAATGAAGATCCGGTCAAGGGCACGTTCGAGGACCGGGTTGACTTTGTATTCTTCGCATGGGGTGCCGAACATCATCCGCAGGAAGTTGCCCGCGTACGACAGGTGATTCTGCGGGTACATGTAGGGCTGGCCGATCTTGTATTTGTAGGCCATGGCCACCAGGGTGGGCATTTTGGCGATCAGGCGGATCGCGGCGATTTCACGGTGCTCGGGGTTGTTGATGTCGGTGCTGTCGTGATAGAAGGCCGACATGCCGCCCACGAGACCCGTGAGAACGGCCATCGGGTGGGCATCGCGACGGAATCCGCGCAGGAAGAACTGCATCTGCTCGTTGACCATGGTGTGGTTGATCACGAGCTTGTGGAAGTCGTTGCGCTGACTCTCGTTGGGCAGTTCGCCCTTGAGCAGCAGGTAGCAGGTGTCGAGGTAATCGCAGTGGGTGGCCAACTGTTCGATCGGGTAGCCACGGTACAGCAGCTCGCCCTTGTCACCATCGATGTAGGTGATGGAGGACTGGCAGGATGCCGTGGACAGGAAGCCGGGATCGTAGGTGAACATGCCGGTCTGCGCGTACAGCTTGCGGATGTCGATCACGTCCGGGCCGATGTTGCCGGCATAGACCGGCAACTCGACGCTGGGAGCGCCGTTGCTGAACGACAGGGTGGCTTTGTTGTCAACGAGTTTCATTCGTCTTCCTTTTTGGAGGTGGGCTTCAGTGGGCGTGGGGAGTTCTCAATTGCCCCAGCAATTCCACAACTTCATCGCTGGCCAACGCGCCTTCTGGCTCGGTCCTCCTGAGCAACAGATCGAGGAGATCGTTGTCTGAAAGGTCCATCAGCAGATTCAGCGCGCGGGCCTGACGCACAGTGATGCCAGAATCGTGCCTGGCAAAGAAACGTTCAATGAACAGATCGTTTTCGAGCAACCCGCGGCGACAGCGCCACTTGAGTTTGCTCAAGGTGCGTTCATCGATGAGGGCGTGATCGTCCATGTGCCAGATTGGTGCGTGCTCAGACCGAGCGCAAGACCATCATTTCCTTGATCTTGCCGATGGCCTTGGTGGGATTGAGGCCCTTGGGGCAGACATCGACGCAGTTCATGATGGTGTGGCAGCGGAACAGGCGGTACGGATCTTCGAGGTTGTCGAGACGCTCTGCGGTGGCCTGGTCACGGCTGTCGGCAATGAAACGGTAGGCCTGCAGGAGACCGGCAGGGCCCACGAACTTGTCCGGGTTCCACCAGAAACTGGGGCAGCTGGTGGAGCAGCTGGCACACAGAATGCACTCATACAGACCGTTGAGTTCCTCGCGCTCTTCGGGGCTCTGCAGGCGCTCTTTCTCGGGCGGCTGGGTGGTGTTGACCAGGTAGGGCTTGATGCTGTGGTACTGCTTGAAGAACAGCGTCATGTCCACGATCAGGTCCCGCACCACCGGCAGACCGGGCAGCGGTTTCAACACGATGTCGCCCTTGAGCGTGTTCATGTTGGTCAGGCAGGCCAGACCATTCTTGCCATTGATGTTCATGGCGTCCGAGCCGCACACGCCTTCGCGGCAGGAGCGGCGGAAGGAGATGGTGGGGTCCAGCTCCTTGAGCTTCATCAGGGCGTCGAGCAGCATGCGCTCGGTACCCGTCAGCTCGACCTCGAGGGTCTGCATGTAGGGCTTGGCGTCCTTTTCGGGGTCGTAGCGGTAGATCTTGAAAGTGCGTTTGGCCATGGTGTGCTCCAGATCGTTGCGCGGATCAGAAAGTACGAACTTTCGGGGGAACGGAATCCACCGTCAGCGGCTTGAGGTTGACGGGCTTGTAGGTCAGCGAGTTGTCGGCGCTGTGCCACAGGGTGTGCTTCATCCACACCTTGTCGTTGCGGCCCAGCGGGCACTCGGCGTCGTCGGCCGGCCGCTCGTAGTCGTTGACCGTGTGGGCGCCGCGGCACTCCTTGCGGGCAGCAGCCGACGTCATGGTGGCCTGGGCGGATTCGATCAGGTTCTCGACTTCCAGCGCTTCGATGCGCGCGGTGTTGAAGACCTTGGACTTGTCTTTGAGGCCGATCGATTCCACGCGAGCACGCATGGCGTTGATCTTCTGCACCCCTTCGTCCATGCTCGCCTGTGTACGGAACACCCCGGCGTGTTGCTGCATGGTGGCGCGGATGTCGTTGGCGACGGTCTGAGCATATTCACCGTTGGTGGTGCTGTCCAGGCGGGCCAGGCGGGCCAGCGTTTGGTCGGCGGCGTCTTTGGGCAGGGCCTTGTGCTCGGCCTTGGGGTTGACGTTGGCGACGATGTGGTTGCCAGCGGCACGGCCAAACACCAGCAGATCGAGCAGGGAGTTGGTGCCCAGGCGGTTGGCGCCGTG
>CAZEZY010000136.1:0-310 GCA_964516635.1 uncultured Tepidimonas sp. | reverse complement strand
GAGCATTCGCCCACCGCGTACAGACCGTTGACGATCTTCTGGCTGCCGTTGCCGTCCGGAACGACCACCTGGCCGTTGATGTTGGTGGGGATGCCGCCCATCTGGTAGTGGATGGTGGGCACCACAGGAATGTCTTCCTTCGTGATGTCGACGTTGGCAAAGTTGACGCCGATTTCGTACACCGAAGGCAGGCGCTTGTGGATGGTCTCGGCGCCCAGGTGGCTGAGCTTGAGCATCACGTAGTCCTTGTTGGGACCGCAGCCACGACCTTCCTTGATTTCCTGGTCCATGCAGCGGGACACAAAGTCAC
>CAZEZY010000135.1:0-6222 GCA_964516635.1 uncultured Tepidimonas sp. | reverse complement strand
ATCACGGGCGAAATCACCTACGGCCTCGAACGCCTGGCCATGTACCTGCAGGGCGTGGACAACATCTACCACCTCAAGTGGACCGACACCCTGAGCTACGGCGATGTCTATCACCAGAACGAGGTGGAGCAGTCGACCTACAACTTTGAACATTCCGACGCCGAATTCCTGTTCACGGCCTTTGGTGCCCACGAAAAGCAGGCTCGACACCTCATGGCCCATCAGCTGGCCTTGCCGGCTTACGAGCAGGTGCTCAAGGCCGCCCACACCTTCAACCTGCTCGATGCACGGGGAGCCATATCGGTGACGGAACGGGCCGCTTACATCGGTCGCATCCGCAACCTGGCACGCAGCGTGGCCCAGAGCTACCACGACAGTCGAGAGCGCCTCGGGTTTCCCATGGCCCCGCGTGAATGGGTGGAGCAGCTCATGGCACAGACCGACAAGAAGGCCGCTTGAGCCGGGAGCCCCACCAGATGACCACCCAGAATCTCCTCGTCGAACTGTTCGTTGAAGAACTGCCTCCCAAAGCCCTGCGCAAGCTCGGTGACGCCTTTGCCAGCGTGCTGGCCGCTCAGCTGCAGGCCCAGGGCCTCGCAGCGGCCGGTGCCGAGTACACGGCGTATGCTTCGCCGCGCCGGCTGGCGGCGCATGTCACCCAGGTGCTGGCCAGAGCGGCCGATCAGGCGGTTCAGCAGAAGCTGATGCCGGTGTCGGTGGGGCTGACGCCTGACGGTCAGCCCACGCCTGCCTTGCTGAAAAAGCTCGCCTCGCTGGGGGCTGACGTCTCGGATCCGGCCATGGCCGTGGCGGCGCTCAAGCGCCAGGGCGAAGGCAAGGCGGAAGCCCTTTACCACGACAGCGTGGTGGCTGGCGTCACGCTGGCGGCGGGTCTGCAGAAGGCGCTGGACGAAGCGATCCGGCTGCTGCCGATCCCCAAGGTGATGACCTATCAGCTCGAAACCGATTGCGAGCTGCCTGGCTGGAGCAGCGTGCACTTTGTGCGTCCTGCGCACGGCCTGGTGGCCCTGCATGGGAGCGAGGTGGTGCCTGTCAAAGCCCTCGGTCTGACGGCGGGCCACACCACGGTGGGGCACCGCTTCGAAGCGGCTGTTCCGGTGGTCACCCTGACCCATGCCGATACCTATGCCCAGACCCTGCGCGACGACGGCGCGGTGATCGCCCGTTTCGATGAGCGGCGTGCCGAGATCGTTCGTCAGCTGGCGGTGCGCGCTGCCGAAGTGGGCGGTGGTTGCCGGCCGATCGAAGACGATGCCCTGCTCGACGAGGTGACGGCACTGGTGGAACGGCCGAACGTGCTGGTCTGTCAGTTCGAGCCGGCCTTCCTCGAGGTGCCCCAGGAATGCCTCATCCTGACCATGAAGGCCAACCAGAAGTACTTTCCCCTGCTCGATGCCGAAGGAAGGCTGACGAACCGCTTTCTGGTGGTCAGCAACATCAGCCCGGCTGACGCCAGCGCCGTCACCGGTGGCAACGAGCGGGTGGTGCGCCCACGGCTGGCCGATGCCCAGTTCTTCTTCAACCAGGACCGCAAGCGCCCACTGGAGTCGCGCGTGCTGGGTCTGGCCAAGGTGGTTTACCACAACAAACTGGGTTCGCAGGGCGAACGCGTCGAGCGGGTGAGCGCCATCGCCCGCGGCATCGCCCAGCAGATCGGGGGCGACTTGCTCGCCCGTCAGGCCGACCAGGCGGCGCTGCTGGCCAAGGCCGACCTGCTCACCGACATGGTGGGCGAGTTTCCGGAACTGCAGGGCATCATGGGGGGCTACTACGCCCGGCATGATGGCCTGGGTCATGACATTGCCGAAGCGATCGAGGACCATTACAAGCCGCGTTTTGCGGGGGACGAACTGCCTCGCAACCCGGTGGGTGTGTGCGTGGCCCTGGCCGACAAGCTCGAGACGCTGGTGGGCATGTTCGGCATCGGCAACCTGCCCACGGGCGACAAGGACCCGTTTGCCCTGCGTCGTCACGCCCTCGGCGTGGTGCGCATGCTGATCGAGAAGGACCTGCCGCTGGATCTGTCTGGCCTTCTCGCGCAAGCCGTTCCGGTGTTTGGTGATCAGATCACCGACCCGTCGAGCAGCCTGAGCGATTTCATTTACGAACGTTTGAGCGGCAGTCTGCGGGAGCAGGGTTACACCGCCCAGGAAGTGGATGCCGTGCTGGCCTTGCGTCCGCAGCGACTGGGCGAGGTGGCTCGACGGCTGGCGGCGGTCCGGGCCTTTGCCTCACTGCCCGAGGCCCCGGCACTGGCAGCGGCCAACAAGCGGGTGGGCAACATCCTGAAAAAGGCCGCAGGCGATGTCGAGGCGGTGGTGAACACCGGACTCTTGCGCGAACCGGCGGAGTCTGCCTTGCATGCCGCCTTGCTGGACGTGGTCCCGGTGGCCGATGCCGCCTGGACGGCCGGCGATTACGCGGCCAGTCTGAGGGCACTGGCGGCCCTCAAGGGTCCGGTGGATGCCTTTTTTGACCAGGTCATGGTCAATGCCGACGAACCGGCGCTGAAAGCCAACCGGCTCGGGCTCCTGGCCACCCTGCACGGGTCCATGAACCGCGTGGCAGACCTCTCCCGACTGGCGGCCTGATCCATGCCGTTCAGCCGCGAAAACCGACTGGTCGTGCTTGACCGCGATGGCACCCTCAACGAAGACCCGGAAGACTTTCTGCGAGGGCCGGAAGACTGGCAACCGCTGCCGGGTGCGCTCGAGGCCGTGGCCCGCTTGAACCAGCAAGGCTGGCGTGTCGTGATCGCGTCCAACCAGTCGGGGCTGGGGCGCGGGCTGTTTGACGTGGCCACGCTCAACGACATCCACACCCGGATGTACAAGATGCTGTCGCAGGCCGGTGCCCGCGTGGAGGCGGTTTTCTTCTGCCCTCATGCACCGGAAGACGACTGCAATTGCCGCAAACCCCAGCCGGGCCTGTTTCAGCAGATCAGCCAGCGGTTTCATGTGCCCATGACCCAGATGATCGCGGTGGGCGATTCGGTGCGGGATGCCCAGGCAGCGGTGGCAGCGGGATGCGAGTCGCACCTGGTGCTCACCGGGCAGTCTCTGAGGCACCGAGACGGTTCACTGCCGGATGGCCTGCCCGCTTCGGTGCAGGTCCATCGGGACCTGCTGGCCTTTGCCGAAGCATTGGTCGATCGCACCCCCATGGCTCGGGAGATCTCATGAACGTCCTCCGGTCTTTTCTGCATCTGCTCTTCATGGGCGTCACGGTCGTGCCCTGGGCCCTCGCCGCCATCGTGGCGTCGGTGTTCGTTCGTGGCGAAAAACTCTACTGGCTGTGCGTGGGCTGGTTGCGGCTCGTGGTGTGGGCCGGTCGCTGGATGCTGGGCATCCGCAACCACGTCATCGGGGCCGAGAACCTGCCCGATGGCAAGCTGGCGCCAGCGGTTCTGCTGGTCAAGCACCAGTCCACCTGGGAAACCTTCAGCCTGCCGACCCTCATGCCGCACCCGCTGGCCTTCGTGTTCAAGAAGGAGTTGCTTTACGTGCCCTTCTTTGGCTGGGCCATGAGCCGGCTCGACATGATCCACATCGACCGGTCCCGACGGTCTCAGGCGTTTGCCAAGGTGGTTCAGCAGGGCCGTGACTTGCTCGGCCAGGGGGTGTGGGTGATCATGTTCCCCGAGGGCACCCGCATTCCCAGGGGCCAGCAAGGGCAGTACAAATCGGGCGGCACCCGCCTGGCCGTCCAGACCGGTGTGCCGGTGATTCCGATAGCCGTCACGTCTGCCAAGTGCTGGCCCCGCCGTGCCCTGATCAAACGCCCGGGCACGGTGGAAATCTCGATCGGCAAGCCCATCCCCAGTGAGGGCCGCGACCCGGAGGACCTGATGCGTGAGGTGGAGGCCTGGATCGAGGCCGAAATGCGGCGGCTGGATCCGCATGCCTACCCTCACTCCTGAGGCCATGACCACCCAGCTGGGTCTGTTTGAGCGATCGGACGCAGAGCCGGTGGCTGACCATTCGCCCATCCTGCCGCGCCACCCCCAGGCCAACCGGGAATGCCAGCTGGGCCATGCCCTGGTGGCATACGAATTCCGGCGAGCCCGTCGCCAGACGATCGGCCTGCTGGTCAATTCCAGGGGGCTGAGCGTCAGGGCGCCCATGTGGGTGCCGGAAGCCGAGGTGCAGCGCTTTCTGGCCAGCCGGGCCGCCTGGGTGTTGGCCAAGCTGCAGGTGTTGCAGTCCAGGCCGGCTGCCCCGTCGATGGTCTGGGCGGCAGGTGCTCGCATCGATTTTCTGGGGCAATCGGTGGTCCTGTCGCTGGATCCGGAGCACCGTTTCGATGGCGCAGGTGCCGGCTTGCAGGGGGCGTCGTTGTGCGTGGCATTGCCTCGGGACTGCGGACCAGACCGATTGCGCGACTCTGTGCAGGCCTGGTTGACCGAGCAGGCCCGACAACACCTGACCGCGCGCCTTGAGTACTATGCGCCTGTGGTGGGCGTGCGCTGGACCCGTCTCAGGCTGTCCAGCGCCACCACCCGCTGGGGCAGTGCCCATGCCGACGGTGCCATCCACCTCAACTGGCGCTTGATCCATCTGGCGCCTGAACTGATCGACTACGTGGTCGTGCACGAACTCTGCCACTTGCGCGAAATGAACCACAGCCCGGCTTTCTGGCGGCTGGTGGAAGCCGTGCTGCCCGACCAGGCCGAACGCCGCCGGGCACTGCGTCGGGTAACATTATTGACGTTGACGTAAACGTCAATCCGATGCAACATCGGTTTACCATTCGTCTTCTATGGCCACTGCCCAGCAATACACCATTCGCGACCTCGCCAAAGAGTTCGACCTGACCACGCGCGCCATCCGCTTTTACGAAGACATGGGCCTGCTGGAACCCCAGCGCGAAGGGCCCGGGGGGCGCAACCGGGTGTATTCGGCCCGTGACCGCACCCGCCTGAAACTCACGTTGCGGGCCAAGCGCCTCGGCCTGAGCCTGACCGAGGCCAAAGAGCTGATCGACATGTACGACAGCCCGCGCGACACCGGGCCGCAGTTGCGCAAGTTTCTGGTGGTGCTGGCCGAGCACAAGCGGCAGATCGAAGAACAGATGGCCGACTTGCAAGCCAACCTGGACGAGTTGAAGTCGCACGAGAAAGAGGCCCGGGCCTTGCTGGCCAAGTTGAGCCCTCAGCCAGCGGCCAAATCCTGAATCCTTCGTTCCACACGGCTCTGGATTCGAGTGATAATTGACGTTTACGTAAACGTCAAACAAAGCCGGAGACACCATGACCACAACCCCCACTGCTGACGACCACTCCCGGCTGCGAGCGCGGGTGGAAGCCAGCCTCGCCCGTCAGGGCATGATGCAGCACTTGGGCGTTCGCCTGCTGACGGTGGCGCCGGGCACGGTGACGCTGGCTTTGCCCTACACCGATCGCGTGACCCAGCAGCAGGGCGGTTTCCATGGGGGTGCCATGGGGGCGCTGGCAGACATTGCCGGCGGCTATGCGGCCCTGACCGTGGCGCCGGATGGCATGGAAGTCACCACGGTGGAGTACAAGATCAACTTTCTGGCGGCGTTCCGGGGTGGCGAGCTGCAGGCCACAGGCCGTGTGGTCCGTGCCGGCCAACGCATCATCGTGACCGTTGCTGAGGTGACGCATGTGGCCCCGGACGGCACGCGCAGCGATGGCGCCGTGATGCAGCAGACCATCGTGCCCGTGCCCAAGACATATTGACAAACCCGCTTCTTTCCCAGACCCTTTCAGACAGGAGACCCTACCCATGAGCCACTTGCCCCAACTGCCCGGCCTGGACTTCATGCTCGGCGACGACATCAATGCCCTGCGCGACGCGGTGCGTGACTTCGCGCAAGCCGAAATTGCCCCGCGCGCGGCCGAGATTGATCACACCGACCAGTTCCCCATGGACCTGTGGCGCAAGATGGGCGACCTGGGCGTGCTCGGCATCACCGTGGGCGAGGAGTACGGTGGCGCGAACATGGGCTACCTGGCGCACATGATCGCGATGGAGGAAATCTCGCGCGCCTCGGCCAGCGTGGGCCTGAGCTACGGCGCGCATTCCAACCTGTGCGTCAACCAGATCAAACGCAACGGCACCGAAGCCCAGCGCCAGAAGTACCTGCCCAAGCTCATCAGTGGCGAGCATGTGGGTGCGCTGGCCATGAGCGAGCCCGGCGCCGGCTCCGACGTGATCAGCATGAAGCTGCGCGCCGTGG
>CAZEZY010000134.1:2551-6252 GCA_964516635.1 uncultured Tepidimonas sp. | reverse complement strand
TCCAGGGCTGGGAATACCAGCCGCTGGGTCCCTTCCTCGCCAAAAACTTTGCCACCACCGTTTCTCCCTGGGTGGTGACGCTGGAGGCGCTGGCGCCTTACCGCACCGCCTTCGAGCGACCGGCGGACGACCCACAACCCCTGCCGTACCTGGACTCGCCCGCCAACCGCAGCGAAGGCGCCATCGACATCCGCCTGGAAGCGGGCTTGCAGACCCAGGCCATGCGCGATGCGGGGCAGGGCGATGCCCGCATCACGTCCACCAGCTACCGCCACGCCTACTGGACCGTGGCGCAGATGGTCACCCACCACACGGTGAACGGCTGCAACCTGCAGCCGGGTGATTTGCTGGGCAGCGGCACGCTCTCCGGCCCCACGCTGGACCAGGCCGCCGCGCTGATCGAGCTCACGCTCGGTGGCAAGCAGCCTCTGCAGTTGCCCAACGGCGAAACCCGCACCTTCCTGCTCGATGGCGATGCGGTGGTGTTGCGGGGCTGGTGCGAGAAGCCAGGCGCGGCGCGCATCGGCTTTGGGGAATGCTGGGGCACGGTGCTTCCTGCGCGGTCCCGATGACGATTTTTTCGTGTGCAAAATAGTGCATAATTCCCATTCGGTTGCATGATAGTGCAGCTAAGGGTTTCTCCTGTGTCGTGAAATCGTTTTGAAGCATACAGTTTTGCATGGTAACTATATGTTGCTCCCATTCGATTTCAACCACCCGCTGGCCCTAGGCCTGCACACACAGAAAGGCAGACATGAACCGCTTCTCTCGCCGACTCTTCGGCATTCTTTGCGCCGGCTTGCTGGTGACCAGTGCGCAGGCGCAATCCACCGTCACCCTCCGACTGCACCAGTTCCTGCCGCCTCAGGGGACGGTCCCTTCCAAGGCGCTGACGCCCTGGGCCAAGAAAATCGAGGAAGAATCCAAGGGTCGCATCAAGATCCAGCTGTTCCCCTCCATGCAGCTGGGTGGCACGCCGCCGCAGTTGTTCGATCAGGCCCGTGACGGGGTGGTCGACATCGTCTGGACGTTGCCGGGCTACACACCCGGACGTTTCCCCAAGTCTGAGGTGTTCGAGCTGCCTTTCATCGCCGGTCTGTCGGCCGAGAAAACCTCGCGAGCCCTGTGGGACTACGTCCAGAAGAACGCCATGGACGAGTACAAGGACGTCCATGTGCTGGCACTGCATACCCACGGCCCTGGCCTGTTCCACACCAAGCAGCCGATCGAAGGCCTGGAGAGCCTGCGTGGCATGAAGATCCGTGGCGGTACGCGGGTCGTCAACAGCATGCTGACCCAGCTGGGTGCCACGCCTGTGGGCATGCCCGTGCCGGCCGTGACGGAAGCCCTCTCCAAGGGCGTGCTGGACGGCACCACCATCCCCTGGGAAGTCGCGCCTGCCCTGAAGGTGCAGGAACTGGTGAAGAACCACACCACCTTCGCCGGTGACCGTGCGCTGTACGTGACCACCTTCGTGGTGGCCATGAACAAGAACGCCTACAACAAGCTGCCGCCGGATCTGAAGAAGATCATCGACGACAACTCGGGCGTCGAATTCAGCGCCATGATCGCCCGGACCCAGGACGTCGGCGACAACGTGGGCCGCGACCTGGCGATCAAGGCCGGCAACAAGATCACCACGCTGGACATGGCCGAGACGCAGCGCTGGCGCCGCACGGCCGCTGCCGTCGAAAGCGACTGGATCAAGGAAATGCAGGCCAAGGGCGTGGACGGTGCCCGTCTGGTGTCGGAAGCCAAGGCGCTGATCGATCGTTACAACCGCTAAACTGAAACCGGTGGTGTCGGGGCTTGGATCTCGGTGTGCTCCGACACCACAAACCACATACACAAAGGCATCCGCATGGTGACTTGGATTTTCCGGATGGCCCAATGGTCGGCCATCCTTGGTGGGTTGATGCTGGTGCTGATCACCTTGATGATCGTGGCCAGCGTGAGTGGCCGAGCCCTCCTGGACATGGGGCTGGGGCCGATACCCGGTGATTTCGAACTGGTCGAGATTGGCACGGCCATTGCCGTGTTTTTGTTCCTCCCCTGGACCTACCTGCGAGGCGGGCATGCGACGGTGGACATCGTGTACACCCACCTGCCACGCTGGGGGCAGCGTGCTGTGATGATCTTCAGCGAACTGCTGATGCTCATTCTGTGGCTGGTCCTCACCTGGCGCCTCGGGGAGGGCATGCTGGAAAAACGCGAGTATTTCGAGTCCACCTTCATCCTGCAGATGCCGGTGTGGTGGGCCTATGCCCTGTGTCTGGTGGGCGCCATGATCGGCTGTCTGGTCTACATCGCGAAGAACCTGATCATGCTTGGCCTGGCTTCCTACCCTGCCGGCTGGCCCGTTGAAGAAGCAAAGGAACACTGAGATGTCCGGTATCGAACTGGCCGCATGGTCTTTTCCCGTCCTGCTGGCGCTGATTTTCATCCGGGTGCCGATCGGTCTGGCCATGGCCCTGTGTGGCCTGGTGGGGGCCTATTTCATCTACGGCAACCCGTTGCCCATTCTCAACCAGCTCAAGCAGGTCACCTACAGCACCTTTTCCAATTACTCGCTATCGGTGATTCCGCTGTTCCTGCTCATGGGCCAGTTTGCGGCGCTGGGCGGCTTGTCGCAAGCCCTGTTCAAGGCCGCCGAGGCCTGGATCGGCCATCGCAAGGGCGGGGTGGCCATGGCCGCCGTGGGCGCCTGTGCCGGTTTCGGGGCCATCTGCGGCTCCTCGCTGGCCACCGCCGCCACCATGGGTCAGGTGGCATTGCCCGAACTCAAGCGCGCAGGCTATTCGGGGGCGTTGTCCACGGCCTGTCTGGCCGCGGGGGGCACCCTGGGCATTCTGATTCCGCCATCGGTGGTGCTGGTGATCTACGCCATTCTCACGGAACAGAACATTGCCAAGCTCTTTCTGGCAGCATTCATCCCTGGCATCCTGGCCGCCATCGGTTACATGATCGTGATTGCGATCTATGTGCGCGTCAAGCCCGACAGCGCCGGCAAGATGGATCCCGTGCCCATGAAGGAGCGCTGGAAGTTGACGGCCAAAACCTGGCCGGTGATCGTGATCTTCCTGTCCGTCGTGGGCGGTATCTACACCGGTCTCTTCACCCCGACCGAAGGGGCGGCCGTGGGGGCATTCGGTACCGGCGTCGCCGCGTGGGCCGCCGGGGGTCTCAACCGCCGCACCCTGAGCGACGCCATTCTGGGCACGGCACTCGCCACCGGGATGATCTTCATGATTGTGCTGGGAGCCGGGCTGTACAACACCTTCCTGGCGCTGTCGCAACTGCCGCAGGAAATGGCCCAGTGGGTGATCGATCTGGGCATGAGCCCCTGGCTGGTTCTGGCCACCGTGCTGATCATCTACCTGCTGCTGGGTTGCGTCATGGACTCGCTGTCCATGATCCTCCTGACCATTCCGATCTTCTTCCCGATGATCATGGGCCTGGACTTCGGCCTGACTCCCGAGGAAACCGCGATCTGGTTCGGTATTCTGGTGCTGATCGTCGTGGAGGTGGGGCTGATCACACCACCCGTCGGGATGAACCTGTTCGTCATCAACAACATGGCCAAAGGCATTCCGATCACGCACACCTACCGCGGTGTCACCCCGTTTGTGGTGAGCGACCTGGTTCGCACCGCCATCCTGGCGGCGTTCCCGGCCATCACCCTGTTTGTGCTTCGTCTCTGA
>CAZEZY010000134.1:0-2451 GCA_964516635.1 uncultured Tepidimonas sp. | reverse complement strand
ATGGCCGTCGGGACCCCTGGCAGACTTACGCCGATGGGCTGCTTCGTGGCCGCTGAGAACCAAAAGACGACTGACAGGTGTTGCGGATCAGGTCGATGGCAGCGAGCTGGGTCGGGGTGCCTGGACGGAGGGAACTGGTGCCCAGCGACACGCTGACCGAGAGCGCTGGCTGGCCGATCAACCGCACGGTGTAAGCCCACGGGCGTATCGAGCCCGCCACGGCATGGGGCGACAGCACCGCGGCGCCCATGCCTTCGGCCACCAGATCCAGAATTGCACCCACCCCGTCGATTTCCAGGGCAATGGTCGGACGCAAACCCTGCCGGGCCATTTCGGTTTCCACATGCATGCGGATGGCATTGGGTCGCGTGGGGATCACCAGTGGCCGCTGTGACAGTTCCTGCAAGCTCGCCGGGGACGGCGGCGGGTCTTCCTGCAGGCCCGGTTGGCGAGCTTCCACGAGGGCCAGAGGCTCGACAAACAGGGGCTGAAGTTCCACTTCCGGCACGGCTTGAGCGTTGTACAGCACAGCCAGATCCAGCCGGCCGTGGATCACCGCTTCCACCATGCCCGCTGACAGCCCTTCGGTGATGGAGAGCTGAACCTGCGGCATGTGCTGTCGGAAAGCGCGCGTCAGTGGCACGGTGAGCATGCGCGCCAGGGTCGGTGGCAGACCGATCGCCATGCGACCGACGAGCCCTCCCCGAACGCGGCCCATTTCCTCACGCAGGCGCTCCACCTGGTGAAGGATGCCACGACCGTGGTCCAGCAGCAGCTTGCCTGCATCGGTGGCCAGTGCACCCCGGCCATTGCGCAGCAGCAGGGTCTGGCGCAACTCCACCTCGAGCAGCCTGACCTGACGACTCAATGCGGGCTGTGCCACGCCCAGGGCCGCCGCGGCGCGGGTGAAGCTGCCCATCTCGGCCACCCTGACAAAGTATTCCAGCTGCTTCAGATCCATATGATCGATTGTAAATACCTTTCATCGAGAAATAGCAAAAACGCATAACTGTTAGTGGGCGGATGCGCTTGTTTCATGTCGCCTGCCCACGCACAATCCCACTCATCGATTCAACTGGCAAGCCGCATGACCTCAAGCCTCAAGGGCATTTCTTCCATGGCCACCCGGTTGGTGCTGGGCGATCTGGCCCGTGACTACCGGGAGCGCACCGGCGTGACGCTGGCGCTCGAGTCCGTCGGCGGGGTGGATGCAGCCCGGCGGGTTCAGGCCGGTGAGCCGTTCGATGCCGTGTTTCTGGCCTCGGATGCCCTGGAGCGACTCATGGCATCGGGTCACGTGCTGGCCGGTTCCCGGGTGGATCTGGTCCGTTCCCCGGTGGCGGTCGCCGTGCCGCAAGGGGCATCGCCTCCCGATCTGAGCACCGAAGCGGGGCTGCGCCAGGCGGTTGAGCAGGCCGAATCCATCGGTTATTCCACCGGGCCCAGTGGGGTGGCGCTGGTTGCCCTCTTCGAACGCTGGGGTCTGATGAGCGCCCTGCAAGGCCGCATCGTCACACCACCACCCGGTGTGCCCGTGGCCTCACTGGTGGCCCGGGGTGAAGTGGCCCTGGGTTTTCAGCAACTCAGCGAGATGCTGAATGTGCCTGGCATTCAACTGGTCGGTGGTCTGCCAAGCGAGGTCGAGATCGTGACCGTTTTTTCAGGGGGTGTGGCAGCGGCCTCGTCGCAGCCCGATGCGGTTCGCCAGTTGCTGGCATTCATGGCGTCGCCCCTGGCCCACGAGGCCAAGCGGCGTCAGGGCATGACACCCGCCTGATGTCTGTGTCTGTTTTCTAGGAGCCCCCATGCGCAAACCCCTCATCATCGACGTGCACGGTCACTACACCACCGCCCCGGCGGCGTTGGGTGCCTGGCGCGATCTGCAGATTGCCACCCTCAAGGACCCGTCTGTGGTGGCCGACCCCAAGGCGTTGAAGATCAGCGACGACGAGATTCGCGAGTCCATCGAGACCAATCAGCTTGCCAAGATGCGCGAGCGCGGCAGCGACCTGACCATCTTCAGCCCGCGTGCCAGCTTCATGGCTCACCACATCGGCGACTTTCAGACTTCATCCACCTGGGCGGCCATCTGCAACGAACTGTGTGCCCGCGTGGCACAGCTGTTCCCTGACCACTTCATCGGCGCCGCCATGCTGCCGCAGAGCCCCGGCGTGGACCCGGCCACCTGCATTCCCGAGCTGGAGAAGTGCGTGAAGGACTATGGCTTTGTCGGCATCAACCTCAACCCCGACCCCTCTGGCGGCCACTGGACCAGCCCGCCGCTGACCGACCGCCACTGGTACCCCATTTACGAAAAGATGGTGGAGCTCGACATCCCCGCGATGATCCACGTCTCCACCAGCTGCAACGCCTGCTTCCACACCACGGGCGCGCATTACATCAACGCCGACACCACAGCCTTCATGCAGCTGATCCAGGGCGACCTGTTCA
>CAZEZY010000133.1:0-6337 GCA_964516635.1 uncultured Tepidimonas sp. | reverse complement strand
CGTTGAGCTCGACCAGGATGCCGGTGTCGCCTTCGGACAGGGCTTCTTCGTATTCCGCGCGGGCGGTGGACTTGGCCTTGACCGTGCCCTTGAGGAGTTCGCCGTTGAGCTCGACTTCAAGGCCCAGCAGCACGGCCTGCCAGGGCAGCGGGAAGGTGTAGACGATTTCCACGTTCTTCGGCTCGGCATTGCGGAAGTGCTGTTCGAGCTTCATGTCGAGCATGCGCCCGACCACCCTGCCCCGGGCCTTGACGCTTTCGAGCAGCAGGGGTTCGTCGTCCGTCGTGATGCAGGTGGCTTCTCTCATGGGTTCCCTTGTTCGTGTGTGTGACCGTTGATTTATCTGGAGTGGGCTTTGTGGGATGTGCTGGCCGCGTCGTCCATCGAGGATTCCGGTCGGGTGATGTCGTCGTAAAGCTTCATCACCGCCCGGCTGAACGCTCGCACCTGCTCCGGCGTGAGCCCTGCCCGGCTGGGTTCGATGACGAGTTCCACCCCGTCATCGATGGTGAGGCGGCTGACCACCTCCAGCGTGCCCCGGCGCTTGGGCCGCTCGGGCACCGCCGGGTCCTGGCCTTGCAGCAGTTCGCGAATGCGGTCGAGTGACAGGCCCGCGGCCGTCCACTTCTTGATGAGCCGCAACTGGCCGAGTTGTGTCTCCCCGTAGCGGGCCGCCCGGGTTTCCCCTGCCGGGCGGTCCACCAGCCCCTGCTGCACGTAGTAGCGCACCGTGCGGATGGGCAAATCGACCAGGGCGCACAGTTCGCTGAGCAGGTATGTGTGTGACATGCATTCATATTAGCACACCATAACTGTTCTTATTGGTGTGATTTAAAGGACCGGCGACGGCTGGCTCGGAAGTTCGACTGGCTCTTGTCGCGCAGGATGCGGCGGTAGCGGTGACCGGTGGTGACGACATAGCCATCGCTGTCGATGACGGCGTAGACATCCCGGTGGTCACTCGCCAGGTGGGCGGCCTGCGGGCCAACCTCCCGCTGCACCCGCTCGATGGCCTTGCTGTCGAAGTAGACGATTTCGCAGTGTTGGTGGTCGTGTTCACGCCGTCCGTAGGCGACCAGGCAGTCGAGCACGTCCCGGCGGATGCCCCGCTGCTGCTGGCGGACCTCGGCGTGGGGAGACAGCGGAAGGGGCAGCATCTCCATGAAGCCTTGCCGGATGAGCGAAATTCGTCGGCTGGACGGGCTGAGTTGGCTGGATTGGGCGCTGAACATGGTGACCTCCATCGGTTCGGGTTGGGGATGGAGGCAGTATGGGATGGGTAGTGGCTCATAGCGTGAGCCACTTCACCCATTTTTGAGTAAGACCCCGATTCAGGGTTCGTCGGTCATCAACCGGTCAACGACCTCTGCGGTGGAACCGCCCCTCTCCAGCACCCATTCGGCCGGCAGGACATGGGAGCGGTAAGGCATCAGCTCCGGGTCCAGGAGGTGTTGAGATGGGTACGAACCGCCCAGATAGGCCAACAGCGCCAGACCCAGCGCCAGCGGACTCCATGAGGCGAAGACGCCAGGCCCCAGTAAGCTCAGAAGGTGGTGTCTGAGCAGAACAGCCGCCAGCACGCCCTCAAGCAACAGGGTCATCACCGCATGGGCGGGCCACCCCATGGCAAACCACAGGACAGACATCAGCCCCCGAAGAACAACCGACCCGAAGAAGAGGACCAGACCCGTGGCCAGCGCGTATCGGTATGCCGCCTGTTCCCCGTTGAAGACCCGGTGCAGGACGGTCCAGAGCACGACCCAGGCCACCGCCAGCACCAGCCACGTTCCCCAAACCTGCCACGCTTCGCCAACGAGGTCGCGGTCAACCGCTGACACGGCGGGCACCAGGAGCACCGAGGCCGACCACAGGCCCCAGCACAGCAGCGCCAGCCACCACTGCTGCGAGGGTTTGAGCATTGCGGTCATGGCTGCGCCCTCCGCACCTGTTCACGTCGTCCGATGGCATCGAGCCACTGAACGGTCATCCGCCTGGCGTTCTCTGGGTCGATGCCGTTCATGTCGAGCGCACTGACGAGCGCATCACGGCCCGGGATGAGTGCCACCACCCGCAATCGGTGGTCGTGAAAACCTGGCCAGTGGGGATAGCCGCGACGGCAAGCCTGTATGTCGAGGGTGATGCGCTCCGCATTGGTCAGTCTGTCCGAGCGACACTGCCATGAGCCCCGGTGACGATGGGACGGGACGGGCTGATTGCGCAGGTACTCCATGACCTGCTGGGCTGCCCTGGCGGACTGCAGACGATGGAAGCCCGGTTGGTGAAGCCAGAAGTGCCGCATCTGATAGCCAGGCTCCGGAAGCAGGGTTTCGCTTTCGGCATCCCAGTTGAAGGCGCAGCGCAGGCGATAGACATCAAAGTCGTCATCGGCCTCGCTGAATCGACCACCCTCGCAGTTCGATGACGACGAAGGCACCAGAAACGGCCCCAGGGGTTCGCGTTGCTGCATGATGCGCAAGACGGACTGAGCACGATGAGAGGCCCACGCCCGATGCTGGCGGATGATGTCCTGACGCAGGCTCTCGTGGTCTGCATACGGTTGCTGGGCGGCTTGTGCCAGCAGTCGTTTCAGAGGCGGCACAGCCACCAGGTCGCTGTGGCGGGGAGGCTCCAGGAAGACCGCACGGTTGACGGCCACCACCTCGCCACGGGCATTGAGCACCGGCCCGCCACTCATGCCCGACTCGAGGGTGCCCGTGAACTCGAGGGATTCGGTGCCTTGCTCGCCATTGCTCAGCAAATCGATGCGCCCCTCGACCACGATGAACCCCCGATGGGAGGGTTTGCCGATGGCGTAGACGGTTTCACCCGCTGGTGGCAGTTGAGTGGCGAGCGACAGGGGCCGGGTGTTCAATGGAAGGTCCGTCTGCAGCAGGGCCAGGTCACTGGCCACATCCAGCGCGATGACGCGAGCGTGCAGATGCTGCCCCTGTGCACCGAGGACGCGAACTCGGTACAGGTCGGGCTCGCTCAGGAGGGCATCGATGGCATGGACGTTGGTGACGACCCATCGGGGGTTGTTCAGAACGAACCCACTGGCCCAGGAGACCTCTCCGCGGATACGGATGAGTCCAATCTTGACATCGACCAGGGCGGTTCGCGATGCCGCCAGCAATGCAGCCCCCGGCGCATCCGACTCATCGGCTCTGGCCGCATGGGACAGCGAAGAAACCACCACCAGAATGGCCAGAAACCGCATATCGCCACAGCGCCGGGACAGACAGGAAACCAGGTGATGGAGGACCGCCATCGTTCGAAAGAGATACCGAAGGGTCAACCGCAGGGCAAGCGTCATGAAACAGAGCCATCCATGGAATGCAGGGGATTTGAGGGAAGCAAGGCAGCCAGATAACGCCCGAACAGCATCGATGGAGATTACAGGGGAGAACATCGGACGAAGGTGAAGCCGAGTATGGCCCGACAAGTGGCTCATCAGGTGAGCCTACGGGTCGGATAATGTGTGTGAAACCGAATCCGGTTGATGCCGACACCGACCTGGATACCCATGGACCGCACGGAACGCTTCTACAAAATCGATGCCCTGCTGCAGAGCGGTCGCTCGGTGCCCATTGCCACGCTGCTGGACATGCTGGAGGTCTCGCGCGCCACGTTCAAGCGCGACATCGAGTACATGCGCGACCGGCTCAACTACCCCATCGTCTGGGACCGGGAATCGCGAGGCTACCGCTACGAACAGGGCCGCGAAGGCGACACCCACAACCTGCCGGGCCTGTGGTTCAACGCCCAGGAAGCCTATGCCCTGCTGATGATGCAGGCGATGCTCTCGGACCTGCAGCCCACGCTGCTGAAGACGCAGATTGAACCGCTGAAGGCTCGGCTGCGCGCGCTCATCGAATCCGGTCAGCACCCGGCTGAAGACGTGGACAAGCGCTTCCGGCTGCTGGCCACGGGCCACCGGGCGGTGGAAGCGCGGCATTTCGAGATGGTGGCCACTGCCTTGCTGAGCCGCCGGCGCCTGGCGTTGCGTTATTACGTGCGGGCCCGCAATGAACACAGTGACCGCCTGGTGTCACCCCAGGTCATCGTTCACTACCGGGGCAGCTGGTACCTCGTGGCCTGGTGCCACATGCGGCACGGCCTGCGCTCCTTTGCGCTGGATGCGATGGAACAAGCGCATGTGGTGGAGGTACCGGCCCAGGAGGTGGACGGCCAGGTGCTGGAGGATTTCGTCGGCCAGGGGTACGGCATCTTCTCCGGGGGTGAGGTGCAGTGGGCGCGGTTGCGGTTCACCGAAGAGCGCGCACGCTGGGTGGCGCATGAAACCTGGCACCCGAAGCAGCAAATCTCCTGGCTGCCCGATGGGCGCATGGAGATGCAACTGCCGTTCACGGACCTGCGGGAGCTGACGCTGGATGTGCTGCGCCACGGCAGCCATGTGGAGGCGCTGGAGCCAGAGCAATTGCGTTCAAGCTTGAAAGCCGAACTGGCCAAGGCCCTTCGAGGCTATGAGGCCGCCAGACAGTGAATACTCAAATGCACGCCTCTGAAGATTTCAGCTGGATAACCTTGGGGCCACCTCAATGACCTTACAAGTCACCGAAACCTTCTTGGTGGGTACCAAGATTCATGACGTGATGGAAACCCCCTGAGTCAACTCGGGGAATCATGGTGCACCACACCCGGTGAAAGCGAAAGCAACGCCACGGAAGAAACAGGTTCGGAATGATTTCTTCAGCCAACTGGCGGGGCTACCGTGGCACCTGGAAACTTCAAGACGAAAGCTCTATCTGGTCCAGTTCGAGGCCACAGGCACAAACCACGAGGAACTGGGCATCCCAAGACACGCTGCCTCCATGGACCCAGCCCGTCTTTACCAACGACCATAGCCATTCCACCAGGAAGCCAGGCGCATCAACAGGATCATTACATAATTGTCATTTTCGGATGGGACAGGCAATGCGCCAAACCACAACAAACGAACCGCCCACTTTTCGTAGTCGGCCATCTTTTTGTACGGGGTTCCTTCAATCCCCGGGCGTCTGGACTGATAGTGAAATGCCCAGTAGGCATCCCAGAACTTCATGAGACGCCGACTCAGTTCGCCCTTGATGTGCATCGCGTGATAGGCCTCTGGCGTACTTTCGGAACGCAACCGTTCCGCTTCCCGGGCGTAGTAGAACAAAGCACCCTTGGCGTACGAGCGGTACTGCCAGAATCCTTCGGCTTCCCAAGTGGCCCTCAACAAGGTTGCCCCGAGTTCAGCATCCGAGTAACCACCCAAACGCCTTTTCATGAGATAGGCCCTGTAGCTGGAAACTTCATTCCTGGCAGCAAGAAACGCCTTGGACCGCAAAAAACCGCGCAAAGTCTCAACTTCCGCAGAAGTGAAATCCATTTTGAACACCACAAAGCCGTTGAGCGAGCATTCCGGATAGTTGTGCAGCAACGACAAGCCAGGCCCATAGGTTTTGAAGTCCATGTCCTGTTCAGCAATGAACAAGGAACGGGCATGGTGAACGCTGATGGGCTCACCTCCCACTGGACAGCGCATCCTCTGCGACTCGATGATGGAGGCCTTCGCAGCCATGGGCCAAAGCACAAACAGGGCCAGGGCCAGGATGGAGAAAAGATTTTGCATACCTGTTTCGAAGACGACTGAGGGAGTCAGTTCCTCCATCAGAAAGAATTGGAGCGGCCTGATGGCACCAGAGTCATTGCCAGCAAGGGTCGTTTGCGGCTTTCAGCTTGCGAATCCGGTTGATGAACGTGAGCAGCTTTGCTGGCACATCGTGCCGGCGGCCGTTCACTCTAAGAGGTCGTTCCAGCCATGCATGTGAATATCGAAGCTCTCCCGTTCGACGAATGGGTTCGATGTGACCGCCCATCATGAGCCAGATGTCATCGGCGTGACGAACGCTGGAGGTATGCACTGCCATGGAGGGGAGCTGTTTCATCTTCGACCGGAATGGCCAGGCACCTTACAGGTGCAAGATCCAGGGCACGATCTTCCCATTTGAGCTGAATATCCCCGGCCAGCCAGATCACTGGCAGGAAGTGTGAGACGCCCAGGCTCTCAGATGAGTGTGGGCAGCGATTATCGAAGGCGAGCGGACATCACCACGCGATGATGCCCGCTGGGCCAGCAGACCAAGGGTCAAAAAGCGGCTTCTTTTCGGGCACAACGATTCCATGTGGGCCACGATGGGGCCATAGGTGGGCCATGGGCTATCTGCCAGAAGTTGAGTGACTATTGGCGTATTGAGTCGATGGCCCGTCGACGCCTCGCTGAACGCGGAACTTGATGTCGAACCCACGACCCGGCTTCGGAGAACTTGAAAATTGATACGCATGCGTAAGC
>CAZEZY010000132.1:0-6375 GCA_964516635.1 uncultured Tepidimonas sp. | reverse complement strand
TCGACACCGTGGAACTGGTGATGGCTCTCGAAGACGAATTCGGCATCGAGATCCCTGACGAAGACGCCGAAAAGATCACCACCGTGCAGAACGCCATCGATTACGCGCTGGCACACCAGAAGGGCTGAACAGCCTATGAGCCGCCGCCGTGTCGTCGTGACCGGTCTGGGCTGCATTTCCCCCGTGGGTAATACGGTGGATCAGGCCTGGACCAACCTGATCGCCGGGCAGTCCGGCATCGACCTCGTCACCAAGTTCGATGCCTCCAATTTCGCTTGCAAGATCGCCGGCGAGGTCAAAGGTTTCGACCTGGAGTCCTATATCAGTGCCAAAGAGGCGCGGACCATGGACACCTTCATCCACTACGGTATCGCAGCCGCTGTTCAGGCGGTGCGCGATGCCGGCCTGCCCACGGGCGAGTCACTGGGTGAGGAGGAGGCGTGCCGGATTGGCTGCATCATTGGTTCGGGGATTGGCGGTCTGCCCATGATCGAGGAAACCCATGCCGAACTGACGAACCGCGGTCCCCGACGGATTTCGCCGTTCTTCGTGCCAGCCTCGATCATCAACATGATTTCCGGACATGTGTCGATGCGGTTCGGCTTCAAGGGGCCCAACCTGGCTGTGGTCACAGCCTGTACCACAGGTTTGCACTGCATTGGCGAAGCGGCCCGAAAGATCGAATATGGAGACGCCGACGTGGTGATCGCCGGTGGTGCCGAATCCACGGTGTCCCCCCTGGGCATTGGGGGTTTTGCCGCCATGCGCGCGCTGTCTACCCGCAACGACGACCCGAAAACCGCATCCCGTCCCTGGGACAAGGACCGCGACGGTTTCGTGCTGGGCGAAGGCGCTGGCGTGATGGTGCTTGAAGAGTACGAGCGAGCCAAGGCACGCGGTGCCCGAATCTACGCCGAATTGTCCGGGTATGGCATGAGCGCCGATGCCGGCCACATGACGGCCCCCAACATGGATGGTCCCCGCCGGGCCATGCTCAATGCCCTGAGAAATGCGGGTGTCAATGCCGACGAGGTCCATTACCTCAACGCGCATGGCACATCCACCCCCCTGGGTGACATCAACGAAACCAACGCCATCAAGGCTGCGCTGGGCGATCATGCCAGGAAGGTCGTGGTCAACTCCACCAAGTCCATGACGGGACACCTGCTGGGTGGCGCGGGTGGTATCGAGAGCGTGTTCACGGTTCTGGCGGTCCACCACCAGAAAAGTCCGCCCACCATCAATATCTTCAACCAGGACCCGGAGTGTGACCTGGACTACTGCGCCCATACCGCTCGGGACCTCAAGATCGACGTGGCTGTCAAGAACAATTTCGGTTTTGGCGGCACCAACGGTTCGCTGGTTTTCCAGCGAGTCTGATTTCCCCCGGTTGCTTCCATGCGTTGCCCACCCGGAGTGGCTTATCCCACCGGGGTGCCGGGTGCCGAATGGCTGATTGGCGCGGTGCTGGCCCTGGCATGGTGCACCGGCCAGATCCTGTGGGTGCGAGCTCACGACTGGCAACTGTTCGCGATGTCGTCCACCTGGTGGATTTCCGGCTTGGCCGGAGGGCTGTTCATCGGCTGGAATGTCTGGCGCATCAGGGTGCTGGCAAAAGGGGAACTGGTGTGGGAGCCCATGCGTGTTCCAGGGCATGACCGCACGGTTCGTGGTTCGTGGAGGCTCTTCACGCCCGCCTGGCGACGGGGGCTGCCACTGTGTCGGGTGACCTGCGTTCTCGACATCGATCACCTGATGATCCTGCGGCTGCAGAGCACTGCCGGTCTCGTCCTCTGGGTGTGGTGTCATCGGGGTCATGAGCCTGCACGGTGGCTGGACTGGCGCCGGGCCATCCATGCGGGTTTCCCGGGATCGGCCGGATCCTGACACCCCACGGGAGCCGATGCGATCGGTTATAGTGCCGGCTCTCCTGTCCATGAATGATCAGCCCAGTTCTCCTTCACCCGATGCCGACACCCTGCTGGTGCAACGCACCCTGGCAGGGGATCAGCGCGCTTTCGAAATGCTGGTGGTCAAGTACCAGCGGCGAGTGGAACGGCTGATCGGGCGCATGGTCCGGGATTCGGATCTGGTTCAGGATATCGCCCAGGAAACCTTCATCCGCGCCTACCGCGCGCTCGGACAGTTCAGGGGAGAAGCCCAGTTCTACACATGGCTGTACCGGATTGCGGTCAACACAGCCAAAAAACAGCTCATGGAACTGAAGCGCGATCCCGTGGTTCTCATGAGCTCGCTAAAGTCCGCCGACGAAGATGAAACTTCTGGCGTGGAACACGAACTAAACGGTCAAGTAGCCGATGCCGAAACGCCAGAGGCGGTGCTGGCCAGCAAGGAAATTGCCGAAGCGGTCAATGCGGCCATGGAGGCCTTGCCCAAAGAGCTGGGCCAGGCCATCGTTCTGCGCGAAATCGAAGGACTCAGCTACGAGGAAATCGCGGAAGCACTGGACTGCCCGATCGGTACGGTGCGTTCTCGAATTTTCCGGGCCCGCGAAGCCATATCGGCGCGAATCAAGCCCATGCTGGAGAGGCAGACGGGCAAGCGCTGGTAAGCGGGGATTCAGTGTTTCTGGAAGAGTACGATCATGCAGCATTCGCCACAGTCATCCACAGGGTTGCCGGCCTCTGGTGACGCCCCACTGAATCGGCAGACAACCGTGCCCCTGCGAGAGCAACTGTCGGCACTGGCAGATGGCGATGGCCTTTCACTGGACTGGGTGCATCTGAGCCAGGCTTATGCCGAGTCCGGCGAACTCAAGCAGGCCTGGTCCGATTACCATCTGATTGGCGATGCGCTTCGTGGTCAGCGTCCGGTTTCGAGCGTGTCCAGCGCCGATTTCCTCCAGGCTGTCATGGCTGGTCTTGCCGACGATGCCAAGCCGCAGCCGGTTTCACTGGCTGCCGCCACACCAGTGCCTGCGGCGGCCAATGACGATGTGTTCCGATGGAAGATGGTTGCGGGCTTGGCTTCTCTGGTGGCCATTTCTTCCGTGGTCTGGCATCTGGTCAGTTCTCCGCTGGCCCCTGCCGGACCGCAGCTTGCCCAGTCTGCGCCACCGGCCCCCGATGCCTTGCAACTGGTGGTCACCCCTTCCGGTGCCGTCATGCTGAGGGACGCCGAACTGGATCAGTTCATGGCAGCCCATCGCCAGTGGGGGGGCATGTCTGCCTTGCAGATGCCAGCCGGTTTCCTGCGCAATGCCACTTACGAAAACCCGTCGCGTTGAATCCATGACCAGCAACCATCCGCTCAGGTTCGTGTGGGGGTGTGCCCTGTCCTTGCTGATCTGTGTCTGGGCGCCTCAGGCCTTGGCACAGGGCTCTTCAGGTGGTGGTTCGGCGAAAGCCGCGAAGCCTGTCAGCGAATGGACGGTGCGCGAGTGGCTGGAACGGCTCCACGAGGCCTCCCGACAGCGTGCCTATGTGGGCACCTTCGTGGTGTCCAGCGGTGCTGACATGGCGGTATCCAAGATCTGGCACGTTTGTGACGGGGTTCAGCAACTGGAACGGATCGAAACCCTCACCGGTTCGCCCCGGACCACCTTGCGCCGCAACGACGAGGTTCTCACTTTCATACCGGACCAGAAACTGGTTCTGAAAGAGCGCCGGGAAGCATTGCGCCTGTTCCCTGATCTGTTGCGGGCCCCCGGGCAGATGATCGAGTCCTATTACAGCGCCCGTACGGTGGGTTCTGAGCGCGTGGCAGGCTTCGATGCGACGGTGGTCGAATTCCTGCCCAAAGACGGCCTGCGCCACGCATACCGGATCTGGTCTGAAAGGCAGACAGGACTGGTGGTCAAGATGCAGACCCGGAATGCCGAAGGTCGGGTGCTTGAGCAGGTGGCGTTCACCGAACTGCAACTCGATGCACCTGTCCGCATGGAGACGCTGGTTCGCCAGATGGAAAACACCGACGGTTTTCAGGTGATCCAGCCTGCTTTGCGCAAGACCAATCCCGAATCGCAAGGCTGGAAACTCAAAGCCGAGGTTCCCGGTTTCCAGTCCATGAGCTCCTACAGCCGGCTCGACGCACCCAATCACACCGCAGTCCAGTGGGTTTTCTCCGATGGTCTCGCCTCGGTTTCGCTTTTTCTGGAAACCTATGATCCTCAGCGGCACACCAAAGAACGTGTGGTAGCCGACGGCGCCACCCATTCTGTCAGTCGCCGGGTGGGTGACCACTGGGTCACCGCGCTGGGTGAAGTGCCGGTCGAAACCCTGTCTCTGTTCATTCAGTCGCTCGATCGCAGACGTTGAAAACACGCGTCATGCCGGTTGTCATCTGGCGGCAGGTTAATCATTAACATGGGAGTCATCATGCCTGCAACAACGGTCAGTCAAGCCATCAGACGTTATGTCTGGGTGGGGACGGCAGCTCTGGGTCTGGTTGCCGTGCTCTGGTCTGTCAACCATGGTGTGGTGGGTGCGCAACCCGCTGCCGTGGCGGTTCCGGTCACGCCGCCTCCCCCTCTTCAGGCTGCGCCGGTCGAGGTACGCGGTTTGCCGGATTTCACGGTGCTGGTCGATCTGGTCGGGCCTGCCGTGGTCAATATCCGTACCATCGAGCGGGTCCAGCGGGGAGCGAGCCCCGGCCATTCACCGGATGAGCAGATGCTCGAGTTCTTTCGCCGTTTCGGTATTCCGATGCCGCCCGGTGCTGCCCCTCGCGGACCCCAGCAACAGGAGCGGGGCCCGGACATCGAGCGTCCCAGGGGAGGGGGTTCGGGTTTCATCCTGAGCGCCGATGGCTTCATCATGACCAACGCCCACGTGGTGGACGGGGCCGATCAGGTGCTGGTGACCTTGCCCGACAAACGCGAATTCACCGCTCGGGTGGTCGGATCGGATCGACGCACCGATGTCGCGGTGGTGAAGATCGAGGCGAAGGGCTTGCCCGCCGTCCGGATTGGCGATGTCGGTCGGCTCCGAGTGGGCGAATGGGTCATGGCCATTGGCTCGCCTTTTGGCCTGGAAAACACCGTCACGGCGGGCATTGTGAGCGCCAAACAGCGTGACACGGGCGACTATCTGCCATTCATCCAGACGGACGTCGCCATCAATCCAGGCAATTCCGGGGGGCCCCTGATCAACATGCGTGGAGAGGTGGTGGGCATCAACAGCCAGATCTACTCCCGCTCGGGAGGATTCCAGGGCATTTCGTTTGCGATTCCGATTGACGAGGCGGTTCGCGTATCGGATCAGCTTCGCACGAGCGGTAAGGTGACCCGGGGCCGGATTGGTGTCGCTATCGACACGGTGAACCGCGAACTGGCCGATTCCCTGGGCTTGCCCCGTGCCGAAGGGGCCTTGATCCGGGGGGTCGAAAACCAGTCCCCGGCAGCACAAGCGGGAATCGAGCCCGGGGATGTGATTCTGAGCTTTGGCGGCAAGGCGATCGAGAAGTCATCCGATCTTCCTCGCATTGTGGGCAACACGGCGCCTGGTTCTCGTGCGGTCGTGCGGGTCTGGCGGCGAGGTGCTGAACGACAGATCACGGTCACGGTGGGGGCATTCGAGGATGAGCAAGTGGCCAAGGCTAGCTCGCCTCAGGCACCCGATCCTCAGGCAACCCATGCATCGGAAGCGCTCGGGCTCTCGGTGAGGGAATTGTCGGCCGCTGAAAAGCGGGATCTGAAGGTGGAGGGCGGCGTGCTCGTGGTGGGGGCTGAAGGTCCTGCCGCTCGAGCCGGATTGCGGGAAGACGATGTGATCGTGGGCGTTGGCAATCGCCAGGTCGGAAACCTGAATGACTTCAGGAACGCGGTGGCCGGCCTGCCCAAGGACCGCCCGGTCAGCATGCTGATCCGACGCGGTGACTGGGCTCAGTATGCCCTGGTCCGCCCAGAAGTGCGCTGATGCGCTGACAACTCGGTCAACCCTTACAATGAAGGGTTGTCTGCTGGCCATATAAAGGCCGGCCACGGGTGCGCTCCAAGTCGGCGCGCCCGTTTTGTTTTGAAGCCTCAGCGATGAACCACATCCGGAATTTTTCCATCATTGCCCACATCGACCACGGCAAATCCACGCTTGCCGACCGACTCATCTCACGCTGCGGTGGGTTGACCGATCGCGAGATGAGCGAGCAGGTGCTTGACTCCATGGACCTGGAGAAGGAGCGGGGCATCACCATCAAGGCGCAGACGGCGGCGTTGCAGTACACCGCTCGCGATGGCAAGACCTACAACCTCAATCTGATCGACACACCCGGCCACGTGGACTTTTCCTACGAGGTCAGCCGCTCGCTGTCCGCCTGTGAAGGGGCCTTGCTGGTGGTCGATGCCAGCCAGGGCGTCGAAGCGCAGACGGTGGCCAACTGCTACACCGCGCTCGATCTGGGTGTGGAGGTGGTGCCGGT
>CAZEZY010000131.1:0-6518 GCA_964516635.1 uncultured Tepidimonas sp. | reverse complement strand
GAGTCCGGGAGGTGGCGGTGCGGCCGTCCCACGCGAAGGCCTCGGGGTGCTCCAGGGCGGCCTGCTCGCACACCCGCACCAGGGCGGGCGTTGCGTCGAAACCTGGTGTGCTGACCAGTGCCTGTGACGCGAAGGCGCTCAACACGGCCAGCTTTTCGCGCTGATGCCGCCCGCCTGGGGCCAGCGGTGTGAAGTGGGGCGCTCCCGGGGCCAGCCTGCGCAAGCCGGGCTGCATGCGAAACGGCGCCACCACGGCGGCTGCGTAGTCGAAGCTCATGCGTGGATCATGCCCAAGTTCGAAGGCCGGCCCAGCACCAGGTCTCCAGGAATGCACAAGGGCACCCTCGGGTGCCCTTGAAGTGAACGCTGCACCGTGCTTGCCGGCCAGCTTCCGGTGCGCCGACGCGCCAAGATCAGACGCGCTTGCGGTACTCGTGCGTGCGGGTGTCGATCTCGATCTTGTCGCCGTCTTCCACGAACAAGGGCACGGAGATCTCGAAGCCCGTGCCGACCAGCCGGGCAGGCTTCATCACCTTGCCGGAGGTGTCGCCCTTGACGCCGGGCTCGGTGTTGATCTCGCGCACCACGGTGGTGGGCAACTCCACAGAGATGGCCTTGCCGTCGTAGAAGGTCACTTCCACGCCCATGGAGTCTTCCAGGTACTGGATGGCGTCGCCCATGTTCTCGGCTTCAACCTCGTACTGGTTGTACTCGGTGTCCATGAACACGTACATCGGGTCGGCGAAGTAGGAGTAGGTGCACTCCTTCTTGTCGAGGATGACGTTGTCGATCTTGTCGTCGGCCTTGAACACCACTTCGGTGCCCATGTTGCTCAGCAGGGCCTTGAGTTTCATGCGCACGGTGGCCGCGCCACGACCGCCACGGGCGTATTCGGTTTTCAGGACGATCATCGGGTCCTTGCCGTGCATGATCACGTTACCGGCGCGGATTTCTTGAGCGATTTTCATGGTGCTTCCGTGTGTTGTTGCCGCTCAGGCGAAGGCGTTTCCTTGGCGCGCGGCGGTGGGCGAGCGTGTCGCAAAACCCAGTATTTTAGCGTTTTTCCATGACGAAGCCCAGCAGCTGAGTGGTCAGGTCGTCTTGTTGCCCCAATCGGGCCCGGGCCTGCCGGGTCACCGCTTGCCAGTTCGCCAGCCTCGCCGCTGCCAGGTCCGGCGGCGGCTTGCCACCCATGCCGTTCCAGAACCGGTGGAGTTCGCGCAGGTCGTCAGGGGCGTCCAGCCAGTCGAGAAAGGCCAGCAGCTTGTCGTGGTGGGCGTTGTCATGCTGGGGGTAGATCTGCCAGACGAAGGCCTGGCCTGCCCATAGCGCACGCACCAGGGAATCTTCACCCCGCACGAAGTTGAGGTCGCAAGCCCACAGCATCTGGTCAAAACCGTCCTGGTCCACCAGGGGGCGCAGGATCCAGCGAGAGGGCAGGTCCGTGTGTTGCCTGACAGCCGCTTCGGCCCGACCGGGGGTGACGACCAACGTCGCACCGGCATCGGCCAGCAGGTTGTCCAGCAACCACGGCAGGGCTGGCGGCTCGTAGCAGAACAGGCTGATCCATCGCTCGGACGTGATGGCGCCCCCAGGGAGCATGGCATCGGGCGGGTGCCGTGCGGCCTCTCGCCAGGCCTGCCTGTCAAAGATCGCCTGCCGTTGGGCGACATCGGCCTCGCGCAACAAGCCTCCCGTGGCAGCGGTGAAGCCGGGGTAGAAAAACCAGCGGGTCCAGCCGCTTGCCGGGCCGCTCATGAGGGGGGAGGGCAAGCGATGCGTCCGCTCCACATACGGTTCTGCACTCAGGTATTCCAGATTGATCCAGACCGGGGCCTGATCGTCGGTCCACAGCGCACGCTGCTGGCGGATGAAACCGTCGGGGGGTTCGCAGCCGAAAGCTTCGATCCACACATCCGAACGGGTGAGGTCCGCGTTCCGTTCATGAGGCCAGTCGGTTTCCCATGACCGCACCTCGATCCCGGGCCACCGGCCTTCCCGTGCGCCGGGTGCCATCCAGGCCAGTGCGTCGGTCTGGTCCATCCACAGGCGTACCTGCTGCCCACGGCTGGCCAGATCCCGGCTCAGGCGCCAGCAGACGCCCACGTCACCCAGGTTGTCGATCACGCGACAGAAGATGTCCCAGCTCAGAGGCGGTGCAACGGTTGGCATGGGCCGAATTGTCGCTGGCCTGATGCCACAATCGCGAGTGATCATGACGAGTCCGCATCCCGAAGACCTGCTCAAGGCGGTGGCTGCCCTGCCGACGCTGCCCGGTGTCTACCGCTATTTCGATGCCCAGGGCCTGCTGCTCTATGTGGGCAAGGCTCGCGATCTCAAACGCCGGGTGTCCAGCTACTTCACCCGCAGCCACGACGGCACGCGCATCGGCCACATGGTCAGCAAGATCGTGCGGATGGAAACCACCGTGGTGCGATCCGAGGCCGAAGCCCTGCTGCTCGAAAACAACCTCATCAAGACGCAGCAGCCGCGCTTCAACATCCTGTTCCGCGACGACAAAAGCTACCCTTACCTCAAGCTGGGTGCCAGCCACTGGACGCCTGCGGTGGCCGCCAGCCCGGAAGGTGCCACCCGCACCCCGCGACCCGAGCATTACCCCCGCGTGTCGTATTACCGGGGTGCCGTGGAAAAGCGTCACCAGTACTTCGGTCCTTACCCCAATGCCTGGGCCGTGAAGGAAACCATCCAGCTGATCCAGAAGGTGTTCCGGCTGCGCACTTGCGAAGACACGGTGTTCAACCACCGCACGCGGCCCTGTCTGCTGTACCAGATCAAGCGCTGCACGGGCCCTTGCGTGGGGTTCATCAGCCCCGACGACTATGCCGCCGATGTCCGCAGCGCCAGCGCCTTTCTTCGCGGCGATACGCAGACCGTGCTGGACGAACTGGAGCAGCGGATGCTGGCCCACGCCGAACAGCTGGCCTTCGAGCAGGCGGCCGAGGTGCGCAACCAGATCACGGCCCTTTCCAAAGTGCTGCACCAGCAGACCATGGAGAGCACGAGCGACCAGGATGTGGACATTCTGGCCGTGAAGGTGCAGGGCGGTCGCGCCTGTGTGAACCTGGCCATGGTCCGCGGCGGTCGGCACCTGGGCGACCGCCCGTATTTCCCGGCCCATGTGGAAGACGGCGCCGTGCTGGCGGCGCTGAACGAAGAGGCCGAAGGCAACGAGTGCAAGTCGGCCACGGTGGAGCAGCGCGTGCTGGAGGCCTTCATGGCCCAGCACTACATCGGGGTGCCGCCCCCGCCCGTGCTGGTACTCGGCGCGCCCGTGGCCGATCGCCTGATCGACCTCCTCGCCGAGCAGAGTGGCATCCGCCTGCACACGGTGTTCAACCCCCGCGAGCACCGCCGCGCGTGGCTGGACATGGCCCAGAAGAATGCCGATATCCAGCTGGCGCGCCTTCTGGCCGAAGAGGGTTCGCAGCAGGCGCGCACCCGCTCACTGGTGGAGGCCCTCGATCTGCCGGAGGACTCGCTCGACCTGTTGCGCATCGAATGCTTTGACATCTCGCACACCGCGGGCGAATCGACCGTGGCCTCGTGCGTGGTGTTCGAAGGCCACAAGATGCAGAGCGCCCAGTACCGGCGCTACAACATCGACGGCATCACCCCTGGTGACGACTACGCGGCCATGCGGCAGGTGCTGCAGCGGCGCTACGGCAAGCTGGCACAGGCCCTGCGCGAGGAAGACGCTGGCAAGCCAGGCTCTCACCGCCTGCCCGACATCGTGCTGATTGACGGCGGCAAAGGCCAGGTCGGCGTGGCTCGCGAGGTGTTCGAGTCGCTGGGGCTGGACCTGGGCCGGCTGGTGGGCGTGGAAAAAGGCGAGGGCCGCAAGGTGGGGCTGGAAGAGCTGGTCTTTGCCGACGGGCGCGAGAAGGTCTACCTGGGTGCCGATTCGGCCGCGCTCATGCTGGTGGCTCAGATCCGTGACGAGGCACACCGATTCGCCATCACAGGCATGCGGGCGCAGCGCGCCAAGACCCGCACCGGTGGCAGCAAGCTGGAGGACATCCCCGGCGTCGGACCCCGAAAACGGGCGCGCCTGCTGCAGCGGTTTGGCGGTGTGCGCGGTGTGGCCGCGGCCAGCGTGGACGACCTCGCCACGGTGGAAGGCATCTCGGCAGAGCTGGCCGATGCCATCTACCGCGCCCTGCACTGATTCCCCCGCATAATCACGTCATGTTTTTCAATCTGCCAACCCTGTTCACGTGGGCGCGCATCGTTGCCATTCCCCTGATCGTGGCGGTGTTCTACTGGCCGGGCCTGGCGGAATCGACGCAGAACCTCATCGCCACGGTGCTGTTCGTCGTGTTTGCCCTGACCGACTGGGCCGACGGCTACCTCGCTCGCAAACTCAACCAGACCTCGTCGTTCGGGGCCTTCCTGGACCCGGTCGCCGACAAGTTTCTGGTGTGCGCCTGCGTGCTCGTGCTCGTGCACCTGGACCGGGCCGATGTGTTTGTGGCGCTCATCATCATTGGGCGCGAGATCGCCATTTCCGCCCTGCGCGAATGGATGGCCATGATCGGGGCCAACAAGAGCGTGGCGGTGCACAGGGTGGGCAAGCTCAAGACCACGGTGCAGATGGTGGCCATTCCCTTCCTCCTGTACGACGGTACCGTGCTCGGGCTGGTGGACACCCGTTTCTGGGGCACCTGGCTCATCTGGGTGGCGGCGGTGCTGACCGTCTGGTCCATGGTGTATTACCTGCAAAAAGCGCTGCCCGAAATCCGGGCCAAAGCGCGCTGATCCCGGGTTGACGGCCATGGCAGGACACGCTGGAGACAACTCGTGGCTGCGTGCCATGCCCTGGGTGTTTGTGCTGATCTGGAGCACGGGCTTCATCGTGGCGCGCTACGGGATGCCACACGCGCCGCCCATGACCTTCCTGGCCTGGCGCTATGCCCTGTCCATCCTGTGTTTTCTGCCGTGGATCTGGTTGGCCAAGGTGGCCTGGCCTCAGGAGCGTGAGCAGTGGCTGCACCTGGCGGTGCTGGGCGCACTCATGCACGCGGGCTACCTGGGTGGCGTGTGGGCGGCCGTCAAGGCTGGCATGGGTTCGGGTCTGTCGGCGCTGGTGGTGGGTTTGCAGCCGGTGCTCACGGCCGTGTGGCTGTCGGCCACGGGCGGGGCGGTCACGCGGCGGCAGTGGGTGGGCCTCACCCTGGGCTTCACCGGGCTGGTGCTGGTGGTGTCGCGCAAGTTCGGTGCAGGCAGCGAAGGCGACACCGCCACCTGGCTCAACCTGTCGTTTGCGGTGATTGCGCTGTTCAGCATCACCGTGGGCACGCTGTACCAGAAACGATTCGTCAAGCCCTGCGATGTGCGCACGGCCAACTCGGTGCAACTGGCGGCGGCGTTCGTGGTCACGCTGCCACTGGCGTTGCTCGAAACCGAAGGCATGAACTGGAACGGTGAACTGGTGGGTGCCATGGCCTGGTCGGTGCTGGGCCTCACCCTGGGCGGCAGTTCGCTGCTGTATCTGCTCATCCAGCGCGGGGCGGCGGCCTCGGTGACCAGCCTCATGTACCTGGTGCCGCCCTGCACCGCCATCATCGCGTGGTTTCTGTTCAGTGAGCCCATCACCGTGGTCACGCTGGCCGGGACCGCCCTCACGGCATTGGGCGTGAGCCTGGTGGTCCGACCCGCCAAAGCCTGAACGCCTTCTTTTCCTTGCACATCATCCATGAAACCCCATCGCATTGCCGTGATTGCCGGTGACGGCATTGGCCAGGAAGTCATGCCCGAAGGGCTGCGCGTGCTCGAGGCCGTGGCTTCGACATTTGACATCAACCTGCAGTTCGATCACTTCGATTTTTCGAGCTGGGACTACTGCGAGAAGCACGGCCAGATGCTGCCCGACAACTGGAAAGACCAGATCGGCGGGCACGACGCCATCTACTTCGGTGCCGTGGGCTGGCCTGAGAAGATCCCGGACCACATCTCGCTGTGGGGCTCGCTGCTCTTGTTCCGGCGCGAATTCGACCAGTACGTGAACCTGCGGCCGGCCCGCCTCATGCCCGGTGTGATCGCGCCGGTGGTGCGGCGCGACGGCAGCCCCCGCCAGCCCGGCGAGATCGACATGATGATCGTGCGCGAGAACACCGAAGGCGAATACTCCAGCATCGGTGGGCGCATGTACCCGGGTACCCCGCGCGAGATCGTGATGCAGGAAACGGTGATGAGCCGCCACGGTGTGGACCGGGTGCTGAAGTTCGCCTTCGAACTGGCGCAAAGCCGCCCCAGGAAACACCTGACCAGCGCCACCAAGAGCAACGGCATCGCCATCACCATGCCCTACTGGGACGAGCGCGTGGCCGAAATGGCCCAGGCCTACCCGGACGTGTTCGTGGACAAGTTCCACATCGACATCCTCACCGCGCATTTCGTGCAGCGCCCGGATCACTTCGACGTGGTGGTGGCCAGCAACCTGTTTGGCGACATCCTGTCCGACCTGGGCCCCGCCTGCACGGGCACCATCGGCATTGCGC
>CAZEZY010000130.1:0-6658 GCA_964516635.1 uncultured Tepidimonas sp. | reverse complement strand
CTTGGTGACCGAGTCGTTGACGTTGATGGCGCGGAACATCAGCGTGCCCTTGGCCGACATTTCCTTCAGGCGGTGCACGCCGGTGGTGGTCTCTTCGGTCACGCCAATGATCTGTGCGCTCTTGCGGCTGTACCAGGTGGCATCTTCGGCCAGTTTGGCCTGAATGGTCGCAAACAGAATGCGCTCTTCCTCGCTACCGGGGTTGGCCAGCACGGCGGGGTTGCGCTCGGCCTCCTTGCCCAGATGCATCAGCAGCGTGGCATCGCCGCCATCGTCCAGAATCATGTTGGGACCTTCGCCCTCGGTGCCTGGCGCGCCGAATTCAAAGATGCGATGGGTGTAATCCCAGTAATCTTTCAGAGACTCACCCTTGATGGCAAAGACCGGCGTGCCGTTGGCGGCAATCGCGGCAGCCGCATGGTCCTGCGTGGAGAAGATGTTGCACGAGGCCCAGCGCACCTGTGCGCCCAGTGCCTGCAGGGTCTCGATCAGCACGGCCGTCTGGATGGTCATGTGGAGCGAACCGGTGATGCGGGCCCCCTTCAGGGGCTGTCTGGCCGTGAATTCCTCGCGAATGGCCATCAGGCCGGGCATTTCGGTTTCGGCGATCCTGATTTCTTTGCGGCCCCAGTCGGCCAGACCAATATCGGCAATGGCGCAGTCGGCCATGACAGGATTTTTGAGAGGTGCGTTCATGATGGCTCCAAAAGCAACGATGGGTATACCACCGATCGTGCTGGATGACTCACCGCACCATCAGTGGGTGAGCGTCGTTGCCAGGGGCCCGCAAGGACAGCAGGCTTTGTCCCGAGCCTCACGCCGGATGGGGCGCTGCAACGCTCCTCGGAACACCATTAATTATATCAAGCTCCGTACGTTCCCGGATACGCCCCGCCGTCCGGGAGGATGTTCTGGCCATTGAGGTAGGCGGCCTGCACGCTGCACAGGAAGGCGCAGATGGCGCCAAACTCTTCGGGCGTGCCAAACCGGCGGGCGGGAATCTGCCCGATCTGGGCAGTCCGCACGGCATCGAGCGACTGGCCGGATTTCTGGGCGGCACCGGCCAGGGTGGCTTTGAGCCGGTCGGTGTCGAACTTGCCGGGCAGGAGGTTGTTGATGGTCACCCCGCGGGCGGCCAGGCCACTGCGGGCCACACCCGCCACGAAACCAGTGAGGCCGCTGCGCGCCCCGTTGCTCAGACCCAGGATGTCGATGGGTGCCTTGACGGCACTGGAGGTGATGTTGACGATGCGCCCGAACCCCCGTTCGGCCATGCCGTCCACCGTGGCCTTGATGAGTTCGATCGGGGTCAGCATGTTGGCCTCCACCGCCTTGAGCCATTCTTCTCGGCCCCACTGCCGGAAGTCACCCGGCGGTGGACCACCGGCGTTGGTGACCACGATGTCAAATGCCCGGCCCGGCCCACCTGCCACGCTGAACAGCGATTCGCGACCTTCCGGGGTGGTCACGTCGGCCGCCACGGGCAGCACCTGCACACCCGTTTCGGCCCGCAGGGCATCGGCAGCCTGCCGCAAGGCGTCCATGCCACGCGCGGCCATCACCACATTCACGCCTTCGCGGGCCAGTGCCTGCGCACAGCCCAGGCCCAGCCCTTTGCTGGCCCCGCACACCAGGGCCCAGCGGCCCGCAATACCCAGATCCATCGTTCAGTCTCCTGTTGGTTGACATGTTCTTCAGGCGCGTTGGCGGCTCACCCAGAGCACCCCGGCCAGCACCAGCACCGTGCCAGCCAGCACCCAGGCGTTGAAGGGTTCACCCAGGATGAGCACGCCCATGATGATGGTGGCCATGGGGCCGACCATGCCCGTCTGCGCAGTCAGCCCGGAACCGATGCGTTCGATCGCCATCATCACCATCACCACCGGTGCCGCGGTACAGAACACGGCATTGATCACCGACAAACCGATCACTTCGGGCGCCACCACCGCTGCCGACAGCGGCCGCAAGAGCACGAACTGCAGCAGACACAGCACGCAGGCCACCGTGGTGGCCCAGCCGACCAGCCGCAGCGAACCCAGGCGCTGCACCATTTCGCCACTGTAAAGCAGGTAAACCGCATAGCTGACGGCACTGCCAAATACCAGCACCGCGCCGATGGCGGTGTTCCAGCCGTCAAAAGACACCTCGTGGCCGAACACCAGCAGCACACCGGCGTAGCTCAGGGCCATGGCCCCCGCCTGGCGACGGGTGATGCGGCGCCGGTACAGCACCCAGCCCAGCAGCAGCACCAGCGTGGGGTTGAGGTACAGGATGAGCCGCTCCAGGCTGGCGCTGATGTATTGCAGGCCCCAGAAATCCAGAAAACTGGCCAGGTAATAGCCACTGAAACCCAGGCCCAGAATGCCCAGCCAGTCGCGCCGGCTCAGAGGCTCTAACGGCCGCTGGCTCCGGTAGGTGGCCCACCAGGTCATGGCCAGAAACAGGGGCAGCGCAAACAGCATGCGGTACATCAGCAACGTGACCGCATCCACCCCATAACGGTAGGCCAGCTTGACGATGATGGCCTTGCCACTGAACGCGATCGACCCTGCCGCTGCCAGCAACAGCCCGGTGGTCAGGTGCCGGGGGTTCGCCAGGGCTTGCACGTCAGGCCTGCAGCGCTTTGAACACCTTGAGCCACTTGCGTGCAGGCAGTCCCCAGCGGGCTTGCACGGCTTCGGCACGGGCGAGCAGTTGAAGCCGCTCGGGGTGTTGCGGGTTTCGCAGCGCCAGCACCACGGTGTTGCCCTCGCGCGTGGGCCGGAAAGCCCAGACGGCGGCGTCCCCAAACGCTTCGCGGATGTGGCCGAGCGAACGTTCGTAACTGGCCCGACGGCCAAACAGGTTCACCGTCATGGCCCCTTCGTCGGTCAGGAGGCGGCGACAGTCGGCATAAAAGTCCGCGCTGTCCAGCACCGGAGCGGCAGCCTCATCGTCATACAGATCCACCTGCAGCGCATCCACCGTGCCATGAAAGGGCGAATGCGCGGCCACCTCGGCGGCATCACCCAGCATCACCCTCAGACGGGCGCTGTCGGGCGGCAGCTTGAACCAGGTGCGGCAGGCAGCAATCACCTGCGGGTTGATGTCGACCGCCGTGGTGTCCATGCGCAGTTTCTTGAAGCAGAACTTGGTCAGCGCGGCCGCACCCAATCCCAGCTGCATGGCGCGTCGCTGGGTCACCGAGTCGGGCTCGACAAACAGCAGCCAGACCATCATGCGTTGCACGTACTCCAGCTCGATGTCAAAGGGCTGGTCGATCAGCATCGTGCCCTGCACCCATTCGGTACCCAGGTGGAGGTAACGCACCTCGCCGTCCTCCGACAGGGTCACGCCGGGCAAGTCAGGCGCTTCGGTGTGGCTCATGCAGCCCCTTCCAGCAAGCCGTGGCGGGCAAACACCTCGCGCCAGACCGCCAGTTTGCGATCGAAGCTCCAGCTGGCATTGGCCGGGCTGGTGGAAGGCAGGCGATACACCGGCAGGCCCAGGGCACGGGTGTGCCGTGCATGGCGAAAGCTTTCGCCCCCGTTGTGGGCAATGGCTTGCAGTTGCGGGCACCGCTCTGGCAAACCGGGCAGGTCATTGAGGCGGGCGTTGCAAATGGCACTGTCCAGACTGCCCTCGCGATCGCAGGCGGCATAGACATCCCACACCCCCAGGCCATGGGCCAGCAGGGTGCGGGTTCGTTCGGGATAGGGCATGTCGATGAGGGGCAATTGCCAGAGGGCGCTGAGGATTTTCCAGAAATGGTTCTGCGGGTGCGCATAGTAACGCTGATGCTGCAACGACGCGACGCTGGGGAAACTGCCCAGCACCAGCACACGCGTCTGCTCGCTCAGCAAAGGCGGCAGCCCGTGAAGCGTCGGGTTCAACGGGTTGGCTCCGAAAGATCGAGGCGCGCCTGCAGTTGCCCCAGCCTGGGCAAAGCCGCCGCCGTGTTGCGGCCAGTCAGGGCAGCCACCTCGACAGGCTCCATGCCTCGCAGACGGGCCAGCACCTGGCCAATGCGCGGCAACTCGGCCGGGGTATTCAAGGCTTGCGGCCGACCGGCGGCCCGCTCAGCCGCGGTCACGTACAGCCATTGAGGCGGAATGTCCGGCGCATCGGTTTCCAGCACCATCGCATCGGGTGGGAGCGTGGCGGCCAGCCGACGGAGCTGAAGCGCCGTCTCGAAGGTCAGCGCCCCACCGAAACCCAGCCGAAAGCCCAGCGCCAGAAAAGCGCGTGCCTGTTGCAGGCTGCCGTTGAAGGCATGGGCAATGCCGCCCATGACCGGTCTACCTTCAGCCGCCTGCTGACGCAGACCCTTGAGCAACCCGTCCGCCGATCGGCGAACATGGAGGATCACCGGCAGGCCATGGCGTTGCGCCAGCCGCAGTTGCTCACGGTAAAAATGCATCTGGCGGGCCCGCATGTCGGGCTCGCAGAGGGAAGGAACAAAAAAATCAAGGCCGATCTCACCCACGGCCACCAGATGCGGGTCGTCACGTGCATCGCCCAGTCGTTCGTCGAGCGCCACCAGATCGCTTTCCCGGGCCTGTGGCACATACAGGGGATGAATGCCCAGGGCATAGGCATCGCCCGTCTGATGGGCCAGGTTTCTGACCGCCTCCCAATTCGCGAACTCCACGGCAGGAAACACACAACACGAGACACCCGCTTCCCGCGCCCGCTGCCTCACCCACAGGCGTTCGCTCGCGTCCCATTCCGGGGCATCCAGATGGCAATGGCTGTCGGTCCACATGGGTTTGATTATCGAGGCCACTGCACCCAGCAGCTTGATGCACAATGAATTGCCATGCAGGACCGCCACCTCACCCTCCTCACGGGCGCTTCGCGCGGCATGGGCCAGGCCATGGCCCAGCAGCTGATCGCGCCAGACCGTCTGCTCCTGTGCATTTCCAGAAGCACCGACCACACGCTGGCGCAAGCAGCGGCCGATGCCGGTGCTCACCTGGAGCAGTGGTCACAAGACCTGTCTGACCCGCTGGAAGCCGCTCAGCGGCTCGATCGCTGGCTGTCGAGTCTGCACGCACCGGGACTGCTCTCGGCCACCCTCATCAACAACGCGGGGGTGATTCCCACCATCGCGCCCATCGGTGACTGCCCTGCGGAAGAACTGGCCCTCGCGCTGCGCGTGGGCCTGGAAGCGCCCATGCTGCTCACTGGCGTGTTCCTCCGCACAACCCAACGGTGGTGCCACGCCGGCTGGGAGGGCCCGCGCAAGGTGCTCAACATCTCGTCCGGTCTGGGGCGGCGCCCCATGGCCAGCCAGTCGCCGTACTGCGCCGCCAAGGCGGGCATGGACCACTTCAGCCGTTGCGTGGCGCTGGAAGAAGCCCGGCAGCCCAACGGGGCTCGCATCGTTTCGCTGGCGCCTGGCGTGATCGACACCGACATGCAGACCCATCTGCGAGCCGGCGATCCCTCGGCCTTTCCCGACCTCACATGGTTTCAACACCTCAAGGCCGATCAGCAACTGACCTCGCCACAGGAAGCCGCCCGACGGGTACTGGCCTTTCTGAATCGGCCCGACTTTGGCGATCAGCCCGTGGCTGACGTGAGGGACTGAGTCCATGGATGGGCGATTGATCGGCAGGCGGCAAGCCCTTTCTGGCCTGGCTGGGTTCTGTGCGTCAGCCTACCTGCCATCGAATTGGGCCACCACTGGCTCCGACACCGCCTCCAGCGGTTTCTGGCAAAGGGCTCGGGAAGGTGGCTGCATTCTGCTGATGCGACATGGCGTCACCGTTGCGGGCGTGGGTGATCCCCCGAATTTCAGGCTGGGCGATTGCAGCACCCAGCGCAACCTGAGTGAGGCCGGCCGGGAAGCCTCGCGCCAGCTGGGCAAGCGTTTTGTGGCCGAAAGGATTCCGCTGGCGGCCGTCTACAGCAGCGCCTGGTGCCGATGCCTCGACACGGCCCGGCTGGCTTTCGACCCCCACTACCCGGCCCACCAGATCTGGCCCGCCCTCAATTCCTTCTTTCAAGGTCAGGGCGACCGGGATCGGCAGACCCGGGATGTCCTTCTGCGTGCGGCCACCTTGCGCGCGCCGGCCAACTGGATGCTCGTCACGCACCAGGTCAACATCACCGCCCTCACGGGCACGGTCCCTGCCATGGGTGAAGTGTTCCTCACGCGGTTCGACCCGACCCAGTCAGACCGGCTCACCCTGCTGGAGCGACTCGGCGCTTGAACAGAACGGCAGCCAGGCATCGCTGTCAGCCAGACTGAAGGGGATTGCCTTTAAGATGGTGAAGTCCGTTCCACCCTACCATCTGTCAGAGGAGCCTTGTATGAGCAGAGAAGTCGTTGTCGTCAGTGGTGTGCGCACCGCCATCGGTACTTTTGGCGGCAGCCTGAAAGACACCCCCACCACCGAACTCGGCGCCCTGGTGGTTCGTGAAGCCCTGGCCCGCGCCCACGTCGAAGGCAAGGATGTGGGGCATGTGGTGTTCGGCCATGTGGTCAACACCGAACCCAGGGACATGTACCTCTCTCGCGTGGCCACCATCAACGGCGGCTGTCCGGAAACCACGCCCGCCTTCAACGTGAACCGCCTGTGCGGCTCGGGCCTGCAAGCCATCGTCAACGCCAGCCAGGCCATCGCGCTCGGCGATTGCGAGGTCGCGATTGGTCCCGGTGCCGCGAGCATGA
>CAZEZY010000129.1:0-6760 GCA_964516635.1 uncultured Tepidimonas sp. | reverse complement strand
CCACCATCCTGAGTGCGGCCATGATGCTGCGCTTCAGTCTGAACCAGCCCGAAGCTGCAGACCGCATCGAAGCGGCGGTGCAAAGGGTGCTGGGCCAAGGTCTGCGCACGCCCGACATCTACAGCGAAGGCACCACGAAAGTAGGCACCGCGCAGATGGGCGATGCGGTGGTGAAGGCGTTGGGTTGAATCCCTGGACCTGAGAAAGCGGGAGCCTCCACAGATCGGGGCTCACTCCTTTTCGATGTCCAGATAGGTCCGGTTGGCCAGTTGGGGCAACCACACGTCCGCGTGCAGCAGATACTGGAAGGGTTGTGGATTGAAGGACTTGATGGCGCTGTCCATGTCCTGCATGTTATCGACCGCCTTGCCCATGTGCTGACGCAAGGCCATTAGCAGGTCTCGCGTGTCTTTCTGGGCCTGCGCCAACGTGGTCGGCCCGCCGTGACCTGGAATGATGATGCGTGGTTCCAGTTCCTCCAAGACCGCAAACGAGTCCAGCCATGGTTTGGTGCGACTGGCAGGATTCATGCCAAGCATGCGCTCCACGTAAACCACATCGCCTGCAAACGCCACCTGTTGCGAAGGCAACCACAGGATGATATCGCCTGGCGTGTGCCCACCGCCACGGTGCAGCACCCGGATGGCCGTGGTGCCGAACGACAGGTTGTTCTCTGGACCCTCCAGCCATCGGGTCGGCAACGTGGGCACAGTCCCTCTGAGCTTGTCCTTCAGTATCGGCCGCAGGCGCCCCAGCATCTGCCCGCCGTTGTCCTGCATGTAAGCCCGCCCCGACACGTGTGCCAGGATTTCCGCGCCCTTTTCCTTGAAGTAACCATTGCCCAGCCAGCGTTGGTCCTGGTTACCGCTGTTGATCACCCAGCGTATGGGTTGCGCGGTGACCTTGCGAGCCGCCGCCGCGACCTTTTGCGCACCGTGGTAGCTGGCTCCGCTGTCAATGAGCACCGCACCCGTTTCCGTGATCACCAGGCCCAGATTGGCGTTGATGGCGTCGTTCTCGTAGGTGCGACCACCCGTGTCGCCGATGTAGGCGAAGACGCCTTCGGCAACCGGCAGAAAGACGATGTCTCGTGCGACGGCTGGTCCAGCCAGCAAGGCGCACACCAGCCACCAACCACGAATCCATACCCAACCTTTGCGCATGATGCCTCCTGATGAACACCGTTACCTTCTGGAAGGACCGGTCCAAAGAAAGTATAGGGCTACAGACAAACTGTCAGCATCGCATAGGATTCGATCCGCTACAATCGCAGGATGTTTGCCGCTATCCCGTTCCCTCTGAACACCACCGCTGCCTCACTGGCCAGTGTGGATGCGCGCGCAATCACCACCCAAACCACGACCATCATTAAGAGCTGATCACGCTCCGGTATCGTCGTGCGCCCTCCCTGGCCTAGACGAGCCGGGGCAAACAGGTCTGGTCTGGACTTTTTGTTTGACTTGAAAGGGCATTTGAAATGAGCAAGTTGGTAGGTCTGGTCGGCTGGCGCGGCATGGTCGGCTCGGTATTGATGGATCGCATGGTCGCCGAGGGCGATTTCGACCACATCGAACCCATTTTCTTTTCCACATCCAATACCGGCGGGGCAGCCCCGTCCATGGCCAAGTCTCACCAGACGCTGCAAGATGCGAACGACATCTCCGCGCTGGCCCAATGCGACATTGTCATCACATGTCAGGGCGGCGAGTACACCAAGGAAGTGTTCCCGAAGCTGCGTGCTTCTGGCTGGCAGGGTCACTGGATTGACGCCGCTTCATCGCTGCGGATGGAATCCGATGCGGTGATCATCCTGGACCCGGTCAACGATGGCCTGATCCGCAAGTCTCTGGCGGCGGGTGGGAAGAACTGGATCGGTGGCAACTGCACCAATTCCATTCTGCTGATGGGACTCAACGGTCTGTTCCGCGATGGCCTGGTGGAGTGGGTGAGCTCCATGACTTACCAGGCCGCCTCGGGCGGGGGTGCCAACCACATGCGGGAACTCCTCAAGGGCATGGGAGTGGTGTACGGGGCGGTGGCCAATGAACTGACCACACCCGCATCGGCCATCCTCGAAATCGATCGCCAGGTCGCCAGGACGATCCGCGAAGACGTGCCGACCGAGTTCTTCGGCGCTCCGCTGGCCGGCGGCTTGATCCCCTGGATCGACGTGCAGCTGCCCAACGGCCAGTCCAAGGAAGAATGGAAAGGCCAGGCCGAGGTGAACAAGATCCTGGGCACCGAGCAGACCATTCCGGTGGACGGCCTGTGCGTGCGCATCGGCGCCATGCGCTGTCACAGCCTGGCACTGACGCTCAAGCTGAAGAAAGACCTGCCGCTGGAAGCCATCGAGTCCATCATCAAGAGCGGCAACCCCTGGGTGAAGTGGGTACCCAACGACCGTGCCATCACCGTCAAGGAACTCACCCCAGCCGCCATCACCGGTGGGCTGGAGGTGGGGGTGGGCCGTGTGCGCAAACTCAACATGGGTCCTGAATACGTTTCGGCTTTTGTGATCGGTGACCAGTTGTTATGGGGTGCAGCCGAACCGCTGCGTCGCATGATGCGCATTTTGCTGGACGCTTGAGGTTATATTCGGTATTCTGGCGTTGATTAAGCGTTGCCTCATGGCAACACTTCTGATGCGCCAGACATGAAAACAGGCGGCTTCCTTCAATGAAGCGGTTCTGAGCTTGTCACCGTGACTTATTGATGTTATGGTGAAATATCGATAAATATGGTAGAGGTCTCTGTGCAACACAAGAAGAGCTTTGGCCCGCAACCCGGCACCACCAGACAGCTGCCCCCCATCCGCGTGATTCGTGCCGCTGCGATGGCCGTTGCGGTGACCTCCGCCCTGGCGGCGGGCAATGTCTGGGCGCTGACCCTAGGAAAGTTGACGGTTCAGTCATTTCTTGGTGAACCTTTGCGCGCTGAAATCGATGTATCAAGTATCACGGACAGCGAAGCCAGTTCTATCCAGATCGGTGTTGCACCGCCTGAGCGTTTCAGTGCTGCAAGCATGAACTTCAGTCCGTCGCTCAGCGATTTGCGTTTCCAACTGGTGCCACGTCCGAATGGGCGTTATGTGATTCAACTGACCAGTGAACGGCTGGTCACTGAGCCTTTTCTCGATCTGGTGATCCAAGCCAACTGGGCGAATGGGCAACTGCTTCGCGGTTACACGATGCTGTTTGACCCACCCAACCTGCGACCAGCACCCGCACCGCTGCTGCCAGCGACTCCATCGGCACCGGTGATCACCGAAGTCAGACCGTCTGCACCGGTGCCTCCGCCGATGCCTTCTGTCTCTCGCCCCACACCCTCATCACCAGCGACCTCACAAGGGACCAACCGCGTCGAAGTCAGGCGTGGCGATACGGCCAGCGAGATCGCTCTCAAACAGCTGCCAGCAGGCGTCTCGCTAGACCAGATGCTTGTGGCCATGCTGCGCGCCAACCCAGGGGCTTTCGTCAACAACAACGTGAACCGTTTGCGTGCCGGTGTGGTTCTGGATGTGCCTACTGCGAGCCTTGCAGCCGAGATTCCGAATCAGGAAGCCCGTCAAATTGTTCAGGCTCAGATTCGTGACTTCAATGAGTACCGGCGGCGGTTGGCTGGCATGGCGCCTCTGCAGGAGACTCCGCCCGCAGCCCGAAGTGCCAAAGGAACCGTACAGACCGAGGTGGCTGACCAGCAACCCGCCGCCCAGGCCCAGGACCGGCTTACCCTCGCTCAGGCGGGCAAACCTGCACCCGAAACCGACCAGATTGCCCAATCCCGACAGCAGGAAGCCACCGAGCAGCGTGCCGGCGAACTCAACCGCAACCTCCAGGAACTGGAACGACTGAAGCAGGCCGCTACCACCTCGGCTGCCACAGAGGCCGCCTCAAGCGCGCCGGCACCAGAACCCGTCGTGGCCGTCGAAGCCGAACCGCCAGCGGCTGCGCCCTCTGCTCCCGAGCCCACAGCCGCGCCTGCACCGGCAACCGTTGCCGCACCTGAAGGACTTGCCCCGGTCGAATCCGGATCACTGATTCAATCGCTGATCGGTCATCCGCTTGCCTTGCCAGCAGGCGGCGGGGTCTTCGCCTTGCTTGCCCTCCTCGGTTTGCTGCGTTGGCGCAAGCGCAAAACATCGGAAGCCCCCAGTCAGACCCAGGAACCCGACTCCGAATCCTACGAGAATGCGGAAGGCCAGACGGTCAACACCACTGAGGGTGCACCCGTATCTTCCATGATGTACTCGCCCAGCCAGCTGGATGCAGGCGGCGATGTGGACCCGGTGGCAGAAGCCGATGTGTTCCTGGCCTACGGTCGCGACAAGCAGGCCGAAGAAATCCTGCTTGAATCCATGCGGCTGCATCCGGATCGCCTGCCCGTTCGCCTCAAGCTGCTCGAGATTTATGCGCAGCGCAACGACATTCTGTTGTTCAACACCCTGGCGGCGAATGTGCATGACCTGACCCAGGGCTTGGGGTCGGATTGGCAACAGGTGCGTGAAATGGGGTTGCGTGTCGACCCCGACAATCCGCTCTACCTCGGCGCTGCCGAATCCAGTCCTTCATCAGGACCCAGCACACAACCGCCAGATATCGACCTCCGTTTTGACAACGAAGCCACAGCCAGCCAGAACGAAGCGGATGAACTGGACCGGTTGCTTGAATCCGATAACCCCTCGAAGGCTGCCGAAGCGGATCTTGAGTTGAACCGTCCTCCGGAAACGGTTGCCAATGAAGCCGTGACCAAGATGGACTTCGAGATCGATCAGAGTCCTGACAACGCCGCTCCAGCGCAAACCGCTTCGGCTGGGGAGTCGACGCTCGACTTCGACCTCGATCTGACCGATATCGAATCTCCAGCGCCATCAGCATCCTCCACGCCGACCCCTGACTTGCCCAGTGAGGTGAAAGCGCTGTCTCTGGACCTCGATCTGGATCTGGATGCACCCGTGGCGTCACCGTCAACCGAATCCCCCTCCAGTCCCGATGCAGCGGGCATGGATGCCGATTCACTGGCGGGCTTCGAACTCGACGAAAACCTCGGTGGCAACGACCCCCTCCAAACCAAGCTGTCGCTGGCTGAAGAGTTCCAGGCCATTGGCGACCATGATGGAGCCCGATCGCTGGCTGAAGAAGTCGAAGAGGAAGCCACGGGCGAGTTGAAGGAACGTGCCCGCGCGTTCCTGGCCCAGTTGCCCTGAGTCGTCGCTGTCACACAGGCCTGTCTTGAGGATCGCGCTCGGCGTCAGCTACCAGGGTGGTGCCTACCAAGGCTGGCAAAGCCAGCCAAGTGGCCAGACGGTGCAAGACCATCTGGAACGGGCGCTGTCGCAGTTTGCCAATGTACCCACTCTGGGTACGTTCTGTGCCGGCCGGACGGACGCCGGCGTCCACGGCCTGGGCCAGGTGGTGCACTTCGACACCGACGTGGTCCGCGCCATGAACTCGTGGGTGCGCGGCACCAACCGCTATCTGCCTGGTGACATCGCCGTTCAATGGGCGCATGAAGTACCGGCCACCTTCCACGCCCGTGCCAGCGCCATCGCCCGGCGATATGCCTACGTGCTTCTCGAATCCCCGGTGCGCCCCAGCTTCGAGGTGGGCCGGGTGGGCTGGGTATTCCGCCCGCTCGACCAGGCGGCCATGGAGACCGCTGCGAGCCAGCTGATCGGCGAACACGACTTCAGCTCGTTCCGCGCCGCACAATGCCAGGCGCTGTCCCCCGTCAAGCACCTGCGCCGCATCGACATCCGGCGCCGAGGTGCCTACTGGCGCTTCGACTTCGAGGCCAACGCCTTCTTGCACCACATGATCCGCAACCTCATGGGTTGCCTGATGGCGGTGGGCCAGGGCCTGCGCCCGCCCGAATGGATGGCCGAGGTGCGAGACGCTCGAAGCCGGGAGGTGGCTGCCCCCACCTTCGCGCCGGATGGCCTGTACTTCCTGGGACCGGTGTACGAAACCCACTGGGGCCTGCCTGCCGAAGTCCCTGGCACCGACTGGCTGCCCTGACGGGATTGCCATAATCGAGGGATGCACCGCACCCGTATCAAGATCTGTGGCCTCACGCGCGATGAAGACGTGCAACATGCCGTCCATGCCGGGGCCGACGCGATCGGTTTTGTTCTCTACCCACCCAGCCCGCGCGCCGTGACCGCCGAAAGGGCCGGGGAGTTGGCCCGCTCGCTGCCCCCGTTCGTCACGCCGGTGTTGCTGTTTGTCAATGCAACGCCACAGGAGGTGCAGGCCGGGCTGGCGGCCGTGCCCCAGGCGGTGTTGCAGTTTCATGGCGATGAATCGCCCGAAGCATGCCAGGCTCACGGTCGCCCCCACATCCGTGCGGCCCGCGTGCCCACTGGCGATGGCGCACACCGCTTCGATCTTTTAAAATACGCCTTACAACACACCGCTGCACAGGCCATCCTGCTTGACGCCCACGTTCAGGGCTATGGCGGCGGCGGTGTCTCTTTCGACTGGACAGCCTTCAATTGGTCACACCCGCTACTAAACGCCAGCGCTCGCCTCGTTTTGTCTGGTGGACTCACACCTGCAAATGTGACCGATGGCATTCGTCTCGTGCGCCCCTGGGCGGTTGACGTGAGTTCGGGCGTGGAAAGCGCCAAAGGCATCAAGAGCCCCGAACTGATCGATCGCTTCGTGGCCGCCGTTCGCCAGGCCGACGACGCGCTGGCTCGCGGCTGAGCCCCACGCCCTTCCTTGACGATTCACCGAGACGCCATTCCATGTACGAATACCAC
>CAZEZY010000128.1:0-6774 GCA_964516635.1 uncultured Tepidimonas sp. | reverse complement strand
AGGGCGAAAGCCTCCTCGACACCATCGCCAACCTGAGCGCGATGGCGGCCGACATCTTTGTGGTGCGCCACAGCGAGTCGGGCGCGCCCTACCTGATTTCGCAGCACGTGGCCCCGCACGTGCACGTGATCAACGCCGGCGACGGGCGACACGCCCACCCCACCCAGGGGCTGCTGGACATGTACACCATTCGCCATTACAAGAAAGACTTCACCAGGCTGTCGGTGGCGATCGTGGGCGACGTGCTGCACTCGCGTGTGGCCCGATCCGACATCCATGCGCTGACCACCCTGGGCTGTCCGGATGTCCGTGTGGTGGGCCCGCGCACCCTGGTTCCCAGCGACTTGTCGCAGATGGGCGTGCGGGTGTGCCACACGCTGGAAGAGGGCATCAAGGGCTGTGACGTGGTGATTACCCTGCGCCTGCAGAACGAGCGCATGAGCGGCGCACTGCTGCCGTCCAGCCAGGAGTATTTCAAGAGCTTTGGCGTCACGCCCGATCGCATGCGCTGGGCCAAGCCCGACGCCATCGTCATGCACCCCGGTCCCATCAACCGGGGGGTGGAAATCGACTCCGTCGTGGTCGATGGCCAGCAGAGTGTGGTGTTGCCGCAGGTGACCTTCGGCATTGCCGTCAGGATGGCGGTGATGGGCATTGTGGCCGGTAATGTTGCTTGACCCGATAAAGCCATGAAAATCCTGATCCAAAACGGCCGCCTGATCGACCCCGTCAGCCAGACCGATACCGTGACCGATGTGGCGATTGCGGCTGGGCGCGTGATCGGCATCGGCAAATTGCCCGCCGACTTCCACCCCAACCGCACCATCGACGCCACCGGCTGCTGGGTGCTCCCCGGTCTGGTGGACCTGTGCATGCGCCTGCGCGAGCCCGGGCAGGAGCACGCCGGCATGCTCGAAAGCGAGATGGCCGCTGCCGTGGCCGGTGGCGTGACCAGCCTGGTGTGCCCGCCCGACACCGATCCGGTGCTGGACGAGCCCGGCCTGGTGGACATGCTGAAAGCCCGTGCCGAGAAACTGCACCAGGCCCGCGTGTTCCCGCTGGGGGCGCTGACGCGAGGCCTCAAGGGCGAAGTCCTGACCGAAATGGTGGAACTCACCGAGTCTGGCTGCGTGGGCTTTGGCCAGGCAGATGTGCCCATCGTCAACACCCAGGTGCTGCAGCGGACCTTGCAGTATGCGGCCACTTTTGGGTATAGCGTGTGGCTGCGCCCGCAGGATTTCTGGCTGGGCAAGGGGGTGGTCGCCAGTGGCCCGCTGGCCACCCGCATGGGCCTGAGTGGCGTCCCTGCTGCCGCCGAGGTGATTGCGCTTCACACGCTGTTTGAACTGCTCCGAGGCGTGCACAGGCCTGGCACACCAGCCGGTCAGGGCGTTCACCTGCACCTGTGTCGTCTCAGCACCGCGGCGGGGGTGCAACTGGTGCGCCAGGCCAAGGCCGAAGGCCTGCCCGTGACCTGCGACGTGAGCGTGCACAACCTGCACCTGACAGACACCGACATCGGCTATTACGATACCCGCCTGCGCCTGCAACCCCCCGTTCGCCAGCAGCGCGACCGCGATGCCCTTCGAGCCGCGCTGGCCGACGGCACCATTGACGCGTTGGTGAGCGACCACAACCCGGTGGACGCCGACGCCAAAACCCTGCCGTTTGCCGAAGCCGAACCCGGTGCCACTGCGGTGGAGTTGTTGCTGGGCCTGGCCTGCAAGTGGGCCGATCAGGACCGCGTGCCTGTGGACCGAGCCCTGGCAGCGCTGACCCGTGGCCCGGCCGCTGTGCTGGGTCATAGCCTGGGCACGCTCCAGGCCAGCGTGGGCCGCGTGGTGGAAGGGGGGGTGGCCGATCTGTGTGTGGTCGACCCGCGTGACCACTGGCGTGTCGGTGCCAACCGTTTGCGCAGTCAGGGCAGGCATACCCCGTTTGAAGGGCATGAATTGCCGGTGGCCGTTCGGCTCACCCTCGTGAATGGCCAGGTGGCCTTTGACGCCGGACGATGAGGCCCCTGCGAGCGATTTTTCGACTGTTGCGCCTGTCGTGGCATCTGCTGCGCGGGCTGCATACCTTGAGCGTCCGTTTTCCCGAATGGGACGAGGCGGGTCGGAGCCGGGCCATACAGCAATGGTCTGAAGGGGTCTTGCGCATCCTGGGTGTGCACCTCCAGGTGGTGGGTGAACCCCCATCCTCCGGACCGTTGCTGGTGGTGGCCAATCACCTCTCCTGGCTGGACATCATCGTCATGAATGCCGTTCGGCCCTGTCGATTTGTGTCCAAAGCCGATGTCAGGCACTGGCCGCTGATTGGTCGACTGGTGGCCGGATCAGGTACGCTGTTCATCGAGCGCGAGAAACGGCGCGATGCCTTGCGGGTGGTTCACCACATGGCCGAGCGCTTGCAGGCCGGTGACGTGCTGGCCGTCTTTCCAGAGGGGACCACCGGTGAAGGTCAGGGGGTGCTCCCCTTTCATGCCAATCTGCTGCAGGCGGCAGTGACCACGGATACGCCCATTCAGCCGGTGGGATTGGCCTATCTGCATGGAGACGGTCAAGCACTGCTGGGCGAAGCACGTCGCCATGAGGCACCCGCATATGCCGGCGACACCTCCCTCTTTGCATCGATGTGGCAAACAGCGGGTGCCATCGATCTGCAGGCCACGGTGCACTGGGGCGAACCCGATACGGCGCAAGGCCGGGACCGGCGAACATGGGCCGAGGCTTTGCGCACCGAGGTGGCCCGACTGGCCGATCAGCCCCTGGGTGTTTCGCTGAATTGAGAGGGATTGAACTTGCCACTTTCCAACCCCACCCCCCGCCGCCCGATGCATACCCGCCGCGTCGAGTACCGCGGTTTTCTGCGTGACGACGGCCTGTGGGACATCGAGGGTGAACTGCATGACAGCAAACCCCATGCCTTCGAGATTCAGGGCGAGGGCCGTTGGGACCCTGGTCAGCCCGTGCATCACATGCGCATCCGCGTCACGCTGGATGTGACCATGGTCGTGCGGGAGATCGAGGCGGTGATGGACAGCCATCCCCATGCGCCTTGCCCGCAGGCACTCGAACCCATGCAAAGGATGGTGGGTGTCCAGATGGGTGGGGGCTGGCGGCAGGCGATCGAGCGGCATCTGGGCCACATTCAGGGGTGTACCCATTTGCGCGAACTTCTCTACAACATGGCCACGGCCGCGTTCCAGACCATGGCGGAGGTGTCCTTTGCCACCCCTCGAGATGGCCGTCCGCCGCCGCATCTGGGCAAATGCCTGGCCTGGGATTTCGATGGTCCGGTCACCGAGAAGGTGTATCCGATGTTCTTTCGCTGGCGCCCAGGACCGCAAGACCGTCCGCACCGCCCCCAGGAGCAGGCTGCCGACCAGGCACGGCCCCTGAACGAGGCGTCTTCGGCCGACTGAACCGACCCGTCAGGCCAGCAGGTCGTGCAAGGTGCGGGCCAGCACCTGGGTGGCGCGCTTCAGGTCGTTGAGTTCGATGTGTTCGTCGGCCCGCTTGGCATTGGATTCGCGCACCGTTCGAGGCCCCGTGCCGTAGATGACGCCCGGAATGCCACGCTCGACGTAAAGGCGTACGTCGGTGTAGAGCGGCGTGCCCACGGCGGGGATGGGTTCGCCAAACACCGCTTCGCCGTGTTTCTGGATCGCTTCCACCAGGGGGCGATTGCCCGGCAGGGGTTTCATGGCGTGGGCGAGCAGCATGCGCTTGATGTCGACCTGCAACTGCTGGCCGCCGCGCGGCGGATGAAAGGAGGCGGCGGCATCGGCCAGGGTCTGGCGCAGCGCGGCTTCCACCTGGGCCGGGTCTTCTTCGGGGATCATGCGGCGGTCCACCTTGAACACCACCTTGCCAGGCACCACGTTGGTGTTGGTGCCGCCCTGGATCAGCCCGATGTTGAGGTAAGGGTGGGTGATGCCCTCCACGCCGGACCAAACCCGCAGGTAGTCGGCGTTGAGTCGGTACAGCGCGTTCATCAGGTGCACCGCGCCCTGCAGGGCATCGGTGCCGGTGTCGGGAATGGCGGCATGGGCCATGTCGCCCTGAACCGTCACTTCCAGTTGCAGGCAGCCGTTGTGGGCGGTCACCACCTGGTAACTGAAGCCGGCCGCGATCATCAGGTCGGGCTTCGTGAGGCCGTGCTTCAGCAGCCAGCCGGGTCCGAGTTCACCGCCGAATTCCTCGTCGTAGGTGAAGTGCAGTTCGATGCATCCCTTTGTGGGTCGCGCGACAGCCTCCAGGGCCTTGATGGCATGGGTGAAGCTGGCGAAATCGCTTTTGCTGACGGCGGTGGCACGGCCGTACATCTTGCCGTCCACCACGTCGCCACCGTAGGGGTCGTGCGTCCAGCCTTCGCCGGGGGGTACCACATCGCCATGCGCATTGAGGGCAATGGTGGGGCCGCCGTCGCCATAGCGGCGGCGAACGATCAGGTTGGTGATGCTCTGCAGCCCGGCGGCCTGCACCTCGGCTGCTGGCACGGGATGGGTCTCCACCTCCCAGCCCCAGCCACTCAGCAGCGCGGCCGTGCGCTCGGCGTGTGGGGCATTGTTGCCGGGCGGGGTGTCGGTGGGCACCCGCACGAGTTGCTGCAGAAAGGCAACCTCGTCTTCAAAGTGGTCGGACACCCACTGGTCGAGGGCGGTGTAAGCGGCTTGAGTCATGGCAAGGTCTGGTTGAAGGGGGTCAGGCCTGGGCGGCGGTCTGGTGCAGCAGGTGCTGGAAGGCGCGGACGGCCAGTTCCATGTCTTCGCTGGTGGTGGATTCGAGGGGATTGTGGCTGATGCCGCTGTTTTCGCCACGCACGAACAGCATCGCCTGGGGCATCAGGTCGTGCAACTTCATGGCATCGTGGCCGGCGCCACTGGGCAGATGGAACACCGGCAGACCGAGGGCTTGCACGGCACGCTCCCATCGTGCTTGCCAGGCCGGATCGCTGGGCGCTGCGCTGGCGCGCATGGTTTCTTCGAGCGAGTGGCGCACGCCACGTCGCTGGCAGATGGCCTTGATTTCGGCACGCACGTCAGCGAGCAGGGCGTCACGCTGGGCGTTGGTGGGGGCGCGCAGGTCCAGCGTGAAGGCGCAGCGACCCGGCACCACATTGATGGAGCCATTCGGCACGTTCAACTGGCCCACGGTGCCCACCGAATCGCCGTCGCGGCGGGCACGCTGTTCCACGAACAGCATCAACTCGGCCACGGCGCAGGCGGCGTCGGCGCGGCGGTCCATGGGGGTGGTGCCGGCGTGGCTGGCCGTGCCCACGACTTCGCCCACGAGCCGCACGCTGCCGTTGATGGAGGTGACCACACCCAGCGGCAGGTTCAACTCATTGAGCACCGGGCCTTGCTCGATGTGCACTTCCACGAAGCCGAGGCACTGGGCAGGGTCGCGCTGGATCGCTGCGATCGCGTCCAGGGTGCCGGGCAGCCCGGCGGTCTGCATGGCCTGGCGCATGGTCACGCCGTCGGTATCGGTCTGCTCCAGCCACGCCGGGTTGAAACTGCCGACCAGGGCGCCCGAGGCCAGGAAGGTGGCCTTGAAGCGCTGGCCTTCTTCTTCGGCAAAGGCGACCACCTCCAGTCCGAACGGCAGGCGCTCACCACAAAGGTGCAACTCGCGCACGCAGGCCAGCGGCACGTAAATACCCAGGCGGCCGTCGTATTTGCCGCCGTTGCGCACGGTGTCGTAATGGCTGCCGGTGAGCAGGTAGGGTGCACCGGGGTTGGCCGGGTGATAACGGCCCACCACGTTGCCCACGGCGTCGACGCCCACCTCGTCGCAACCCACTTCGCGCATGGTCTGGGCAATGCTGGCGGCACAGGCGCGATGAGCCTCGGTCAGGTAGGTCACGGTCAGTTCGCCGCGTTCGGCGTAGCCGGGTTCGCTGTGCTGCGCCAGGTGTTCGTGCCAGTCCCACACGAGGTTGCCCAGCGTGGGTTCGGCGCCGAACTTGTCGTTCAGCCGGATTTCGACAATCCGGTGGATGTTGCGCAGGCACTCGGCCCGTTCGAAGTCCGGGTGGCCGTGCAGGCGGCGCTCGAAGGCCGCCATGATCTGCGCCTTGTTCAACCCGCTGCCGCGCGGCCCGCGCACGGCCAGAATGAAAGGCCAGCCGAACTTGGCGTTGTAATCGGCGTTGAGTTGCTGGATGTTGCTGAACTCTTCGGGCGTGCACTGCGTGAGCCCCGCGGTGTTCTGCTCGTTCGTGGACTCGGCGGTCAGGCTTTTGGCCACCATGGCCTTACCAGCCAGTTCGGGGTGGGCGCGGATCAACTCGAGCTGGGCCTCGCGCCCGGCCCCATCAAGGACCCGCACCATGGCCAGCTTGAGTGCAGCCAGGGTGGCAAAAGGCCGCTCTGCCAGGGCCTGTTCGGCGATCCAGGGTGAATGCTCATACAGACCGTCGAGCATCTGCGCGGCTTCGTGGAGCGGCGCGGTGTTGAGTTGTTCCAGGGTGTAGGGCATGGCGCGGTCCTTCAGGCCGGGCAGGGGTGGGTGGCGCGCCAGTGGCGGGCGATATCGATGCGCCGGGTGATCCACACGCCTTCGTGTCGCTGGACATGGTCCAGAAACCGCTGCAGGGCGGTGATGCGGCCCGGGCGACCGAGCAGCCGGCAGTGCATGCCGACGCTCATCATCTTGGGGCGGTCCAGACCCCCCATTTCCAGGTCAGGGCCGCCTTCGGCATACAGCACGTCAAAGGTGTCTTTCATGTACTGGAAGAACGGGTAGGCGTGCGAATAGCCCTGTGGCA
>CAZEZY010000127.1:0-6804 GCA_964516635.1 uncultured Tepidimonas sp. | reverse complement strand
CGGCGCCGATGCGTGCAGTGCGACAAGCGTTTCACCACCTACGAAAGGCCGGAAGTCACCTTTCCAGCGGTGGTGAAGAAAGACGGGCGCCGCATCGACTACGACCCTGTCAAGTTGCGTGCCAGTTTCTCGCTGGCGCTGCGCAAACGCCCTGTCAGCACCGAGCAGGTGGACGCGTCGGTCGAACGGATCGAGGAAAAACTCCTCAATCTGGGTGCACGAGAAGTGCCTTCGCACCAGCTGGGCGAATGGGTGATGCGCGAACTGAAGAAGCTGGACAAAGTGGCTTATATTCGCTTTGCCAGCGTCTACCGCAGCTTTGAAGACATCGACGAATTCAAGACCCTGGTCGACGAAGTCAGCCGATAACCGGCGGGGCTTCGGCAATCCTGCGACAATATCAACATGTTCACCGGCATCATCACCGGCGTGGGGCGCATCGCCGCCGTCCACTCCCTCGGCTCTTCCCACCAGCACGGCAAACGCCTGACCGTGGAGGCGCCTCCCCGCTACCTCGACGATGTGGGACTGGGTGACAGCATCGCACTGAACGGGGCATGCATGACCGTCACCACACTCGAGCAGCCGCTTCGCCTGTTCACCATCGACATATCGGCCGAATCGCTCGCCAAGACAGCCGGTCTCGACCAGCCTGGCCCGGTCAACCTCGAAAAAGCCCTGCGCGCCCATGATCGACTCGGCGGGCATATCGTCTCGGGTCATGTGGATGGCATCGGTCGCGTGTCCCATTTTGCTCAGGTGGGCGAAAGCTGGGAACTGCGTGTGCTGGCTCCCGCATCACTCGGCAAATACCTGGCTTACAAGGGCTCGATCACGGTCAATGGCGTGAGCCTCACCGTCAATCGGGTGCAGGACCTGCCCGAGGGTTGCGAGTGCAGCATCAACCTGATTCCCCACACGGTGCAGAACACGGCACTGGGTCACCTGCAGACTGGCAGCCCCGTGAACCTCGAAATCGACCTGATTGCGCGTTACGTCGAGCGCATGCTCGGAGCAACCCCTACATGAACCCCCCACTCACCCCCCTGACCCCGGCAGGTATCTCGCCGGTGGAAGACATCGTCGCCGAGATCCAGGCGGGTCGCATGGTCATCCTCGTCGACGAGGAAGACCGCGAGAACGAGGGCGATCTGGTCCTGGCCGCCGACCATGTCACCGCCGATGCCATCAACTTCATGGCGCGTTTCGGACGGGGACTGATCTGTCTCACCCTCACTCGGGAGCGCTGTGAACGGCTCCGGTTGCCACCCATGGTCCCTCGCAACGGGACCAAAATGGGCACCGCCTTCACGGTCTCCATCGAAGCGGCGGAGGGCGTCACCACCGGTATCTCGGCGGCCGATCGCGCCCGCACGGTGCAGGTGGCGGTGGCGCCCGATGCACAACCCGATGACCTGGTGCAGCCCGGGCACATTTTCCCGCTGCAGGCGGTGGATGGTGGCGTGCTGATGCGCGCCGGCCATACCGAAGCCGGGTGCGACCTGTCGGCGATGGCCGGCTGCACGCCGGCGGCCGTGATCTGCGAGATCATGAAAGACGACGGGACGATGGCCCGCCTGCCTGACCTCCAGATCTTCGCCGCCGAGCACGGCCTGAAAATCGGCACGATTGCCGACCTGATCGAATACCGCAGCCGAACCGAAAGCCTCGTCCGATGTGTAGGCTCTCGCCCGCTGGGCACCGCGTATGGCGAATTCCAGGCTCACGCCTTCCGGGATGACACAAGCGGCGCGGTCCATCTGGCGCTGGTGCGGGGCCAGTGGGGAGCAGACGAAACGGTGAGTGTCCGCGTGCATGAACCCCTCAGCGTGCTGGATGCGCTGGAGGTGGGCCGCTCCATGCACTCCTGGACACTGGAGACGAGCCTGCGTCACATGGCCACCCAAGGCGCCGGCGTGGTGGTGCTCCTCAACTGCGGCGAAAGTGCCGACCAGTTGCTGGCCCAGTTCGAAGGCACCGCCCGTTCGGCACAGGCCCCGGAGCGGGGTCGGATGGACCTGCGAACCTACGGCATCGGTGCGCAGATCCTTCGCGAATGCGGCGTTCACAAGATGCAGTTGCTGGGTAAGCCTCGTCGCATGCCCAGCATGACCGGCTACGGTCTGGAAGTGGTCGGATTTCTGAGCAAGACGGAAGGATAGAGACATGTTGGGTGCGAACAAGGGCAGCGCGGGCGCGCTGGACGGCTGCGGATTGCGTATCGGTATCGTGCAGGCGCGATTCAACCAGGGCATCACCGATGCGCTGGTCGTGGCATGCCGCAACGAGCTGCTCCAGCTGGGCGTGGCCGAAGACCACATCGAACACGTTCAGGTGGCGGGTGCACTCGAAGTGCCCCTGGCTTTGCAGGCCCTGGCCGAGACCGACCGCTTCGATGCCCTGGTGGCACTGGGCTGCGTGATTCGTGGCGAGACCTACCACTTCGAGCTGGTTTGCAACGAATCCGCCGCCGGTGTGACCCGTGTCGGACTGGATCAGCACATTCCGATTGCCAACGCCATTCTCACCACCGAGAACCTCTCGCAGGCCGTGGCCCGTCAGGATGACAAAGGCCGCGACGCCGCTCAGGTGGCGGTCGAAATGGCGAGGCTGCTCCAATCGCTGGACGCGTCATGAGCAAGCCCGCCCCAGCCACAACTGCCCGGCCACGCAAGGCCTCCGACAAATCGGGGCGCACCCGGGCTCGGGAATTTGCCCTGCAGGCCCTGTACCAGCACCTGGTGGGACGCAACGAGGCCGACGCGATCGATGTCTTCACCCGAGACCTCAGCGGCTTCCACAAGGCCGACAGTGCCCACTACGATGCCTTGCTGCACGGCTGCATTGCCGAGGCTGCCGAGCTGGATGCGGCCATCACCCCCCTGCTGGACCGATCGCTGGCCGAAATCTCGCCCATTGAACGTGGGGTGCTCTGGATAGGCGCTTACGAGTTCCGCCACTGCGTGGACGTGCCCTGGCGTGTCGTGATCAACGAATGCATCGAACTGGCCAAATCGTTCGGCGGCACCGATGGCCACAAGTATGTGAACGGCGTGCTCAATCAGCTCGCCCCCCTGTGGCGCGGCCTGGAGGTGGAGCGGGACCAGCATCGCAAACCCCGGGCCTCGACCTCCGGTGCAGCGGGCTGAACGTCGGCATGGCCACCGTGTTCCACTGGCCTGTCCGGGTGTACTGGGAAGACACCGATGCGGGGGGGATTGTGTTCTATGCCAACTACCTGAAGTTTTTCGAGAGGGCCCGCACCGAATGGCTGCGCAGCCTGGGCGTGGAGCAGCAGCGCCTGCGCGACGAGACCGGCGGGATGTTTGTGGTCAGCGGCACCGAACTTCGCTACCATCGTCCTGCCCGGCTTGACGATGTGTTACATGTGAGCGCCGAAGTCAAGGAACTTGGAAGGGCCTCCATGACACTGCAGCAGGAGGCCTGGCAACGGCAGGAAGGACAACCCGACCGTTTGCTCTGTGAAGGCACCATCCGCATCGGCTGGGTGGATGCCGCACAGATGCGCCCTGGCCGAATACCGACCGCGATCATTGACGTCTTGCAACATCCATGACCCACGATTTTTCCGTATTCCAGTTGCTGCTGGACGCCACCTGGGTGGTTCAGGCCGTTGTGCTGCTGCTGATCAGCGTGTCTGTCATCAGCTGGGCCGCGATTTTCCGCAAGATTTTCCTGCTCCAGCGGGTTCGCCGCGAAACCGAAGCGTTCGAGAAGACCTTCTGGTCGGGAGCCAACCTGAACGATCTGTATCAGGTGGCTGTGCGCAACGCCAGCGACGGCAGCCCGACCGAACGCATTTTCGCCAGCGGCATGCGTGAATTCCACAAACTGCGGGACCGCCGCATCACCCAGCCCGATGCCCTGGTCGAAGGCGCACAGCGGGCGATGCGCGCCAGCTACCAGCGCGAGGTGGACGCGCTGGAAACCAACCTGTCGTTTCTCGGCTCCGTGGGTTCGGTGTCACCCTATGTCGGCCTGTTTGGGACAGTCTGGGGCATCATGCACGCATTCACGGGGCTGGCGGCGCTCACCCAGGTGACGCTCGCGACCGTGGCACCAGGCATAGCCGAAGCACTGGTGGCCACGGCCATCAGCCTGTTTGCCGCCATTCCGGCCGTGGTGGCCTACAACCGGTTCACCCACGACATCGATCGCGTGGCCAACCGGATGGAAAGCTTCATGGACGAGTTCTCCAACATCCTGCACCGCAACGTGGCCAACACCGGCACCGCAGCAGGCATGCAGGCCACCCCCGGGCGCTGAACGGAGCCAGTCACATGCCCGTCGTCACCGCTCGCCCCCGGATTCGCCGCACCAAGAGCGAGATCAACATGGTGCCCTTCATCGATGTGATGCTGGTGCTCCTGATCATTTTCATGGTGACCGCGCCCCTGATTTCACCCAGCCAGATCGAACTGCCCACGGTGGGCCAGGCTTCCCGTCAGCCAGATCGTTTTGTACAGGTCATCGTGGATGCCGAAGGGCAACTGCAGGTCAAGGAAGGGACCACGAGCGGCCCCGGATCACCGGTCACGGCCCGTGAGCTCGTGGCCCGGGTTCGGGAACTGCAAGGCCCGCCGGCTGAAGGACAGGCGCCAGCCCCCGTGATCATCACGGCCGATCGCAACGTGAAATACGACGAGGTCATCAAGACCATGGACGCGTTGCAACGCGCCGGTATCCAGCGGGTGGGGCTGTCGGTCCAGCAGTCCCGCTGAAGGCCAACGACTTGCGCCCGCCATGGAAGCCCGCAGCGACACCGTCCACCTGAATCCCCCCGAACAAGGGCGATGGGGGGGGCCTCTGGCAATCGCCCTGGGGGTTCACGGTCTGCTGATCCTGGCGCTCGCCTGGGGGGTGGCCTGGCAAAAAGACACGCAGGTGGTTCTGGAGGCGGAATTGTGGTCACGCCTGCCCCAGGTGGCAGCCCCTCGACCCGTCGAACCGCCGCCTCCGCCCCCCGCCCCCCCGGCACCTCAACCCCGCCCGGCCCCCACGCCACCACCACCCGCCCCCAGCGAGGCCGACATCGCGGTCCAGCGCGCACAGGAGCAGCGACGGCTGGAAGAGCAACGGCGACTGGACCAGCAGCGAGCCGAGCAGCGGCGACTGGAAGAACAGCGGCGTGCCGACGAGGCGCGACGCCGCCAGCTGGAAGCGCAACGTGCACAGGAAGCCCGGGAACGTGCCGAAAGGGATCGGCGAGAACGCGAACAGCAGGCCCAGCTGGAGGCCGAGCGAAAACGCAATATCGAGCGCATGATGGGTCAGGCAGGGGCCACCGGCTCACCGCAGTCGACCGGTACGGCCCAGCAGTCGGCCGGGCCTTCAGCCAGCTATGCCAACCGTTTGGGCGCGGCCATACGCCCCAACATCGTCTTCACCGACCTCATTCCGGGCAACCCCCGTGCCGAGGTGGAACTGCGGGTGCTGCCAGACGGCACCATCGTGAGTGCCCGCCTGCGTCAGTCCAGCGGAGTGGCCAGTTGGGACAGCGCCGTCCTTCGGGCGATCGAGCGCACCGGACGCCTGCCCCCCGACGAAAACGGCCGGATTCCCGGCACCATCCTCCTCGGTTTTCGCCCTCAGGACTGAGCACGCTCGTCCCTGCCAGTCAGTCGAACACGATCTCGGCACGACGCTCGTGGGCCTGAGCCATCCAGGCAGCCAATGCGGCATCGGAAGGGAAGAACAGGGAGCGGTCGTCGAGCTGGATTTCACAGGTCGCGGTGTCACGCCACACCTGCAGGCGTACTGGCAAACCTCGAACCAGTTCGCCCTGCTCACTCTGCTCCCGTCGGGGCGGGAACTCTCTGACCAGGCCGGCCACGTCGGGGCTCTGGCCATTCACGGCCACTTTCAGGTACTTGCCGAAGCGGCAACGCGCCGCACCCAGGTCCCACAATTGCTGCACCTTGAGCCGCAGGCCGCCCGAAAAACGGTCGGGCTGGGCCAGCACCTGGGCCAGCACAAGTTCGTCATCCTTCAGCAGGTGTTTGTGCTGGTGGATCAGGCTTTCGTCGGCCGTGGCCTCGAGCGTGCCGGTTTTGTCGTCCAGCTTGAAGATCGCCACCTTGCCACGCTGCCCGTTGATGATGCGCAGGTCGGTCACGATGCCGGCCAGCAGCAGCGGGTCGCGGCTGTCCACCACGTCGCTGAGGGGCGTGCGGGCAAAACGGCGCACCTCCCGCTCCACCTCGTCGAACAGGTGGCCACTCAGGTAGAAACCGATCGCGGTTTTCTCGTGCGTGAGGCGTTCTTTCACACCCCAGGGCATTGCCTCAACCAGATCAGGTTCCTGGGTGCTGGCCCCGTGGTCATCGGTACCCAGCAGGTCGAACAGGCCGCCTTGCTGGGCATGGGCCTGCTGGGCGTTCGCAAACTCGAAAGCCCGCTCCACCGAGGCCAGCAAGGCCGCGCGGTTGAGCGCCAGCGTATCGAAAGCCCCCGCCTTGATCAAGGCTTCCACCGTGCGCTTGTTCAGGCGGCTGCGGTCGACGCGGTTACAGAAGTCGAACAGGCTTTTGAACGGGCCCACCGTGTCGCCGGCAGGGCCCACACCCTTGCCCTCTCGAGCCGCCACAATGGCCTCGATCGCCTGCTGGCCGGTGCCCTTCACAGCCCCCAGACCGTAGCGGATGACCTGGTCGCTCACCGGCTCGAAGCGATAGGTACCCCGGTTGACGTCTGGAGACTCGAAGGTGATGCCAAACTTCAGCGCGTCCTCGAACAACACCTTGAGCTTGTCGGTGTCGTCCATTTCGATGGTCATGTTGGCGC
>CAZEZY010000126.1:0-6902 GCA_964516635.1 uncultured Tepidimonas sp. | reverse complement strand
AAGGCAGTGGCCTCTCGCTCCAAAGACGACTGAAGCATGAACGCGCCACGCACCCGGGTGCAGCGGCGCCCTGTGCATGGGGTGTTGTTGCTCGACAAACCGCTGGACTTGTCCAGCAACCAGGCCTTGCAGAAGGCCAAGTGGTTGCTGCGCGCCGAAAAAGCTGGCCACACCGGCACGCTGGACCCGCTGGCGACCGGGGTGCTGCCGCTGTGCTTCGGGGCCGCCACCAAGTTCAGCCAGCTGCACCTGGACGCCGACAAGATCTATGAAACCAAGCTGCGCCTGGGTCTCACCACCACCACCGGCGATGCCGAAGGCGAGGTGATGCAGAGCCGTCCCGTTCGCTGCACCGTGGGTCAGGTGGTGGAGGTGCTCGACCGATTCACGGGCCCCATCGAGCAGTTGCCACCCATGCACAGCGCACTCAAGAAGGACGGCAAAGCGCTGTATGAGTATGCGCGTGCAGGACAGACGGTGGAGCGGCAGCCTCGCCCGGTCGTGATTCACGAGCTTGAACTGCTCGACATGGACCTCACCTCGGCTGAACCGACGCTGCGTCTGCGGGTTCATTGCAGCAAAGGGACGTATGTCCGCACCCTGGGTTCAGACATCGGCGAAGCCCTGGGGTGCGGCGCCTATCTGTCGTCGTTGCGTCGTGTGGCCACCGGTGGATTCACGCTGGGGCAATGCGTGACGCTGGAGCAGATGGAAGCCACCCCTGAGGGTTTCCGGCGCACCCTCCTGTTGCCGGTCGAAAGCCTGCTGGCCGGACATTCGCGTGTCACGCTCGACAGCGACAATGCCGTTCGATTCCTCACCGGCCTGCGCCGCCGTGGCAACTGGCCCGATGCCGAGCACGTGGCCGTCTGGGGCGACCAGCCTGCCGCCTTGCTGGGCACGGCCCACATCAAGGCCGGCGAACTCATACCGGGGCGTCTGTTGAGCCCCCTCGAAATTCAACAAAGTCTGGAAAGTCAAGCATGAGCACTCCCATTCGCAACATCGCCATCATCGCCCACGTGGACCACGGCAAGACCACCATGGTCGACCAACTGCTGCGCCAGAGCGGCACCTTTGCCGAACACGAAAAAGTCGTGGACACCGTGATGGACAACAACGCGATCGAACGCGAGCGCGGCATCACCATCCTGGCCAAGAACTGTGCGGTGAGCTGGGAAGGCACCCACATCAACATCGTCGATACCCCCGGCCACGCCGACTTCGGTGGCGAGGTGGAGCGCGCCCTGTCGATGGTCGATGGCGTGGTGCTGCTCATCGATGCCCAGGAAGGTCCGATGCCGCAGACCCGCTTCGTGACCAAGAAGGCGCTGGCCCTGGGCCTCAAGCCCATCGTGGTGGTGAACAAGGTGGACAAACCCGGCGCCAACTGCGACAAGGTGATCAACGCGGCCTTTGACCTCTTCGACAAACTGGGTGCCACCGACGAGCAACTGGACTTCCCCGTGGTCTACGCCTCCGGCATCAACGGCTGGTCCAGCCTGGAAGAGGGCGCTCCGGGCGAGCAATGGGGTCCCGACATGTCGGCCCTGTTCAACACCGTGCTCAAGCACGTGCCCGCCCACCAGGGCAACCCCGATGCGCCGCTTCAGTTGCAGATTTCGGCGCTGGACTACTCCAGTTTCGTGGGCCGCATCGGTGTGGGTCGGGTGAATGCCGGTGTCGTCAAGCCCAACATGGATGTGCTGGTGTGCGAAGGTCCCGATGGCAAGCGCGTCAAGGGGCGCATCAACCAGGTCCTGACCTTTCAGGGCCTGGATCGCATACAGACCACGGCCGCCGGTCCGGGCAACATCGTGCTGATCAACGGCGTCGAAGACATCGGCATCGGTGTCACGGTCACCAGTGTGGACGAACCCACGCCGTTGCCCATGCTCAAGGTGGACGAACCGACCCTGATCATGAACTTCTGCGTCAACACCAGCCCGCTGGCCGGCCGTGAAGGCAAGTTCGTCACCAGCCGCCAGATCTGGGACCGCCTGCAGAAAGAGCTGCAGCACAACGTGGCCCTGCGCGTGAAGGAAACCGACGAAGACGGCATCTTTGAAGTCGCTGGCCGCGGTGAGCTGCACCTCACCATCCTGCTGGAGAACATGCGGCGAGAAGGCTACGAGCTGGCGGTATCCAAGCCGCGTGTGGTGTTTCAGGACATCGATGGCGAGAAGTGCGAACCCATGGAACTGGTCACAGCCGACGTGGAGGAAATCCACCAGGGTGGCGTGATGCAGGCGCTCGGCCTGCGCAAGGGTGAGATGGTGAACATGGAGCCGGATGGCAAGGGCCGTGTGCGGCTGGAATACCGCATCCCGGCGCGTGGCCTGATCGGCTTCAGCAACGAATTCCTCAACCTGACCCGTGGATCGGGCCTGATCGCTTCCATCTTCGACGGCTACGAGCCGCACAAGGGCGACATCGGTGGGCGCAAGAACGGCGTGCTGATTTCCATGGACGACGGTGAAATCTTCACCTACGCCCTGGGCAAGCTCGATGACCGTGGCCGCATGTTCGTCAAGCCCAACGACCCGGTGTACGAGGGCATGATCGTCGGCATCCACAGCCGCGACAACGACCTGGTGGTCAACGCCACTCGCACCAAGCAGCTCACCAACTTCCGCGTCAGCGGCAAGGAAGACGCCATCAAGATCACCCCGCCGATCGAACTGACGCTCGAATACGGGGTGGACTTCATTGACGACGACGAACTGGTCGAAATCACGCCCAAGAGCATCCGCCTGCGCAAGCGCCATCTGAAAGAGCACGAGCGCAAGCGTGCCCAGCGCGAGGCCGCATGACCCTCCGCCACGGGCAGGCCGTGGCACTGATGGTGCTGGTGACCTTCCTGTGGGGCACGGCAGGCGTGGTCACCCGGCACCTGGAACAGGCCCAGGCTTTCGAAATCACCTTCTGGCGCAGCTTCTTCACGCTGGCGTCGCTGTTGATCATCCTGCCCGTCTGGCAAGGGTGGGGCATCTGGCGCCGAATGCGACAGGAGGGCTGGCTGCTGTGGGCGTCGGGCGCCTGCTGGTCGGTCATGTTCACCGCGTTCATGCTCGGGCTGGCACTCACCAGCGTCGCCAATGTGCTGATCACCCTGGCAGCGGCCCCGTTGCTCACGGCGCTGGTCTCCCGGATGGTGTTTGGTCACCGGCTACCCGCTCGAACCTGGGTGGCCATCGTGGTGGCGGGTGTCGGGATTGCCTGGATGTTTGCCCGCCAGCTCGAAGGCACGGCCTGGATCGGCATGCTGGTGGCACTGGGGGCCCCGCTGGGCGGTGCGTTCAACTGGAACCTGGTGCGTCGCGGTCAGGAATCCGGCCGACATGTCGATCTGGTGCCGGCCGTGCTGATCGGTGCCTGCCTCTCAGCGCTGGTCACGCTGCCGCTGGCCTGGCCGCTACAGGCCAGTGTCCACGACGTTTCGCTACTGGCCGGGCTGGGCCTGGGTCAGCTTGCCATTCCCTGCGTGCTGGCGGTCATTTGCGCCCGGGTGCTGTCACCTCCCGAAATGTCTTTGCTGGCCCTGCTTGAAGTGCTGTTCGGCATCGCCCTGGCCTGGTGGGGGGCAGGTGAGGTTCCCGGAGCCGAAGTGCTGCAGGGTGGGGTGCTGGTGCTGGGCGCGCTGGTGATCAACGAATGGCTGGGCTGGCGCGAACGCATAGGCCACTACCGCATCCAACCTCTCGATACCGGTCGGGACACCACACCATGACATCCACGCCCTATTTCACTCACCCCGATGTGATCGTCGAGGCCAGCCCGAACGGTGTCGGTCTCATTACCCTCAACCGACCGGGCGCCCTCAATGCGCTCAGCCTGCCCATGATCCGGGCCCTCACTTCCGTGCTGCGGCTGTGGAAAGACGATGACCGCATGCATGCCGTGGCCATCCGGGGCAAGAGCAAGCTTGGCGCCTTCGGTGCTTTCTGTGCCGGGGGCGATATCCGCTTCTTCCACCAGGCAGCCACCGAGGGGCATGCCGCGCTGGACGATTTTTTCACCGAAGAGTACGCACTCAACCACCTCATCTTTACCTATCCCAAGCCCTACATCGCCTTCATGGACGGTGTGGTCATGGGCGGTGGCATGGGCATCAGCCAGGGCGGACAGTGCCGCATCGTGACCGAACGGACGAAGATGGCCATGCCCGAAACCCTCATCGGCTTGTTCCCTGACGTGGGGGGAGGGTATTTTCTGAGCCGAACACCCGGCCACGTGGGCGAGTACCTGGGTCTGACCGGGCAGGTCATCTCAGGTGCGCAGGCCATGCTGTGGGGGTTGGCCGATGTCCATGCCCCATCGGACACCCTTTCCCGGGCATGGGATGCATTGCCACACGTGCATGCCCGTCATTCGCTCGATTTCATGAAAGCCTGGGAGGCCGAAACGGCGGCGCTCGGCTGGCAAACCGGTACCGAAGCGGCCCTGAACCGGGGCGCACAACCCCTGGCACCAGAACTGGAGCAGGCATTTGCCAGCGAAACGGTGATGCAGATCCTGCAGGCCCTGCAAGCCGCCGGTTCCGATACCGCCATCCAGACCGCGCATGTGTTGCGTCAGCGCAGCCCGCTCATGCTCCATGTGGTGCTGGAGCAGATCCGCCGCGCCCGGCACATGGACCTCTCAGACGAGTTGCGCATGGAGCGCGATCTGGTGCGCCATTGCTTCCACCCCGCTCACCTCGGCCGACTGCCCGCTGTTTCGGAAACGGTGGAAGGCATCCGTGCCCTGGTCGTGGACAAGGATCACACCCCTCGCTGGGTGCCCGATGCGGTCGAAGCCGTGCGGCCGGAGATGGTGGAGCCGTTTTTTGTGAGCCCCTGGCCGGCTCACCAGCACCCGCTTCGCGATCTGGCCTGAGGCGTCAAGACCAACAGGTCAGACGAATCACTGGTGGCGCTGCTTCATGGCGCGCTCCACCTCGCGCTTGCCTTCGCGTTCCTTGATGGTGTCGCGCTTGTCGTGTTCGGCCTTGCCCTTGGCCAGCGCCACCTCGCACTTCACCCGGCCATTTTTCCAGTGGAGGTTGATGGGGACCAGCGTGTAACCCTTCTGCTCCACCTTGCCGATCAGCCGGCGGATCTCTTCGCGGTGCATCAGCAGCTTGCGCGTCCGGGCGCTGTCGGCATTCACGTGGGTGGAGGCGGTGCGCAGGGGGTTGATCAGGCAGCCGATCAGGAAAAGCTCGCCATCGCGGATGACCACATAGCCTTCCGTCAGTTGCACCTTGCCCGCACGCACGGCCTTGACCTCCCAACCCTGCAGCACGAGGCCGCACTCGTGGCGTTCCTCGAAGTGGTAGTTGTAAGAGGCTTTCTTGTTCTCGGCGATGCGGCTGTCGCGCGCGGCCTGGGCGTTTTTGTTTTTCGATGACATGACGGGTACATGGGGTGCAATGGGGCATCTACAATCCCGGCACAGGCTAGCATTGTATGAAAAGCGTACACAAGACGGTCCTCATCTGGCACAGCCCGCACGAGATGTTCGCGCTCGTGACGGATGTCGTCCGCTACCCCGAATTCCTGCCCTGGTGCAGCCACGGAAAAGTGCTGGAGCAAACGGCAGACGGCATGGTGGCATCCATCGGCATGTCGTTCGGTGGCATCCGCAAGGCCTTCACCACGCGCAACACGCACGTGGAGGACCGACGCATTCACCTCGAACTGGTGGATGGGCCGTTTTCTCACCTTGACGGCACTTGGGCATTCAAGCCCGTGGGCGATGGCTCCCAGAGGGCCTGCAAGATCGAATTCACGCTCAACTACGGTTTTGCCAGCAGCACCCTGGCTGCCCTGGTGGGCCCGGTGTTCGACAAGATCGCCGGTAGCCTGGTTGACGCATTCGTGAAGCGGGCCGACCAGGTGTACGGCGAATGACGTTGCACATCACCGTGGTTTGGTCGCCGGGGCCCAGGCAGGTCCGGGAAGTGGCCCTTGAACTGCCGGCCGGAGCCACCGTTGAGGATGCCTTGATCATGGCCGGTCACTCCATCGAAGCCCTGAATCGGATGGACGTGGGCATCTGGGGACGCAAATCGACTTTAGACACCCGCCTGCGCGAGGCCGACCGGGTGGAGTGCTACCGCCCCCTGCTCGTGGACCCCAAAGTGGCCCGCAAGGCCCGTTTCGGCAAGCAAGGGGCGCGAACGGCGGGCCTGTTCGCCCGCAGGCGAGACGGCAGCAAGCCGGGTTACTGATTCGTTGCCCAAGCCTTAGGCTTTTCGCTGGACGCTCAGCGACAGTTGTCGCGGATCACTTCCTGCATCCTGGCGATTTCGGCTTTCCGTGAGGCATCGGTCATGACAACGCGCTGCCCCTGCTCGTTCAACGTGGCCAGTCTGCCCGGTTTTTCGAGCGACCGCAGGGCCTCTTTCGCACGTTTGCAGTTGTCTGCGCGTATGTCTGCGTTGCGGCGTTCGATGGCTGCGTTTTCGCGAGCGGTCTCGGCGGAAGCTTCAGCTGTCGGCGTGGCGGAAGCCGGGGCTGGTGTACCGAGGGTGGTGGCCGGGGAGGGCTTGTCAGCCGGTTCCTGGCCGGAGGAGCGGGAGGAAGTTGGGGCAACTGGGCTTTGCAGGATGCGCCGGTCGGGCACCGAAGCCGGTGGAGGGATGTCGCTGAACACCCGTCGCCCCGATTCGTCAAGCCAGACCCACCCGGTGGCCGACCAGGCCGTTGCCGAAACAAACACCACCGAAGCCAGCAGACCCCTTGTCAGACTCATCAAGCGAAACGCGCCCGCCATCTCGTCACTCCTCCATCGCCTTCCAATGTAACCGGTCTGTGGGCCTTTACAATACTGTTTTTGGAGCCTTACACATGCGCCTACTCGGAAAAGCGCTCACCTTCGACGACGTGTTGCTGGTGCCCGCCTACTCCCAGGTGTTG
>CAZEZY010000125.1:4537-6933 GCA_964516635.1 uncultured Tepidimonas sp. | reverse complement strand
CAGGAACTGCTCCAGCCAGTGCACGCTTTCAGCATCCAGGTGGTTGGTGGGTTCGTCGAGCAGCAGCATGTCGGGCTTGGACAACAGCAGGCGGCACAGGGCCACGCGGCGCTTCTCCCCACCCGACAGGTTGTTGATGGTCGCGTCCCACGGCGGGAGGTTCAACGCGTCCGCAGCCAGTTCCAGCTGCAGGTCGGAGTTTTCGGAACCGCTGGCCGCGATGATGGCTTCCAGTTCGGCCTGCTCAGCCGCCAGTGCGTCGAAATCGGCATCGGGTTCGGCGTAAGCGGCATAGACCTCTTCCAGGCGGGCTTTGGCCTTGAGCGCACCGCCAATGCCCTCTTCCACGGCCTGGCGCACGGTCTGCTCAGGGTTCAGCTCAGGCTCCTGGGGCAGGTAGCCGATCTGGATACCCGGCATCGGAATGGCTTCGCCCTCGATCTCCTTGTCCACACCCGCCATGATCTTGAGCAGGGTGGACTTGCCCGAGCCGTTGAGGCCCAGCACGCCGATCTTGGCGCCAGGGAAGAAACTCAGGGAGATGTCCTTCAAGATCTGCCGTTTGGGCGGCACGGTCTTGGAGACGCGGTTCATCGAAAAAACGTATTGGGCCATGGGTCTGCTGAATGAGAAAAGTGGCGCCCGATCGGGCGAGCAACCCCTGATTATCCCTTTATGCGACAATGTGTCTTGTGCGCACCTTCAGTCAGTGCCACACCAGCAACGAGCTGGGGCTTTGTCTGCCTGTACAGGCCGATTTTCACAAGCCCTTTTTTTCGACCCATCAGCCCACCTGACTGGCCCGCCCACAAGGCGCGGGACGCGGCCGATACCCCCTGCGCCCAGGAAGGGCGCCAGACCATCACATGACATTCGAAGAACTGAAACTGGCCCCGGCCATTCTTGACGCCGTACGCGAGCAAGGCTACGACACCCCCACTCCCATTCAGGCCGAGGCCATTCCAGCCGTGCTGGCCGGCTGCGATCTGTTGGCGGGCGCTCAGACGGGCACTGGCAAGACCGCCGCTTTCACGCTGCCCATGCTGCACCGCCTGCAGGACGGCTGGGAAGCTCCCAAGCGCGGTCAAGCCCGCCCGGTGCGGGCCCTGGTGCTCACCCCCACCCGCGAGCTGGCTGCCCAGGTGGAAGAATCGGTCAAAGCCTACGGCAAGCATCTGAAGCTCAAATCCACCGTGATCTTTGGTGGTGTGGGCATGAATCCGCAGATCGAGAAACTCAGCAAGGGAGTGGATGTGCTGGTGGCTACCCCTGGCCGCCTGCTCGACCTGGCCGATCAGGGCCACCTCGATCTGAGCCAGGTGCAGATCCTGGTGCTCGATGAAGCCGACCGCATGCTGGACATGGGCTTCATTCACGACGTGAAGAAGGTGCTCAGGCTGCTGCCTGCCGCCAAACAGAGCCTGCTGTTCTCGGCCACCTTCAGTGACGAGATCAAGGAACTGGCCAACGGCCTCCTCCGCAACCCGCAGCACATCCAGGTCACGCCGCCCAACACCACGGTGCAGCGCATCAGGCAGACCATCCACCCGGTGGGCCGTGGCAAGAAGAAAGCGCTGCTGGTTCACATCATCCAGCAGCACAACTGGAGCCAGGTGCTGGTGTTCACCCGCACCAAGTTCGGCGCCAACAACGTGGCCGATTACCTGAACAAAAACGGCGTGACGGCGATGGCGCTGCATGGCAACAAGAGCCAGACCGCTCGCACCCAGGCGCTCGAAGGTTTCAAGACCGGCGCCATCCGCGCGCTGGTGGCCACCGACATCGCCGCCCGTGGCATCGACATCGACGATCTGCCGCACGTGGTGAACTACGAGATCCCCAATGTCTGCGAAGACTACGTGCACCGCATCGGGCGCACCGGTCGCGCGGGCGCTGAAGGCGAAGCCGTGAGCCTGGTGAGCCTGGACGAAGAAGGCTTCATGATGGCGATCGAGAAGTTCACCAAACAGCAGATTGCGGTACAGATCTTCCCCGAGTTCATGCCCGAACCCGGTGAAAAGGCCGAACCCATTGCCATGGGTCGTCAGACCATCTGGGGCGGTGCTGGCAAGCCGCCGAGCCGCGAAGTGATGGCCGCTGCGGCCAAGGCCGCGCGCCAGGAAATGATGGAACGCATCCGCGACAAGAAGCACCAGGAGCGTCAGCCCCGGCAGGCGAAACCGGCACGCAACGACGGCTTCCCGGTACTGGATGACGACGAAGACGGTGATGGACAACCGCCCAGCACCAACGAGCCGCGCTTCAACCCGAACGGACCGCGCCGGAAAAAGCGCAAGAACCGGGGGGGAGGACAAGGGCCTCAGGCCCAACCGGGCAACACAGCTCCACGCCACGCGAACGCAGGTCAGCGTCCGCCACAAGGTCAGGGTGGTGGT
>CAZEZY010000125.1:0-4437 GCA_964516635.1 uncultured Tepidimonas sp. | reverse complement strand
GGTGGTGGTCAGCCCCGCCAGCCCGATCCGCTGCGCACCGGTATCGATGCCCTGGGTGAACGCGGTGGCCGCAACCGTCACCGCGGCAACCGTCCTCCCGGTCAGGGCGGTGGCAAAGGCGGCGGCGGTGGTGGCATCGACCCCCTGCGCACCAGCTTCGGCCGCATCAAGTAAACCGAGGCTGCTCCATGGAGGCCTCAGGCGCTAACATGGCGTCATGAAAACCTCCATTTCTTTCGGTCTGGAAGGCCGCGTGGCCATCGTCACCGGCGGTGCACAGGGCATTGGCGAGGCTTGCGTTCACCGCCTGCGCCAGGAAGGTGCTCACGTGGTGATTGCCGATCTGGCTGATGAGCCGGGCAACCGACTGGCGCAGGCCACCGGTGCTTCATTCGTCTACACCGATGTGGGCAACAAGACCCATGTCGATGCCATGGTCGCCCGGACGGTGCAGCTGCATGGACGCATCGACATCCTGGTCAACAATGCCGGCATCTTCAAGGCGGCGCCCTTTCTGGAAGTGACCGAAGCCGATTTTGATGCCGTCTTGCGAGTCAATCTGAAGGGTGCCTTCCTGGCGGGCCAGGCTGTGGCCAGGGAAATGGCCCGTCAGGGTGGCGGCGCCATCATCAACATGAGCTCGGTCAATGGCGTGCTGACCATCCCGACCATTTCGAGCTACAACGTGAGCAAGGGCGGCGTGAACCAGCTCACGAGGGTCATGGCCCTGTCGCTGGCTGATCACGGGATCCGCGTGAACGCGGTGGCCCCCGGCACCATCGCCACCGAACTGGCGGCGCAATCGGTGCTCACCAGCGAGGAAGCCCGGCTCAAGATCCTGAGCCGTACCCCCATGAAACGACTGGGCGAACCGTCCGAGATTGCCGATGTGGTCTGCTGGCTGGCCAGTGATGCGTCGAGCTATGTGACCGGTGAGATCGTGACCGTGGACGGCGGCCGGATGACGCTCAATTACACCGTGCCCGTCTGAACCGCGGCTCAGCCTGCCGGAGAGGAGCGCAGCCCGTAAACCTGGCCGCCCAGGAAGAGGTATTCGGCGCGCAGCACCGCCTCCCCGACCTCGCCCGTGAAGGTGAACCCGATCACGGCGAGGGGCGTGCCGTCGCTGATGACGGGCACACGCCACTGGTCCATGCGGGTCAGCGGGGCCAGCTCCACCTCCCAGCGGGTGTCGCGACGGGTGGGCAGGCGGGTGTTGGCCAGCAACGCCTGGGTGTCGATGCGCGCCATCTGCTCGGGCAGTCGGCGAGTAGCCAGATCGGCCGGCAAGGCCAGCGTGGGAGGGACCGCCAGTGTCAATTCGGCATGCGGGTTGCGCCACTTCACCCCTTGGGCGACCCCTTCCAGGTAGAGCGGCCGGTTCTGGTCAAACCGGCTCCAGCCGTGATGCGCATGGGCCAGCCAGGGCCAGCTGCTACCCAGGGCCAAGGCCGCGCCCGACAGGCACCGGAGCGAATCTCGACGATTCATGGTCATTCTCCTTTTTGAACAGCTTCAGAGGTAGGCGATCCAGCGCCCCGCCAGCAGAATGCCGATCCACAACACCAGCGACAGCAGCATCAGCAGCCGGGCCGTGAGATCCAGCTTTTGCAGCGACTGCCGGCCATGAAACCAGGCGGCATTGCTGCCCGCCAGCATGAGCAGGAGCATCTTGATCAGAAAGGCGCGATTGGTCAGGAGTTCCTCGGCCTGGGTGGCAAACATCAGCAGGCCACTGCCAGCCACGAGGGTGAAACCGATTCCCACCAGCACCAGGCTGAGGCGTGCCAGGGGCAGCACCGGCAGGTTGGCAGCCCCACCCCAAACCCGGACTTCCAGCGCCATGAGGTTGCCGATGACGAGCGCGATGCCCCAGATGTGCACCACTTCCAGCAGAGGGTATGCCCACGGGTGGGCCGATAAGGCCGAGAACATGGGCTTAGCCTAATGCAATCCGGACAGACATGCTGACGGGCACCCCCATGCCCCACCAGGCATCGGTGAAACCGGCACAATGTTTTTCATGCGATTCCTACACACCATGCTGCGCGTGGGCAACCTCCAGCGCTCGATCGATTTCTACACCCAGGTGCTCGGCATGAAGCTGCTGCGCACGTCCGAGAACCCCGAATACCAGTATTCGCTGGCCTTCCTGGGCTTTGACGGTGGCAACCCCGGTCAGGCCGAGATCGAACTGACCTACAACTGGGGCGTGGAGCATTACGACCACGGCAACGCCTACGGTCACATCGCCCTGGGTGTGCCCGATGCCTACGCCGCTTGCGAGACAATCAAGGCCGCTGGTGGCAACGTGACGCGCGAGGCTGGCCCGGTCAAAGGGGGCACCACCGTGATCGCCTTTGTGACCGATCCGGATGGCTACAAGATCGAACTGATCCAGCGCGACTTTGCGGCGGCGGGCGGCGGCTTGCGCTGAGCCCCGCTCAGAGCACTTCGGCGCCGCCCAGGTAGGGGCGCAACACCGCCGGCACCGTGATGCTGCCGTCGGCGTTCTGGTGGTTTTCGAGCACGGCCACCAGCGCGCGGCCCACGGCCAGACCGGAGCCGTTGAGGGTGTGCACCAACTCGTTCTTGCCCTGGGCGTTCTTGAAACGGGCCTGCAGGCGGCGCGCCTGGAAGGCTTCGCAGTTGCTGACCGAGCTGATCTCGCGGTAGGTGTTCTGGGCGGGCAGCCACACCTCCAGATCGTGGGTGCGGGTGGCGCCAAAGCCCATGTCACCCGTGCAAAGGGCCAGCACACGGTAAGGCAGGCCCAGCTTCTGCAGCACGGCCTCGGCGTGGCTCGTCATTTCTTCCAGCGCTTCGTAGCTCTTCTCGGGGTGGACGATCTGCACCATCTCGACCTTGTCGAACTGGTGCTGGCGGATCAGGCCGCGCGTATCGCGCCCGGCAGAACCCGCTTCCGACCGGAAGCAAGGGGTGTGCGCGGTGAGCTTGATCGGCAGGTCCGCCTCGGCCACGATCTCGTCGCGCACGAAGTTGGTCAGCGTCACTTCGCTGGTGGGGATGAGGTACATCGCTGTTTCGTCGTCGCCTTCCTGGCCGCCCTTCTTGGCGGCGAACAGGTCGGCCTCGAACTTGGGCAGCTGGCCGGTGCCGCGCAGCGTGTCGGCGTTGACGATGTACGGGGTGTAGCACTCGGTGTAGCCATGCGCCTGGGTCTGCAGGTCGAGCATGAACTGGGCAAGCGCGCGGTGCAGGCGGGCCACCTTGCCCTTCATGACCACGAAGCGCGAGCCGCTGAGCTTGGCGCCGGTCTCGAAGTCCAGACCCAGGGGCTCGGCCAGTTCCACATGGTCCTTGGGCGTGAAACCCAGCTCGGGCGGGTGGGCGCCCAAGCCGCCTTGCGGTGCCCAGCGGCGCAACTCCACGTTGCCGTGTTCGTCGGCGCCCACCGGCACGCTCTCGTGCGGCAGGTTGGGCACGGCCAGCAGCAGGGTCTGCAATTCGGCCTGGATCTGCTCCAGCCGATGGGCAGATGACTCCAGTGCGCCCTTGATCTCACCGACCTCGGCCATGACGGCGTCGGCCTCGGCGTGCTGGCCCTTGCCCTTGAGCAGGCCGATCTGCTTGGACAGGCTGTTGCGGCGGGCCTGCAGTTCTTCGGTTTTCACCTGGAGCGCCTTGCGCTCGTGTTCCAGCGACTGGAAAGCCCCCACATCCAGGAAGGGCTGGGGATTCTTGCGGGTCTGGAGGCGCGCGACCACGGCGTCGAGGTCTTTGCGCAGGAGTGTGATGTCTAGCATGATGCCCCCGATTTTAGAGGGCGGCTGTGAAGCGATTCAGCGGATCATTCGATCTTCAGCCCCTTGGGCAGCGGAAACTGGGTGGTTTCGCGGATACCGTCGAGGTGACGGACCGACATCGCACCGAGCGTCTTGAGTCGCTGCACCACGCCCTGCACCAGATCTTCCGGGGCAGATGCACCGGCGGTCACCCCGACACGGGCGTGACCGGCAAACCAGGTGTCCTGCAATTCGCCAGCATCATCGACCATGTAAGCCGGCACACCGAGCCGTTCGGCCAGTTCGCGCAACCGGTTGGTGTTGCTGCTGGTGGGGCTGCCCACGACCACCACGACATCCACCTGCCGGCTCATGAGCTTGACGGCATCCTGGCGGTTCTGGGTGGCATAGCAGATGTCCTGCTGCTTGGGTTCGCGGATGCGGGGGAAGCGAGCCTTGATGGCGGCGGCGATCTCGGCAGCGTCGTCCACGCTCAGCGTGGTCTGCGTGACCACGGCGAGCTTGTCGGTCTGGCTGGGCTGGACCCTGGCCACGTCGGCCACGTCCTCCACCAGGTGAATGCCGCTGTCGAGCTGCCCCATGGTGCCTTCCACCTCGGGGTGGCCCTTGTGGCCGATCATGATGAATTCGTAGCCCTCTTTGTGCAGCTTGGCCACTTCCACGTGCACCT
>CAZEZY010000124.1:0-6965 GCA_964516635.1 uncultured Tepidimonas sp. | reverse complement strand
TGAACTCGGTCTCGCAGTGCTGCTCCAGGGTTTCGCCCACCATCTTGGTGGAGAGGCGCGCCTTCATGTCGCGCAACCGCTCGATGGCGTCGTCACGGTCCTTGATCTGGGTTTCGTACCGGTCCTTCAGCGATTGCTCGGCCAGCTGCTTTTCCAGGCGGGCGCGCTCCAGTTCGCTGGCCAGGGCGTCGCGCTGCTTCTCCACATCGGCCAGGGCCTGGATCACGGCCAGCTGGCGATTGACCTCACCGGCTTCCAGCTGCGATTTCAGTTGCTGGATTTCCGCTTCGCGCGCTGCCGTCTGCTTCTGCCATTCGGCGGTCATCTGCGCACGGGCCAACTCCACGGCGGACTGCTTGTCGCGCTCGGCCAGTGCCAGCCGTTCGTGCAACTGGTGCTCGAAGTCGCTGTCGCGCACCTGCTTGAGGATGTCGGCATAGCCCGCCTCGTCGATCTTGAAGGCTTTGCCGCAGTGCGGGCAGATGATGTCGTTCATGGTCATTGACTTCCATCGTTCAGGTGGGTCTTGACGCGCTTTTCAAACGCTCCAACCGCCATTTCAGCACGTCCCCCTTGGGATAAAAGCGTGGCGCTCTGGGCAAGATCAGTTCTCTGCCGGCCAATGAGGTGAGCTGATGAAAATCCGGAATGCGATCGTCCAGCGCCGAGCTGATGTGCCAACGCAAGTCTGGCCCTGGCGCAATCAGGTTTTTGTCCATCGCCCAGTGAATGTTGGGCGTCAGCGCCAGCCCATTGCGCGGATCGTCATCACCGGCTTCACTAAAGGGGTGAATGTGTGCCGCCTCCACCATGGCCTCGCCGGTGGGCAACAGAATACGCACCCCAGTGGCCGCACAGCGATAGTCGTAAATCTCGGTCACCACACGGCGGAATGCCGGATCTCGCACATAAGCGGGTGCTGGCCCTTCCTTCGCCAGTACCATGTTGAGTTGCCGCAGCTGGTACTCGTAGCGACTGATTTCACTGGCCTTGGCCGCCACTTGCCGCAAGTCCTGCAGTCCTCGATCTAGCCAGTGACTGGCAATCGTGTCGGATAAAGCATCGAGCGAAGCACGGTCCTGAATCAATGCAAAAAGCTCTGGATCAAGGGCAGCATAGGCAATGTTTGACGTGATGTCCGACAGGCTGCGCGCTGTCTTCATGTGGGCAAGCACGCTTTCACGCCCAGGCAAAGCCTGCAGATGCCAGAAACTGGCGCCACCCCCACGCAACTGGCCAGTCAGGTGAAAAAACGGGAAGTAAGGATTGGAGTGATCGGTTGAGGATTTGACGGCGTTGAAAAATTGCTGATACCGCTCAAGCAACTGAGGACCAAACACAATTCGGTTGTCGACCAGAAGCCCTGCTCGCGCCAGATCAAAGACAGCCAGCAGCATGCATAGCTTGTGTGGGCTGGGACTTCCTCCGCGTGTATTGACATTCAGCCTGCGGAGGCTGTCCTGATAAAAGATCAAACTCATGACCAGTACCTGGCCTTATCAGGAATGACCCACCTCACACCGCCTCTTGGATCGGGTAAGTCGCCGAAGTAACGGGGAATCAGGTGGATATGCAGATGCGGCACGGTTTGCCCTGCAGCCGCCCCATCGTTGATGCCGATGTTGTAACCATCCGGCTTGTAAATGTCCACCAGATCTTGCTGAGCTTGTTCCAAAAGACTGAGCAAATCGGTACGTTCGGCTTGACTCAGTTCAAAAAACGATCCGATGTGCCGGGTCGGAATGACCAGACTGTGGCCCCTTGACACCGGGTAAGCATCGCGAACCAGAACACCGGATGCATTGCGTAGCACGACCCTTTCAGATGGGAGCGAACAGAAAGGACACGTGTCGGGTTCTTGGGTCATGGATCACTCAATAAGGAAACGATATCTTTTCAACCTTGAAGTGTTCTTGGATGACTGCAAGACCTTGTCTTCATCGCGACACAAACCCCGACTGCTGCAGCGACGCGAAGATCTGTTCTGCCATGCGGCGATACCCCTCGGCATTGGGGTGGATGGCGTCGGCCTTGAGCGCGTTGTCCGACAGCACACGGGCGATCACGTCCTCCACCAGCGCCACACCCTCCTCGCTGGACAATGCCTCGTAAAGCGGCGCATCTGACAAGTGGGAGGCCACCGCAGCCAGCAGACTGGGGGCCGGTACCGCCAGCATGACCGCCGGTGTGCCTGCGGCCTTGACCTGGCGCAGGATGTCACGCAGGTCTTCCTTGACCTGATCGGCCGGTCGGCGGCGGATAAAGTCGTTGCCGCCGAGCCCGACGATGACCAGGGCGGGTTGATGCTGGGAAAGCAGTGAAGCGATGCGCGCCTTGCCCGCCTGTGCCGTGTCGCCGGGCACACCGGCGTTGACGAGGTTCCAGCCGGTCTTGGCGGCCAGCAGCGTGGGCCAGTCCTCGCCACTGGCAGCGCCGGTGCCGTGGGTGATGCTGTCACCGAAAGCCAGCACCGTCGCACCCGCGGGGATGGCCGTTTGGGTTGGGGGCTTGTTGCAGCCGATCAGAGGCGCCAGCAGAGCCAGCGAGAGGGCTGCAACGCCCAGCAGGCGCAACGGGAAGGCAAGAAGGCGCGGGTTCATGGTTCAGACTGACTCCGGGTGTAATGCCATCCAGGTGCCACGAAACACCGCCTGTTCGACCGTGGCACGCTGATCCAACGGACACGCCACCCGCACGACCAGCACCAGGTGATCGGGATCCGCAAACTTCCAAGACAACAGGGTCTGGCCAGTGAGAAAGGGCATCAGATGGGTTTCGGCCGATTGATCAAAATGCGCGTTGGCCTGCTCCCGCCAGGCAGCGGTTGCCTGATCGGCGGCTTCCCGTGCAGCCAGCTCCAGTCGCGCCAGATCTTTCGACGCGCGCGCAGGGACCGGGACTTCAATGGTGTGCACAACGTAAGCGCCACTCGGGGAAGCATTGATCACCGGATGGGTGAGGAGCAGTCCGTTCGGAAACTCGACCACCTTGCCGGTCCGCTGGCCCGATGAGTCCAGCTCCACCAGCGTGGTGGCAAACATGTCAATGTCAACGACTTGCCCGTGCAACTGGTTGAATGTGATCTCATCGCCGATTTTGTAAGGCTGCACCAGCGTGACGTAGAGGTAGCCATGCACGCACATCACCAGTTCTTTGCTGACGATCAGTATGGCACCGGCCACTGCCGCGACCGACAAGACGAAACCCGCAATGGTGGATGCCCATACCGAGACGATGAGCAGCAAGGCCGTCATCCAGATCAGGTTGCGCGCCCAAACCAGGTGTATGCGCCGCTTGACGTCGGCAATTTCGCTGCGCGACAGGTAGCGCGCCCACAGGTGGGACGCCAGCAAGGCCATGCCGATCAGCAGAGCCGTGATGATGACTTTTTCCCATTGACCGGGAATCCTCTCAATCAGTCCTTCAAGCATGGATATCGACAATGATGTGTGTGCTGTTGCAGTTTCCTACCCAGCCGCTGGTGCGCGCCGCAGGGGGATGAGCAGGTACTTTAGCCCGTTGTGATCGATGGTGTGCATCAGTGCAAGCAAGCGACCGAGTTCACCTTTGGGAAACCCTTCCCGGGCAAACCAGTTGAGGTAATGGCCAGGCAGATCGGCCAGCACCCGACCTTCGTACTTGCCGAAGGGCATGGTCTGGGTGACCAGCTTCAGGAGCTGATCGGGGCTGGCGTCCAGGGGCTCGGTCATTGGATTGATGGATGACCGATCGTAAGGCCATTCTGCCCAAAAGACAGGCAGGACCGATCGTCTTCAAGCGGGGCAAGCGCTTAGCCCGCTTACCCGGATGTTATCCACAGCCTTGCCCCCAGTGGGTGTGGAGTTCTCGGGGTAGCATGTCGGCATGGAAGTGAGACTGGCCACGGCCACTCAATAAATGGTCTGGTAAATCCAGTAAGTCTGTGTTGGATCACAGCATGAGGTGCTCACGCAAGGCACGAATGCGCCCACTGTCGTCAGGAGGAATGGGCAGGCTACACCGTGGCCACATAGCCAATAACCAGAAAGCAAAAAGCCCGGCGAACCGGGCTAAGTGCTTGATTGACTTGGGGTGGCTGATGGGACTCGAACCCACGACAACAGGAATCACAATCCTGGACTCTACCAACTGAGCTACAGCCACCGTAGCCTTTTATTATAAACCGACATTTCACCCTGGCAATGAAACGCTCGGCGCATGGAACAAGTTTTTATGACGATGCCGCTGCGGTACGGGTGGCCAGCACCTGGACCTTGAAGCGGGCTCGCAAGGACTGGATGTAGGCCTGCACCTCGGCCTGACCCCACAGTTCGGCCAGTTGCGATCTCTCCAGCGACGCGCGCGCGGCATCGGGTGCCTCGCGGTCCAGCACCCGGTTGACACGGATCACCATCACGCCGTCGGCACCCAGATCGGCTTCGGTCCAGGCGGGCGTGGTAGGCCCTGCAGCCGCGCTCAGAGCGGCACTGAGGGCTGCGGGGGGCAGGTCCTGGTCTTCGATCCGGGACACGACCACCGCAGGCTGCAGGCGGGGCTCGGCGCCGTCGCGCCAGGCGGCGAAACGGGACTTGGCTTCGGCACGCGCGGCTTCCAGGGCCCGCTGCTGCACCAGGCGCTCGCGAACCTCGCTGCGAACCTCGTCGATGGCTTGCAAGCGCGAGGGGCGGTGCTCCAGCACCCGGGCTGACACCAGGCGGTTGGCCCCCACCTCCACCGCTTCGGAGTTGCGCTTCTGGCGAATGGAATCGGGTGAGAACAAGGCCTGCAGCACACGGGGATTGGCCAGCGCGGCATCGCGACCGGCATCCAGAGGCCCCGTGCGCAGAACACCGGATGCCTTGCGCACGGTCAGCCCCAGGCTTTCTGCCGCAGGGGCAAGCGAATCCGACTGTTCGTAGACCAGATTGCTGAAATCTTCGGCCGCCTCGGCATAACGACGCTGGGCCTGCTGCTGACGCAACTCCTGCTCCAGTCGGGGACGGGCCGATTCGAAGGGTTCTGGTGCCGGACGACGGACATCGGTCAGGCGGATGATGTGGAAGCCGAATTCGGTTTCCACGACATCCGAAATGCCGTTGCGCTCCAGCGCGAAAACGGCATCCTCGAAGGGTTTGACCATGGCGCCACGGGCGAAGAAATCGAGGTCACCCCCCCGAGCGGCGGACCCCGGGTCTTGAGAGCGGGTGCGCGCCAGTTCGGCAAAACGCTGGGGCGACTGACGCAATTCGGCAAGCAGCGCCTCGGCTTCGGCGCGAACGGCGGCCTTCGCATCGGCACTGGCCCCGGGTTCTACCAGCAACAGGATGTGGCTGGCGCGTCGCTGTTCCTGGAGGGCCTGGTTGGCACTGTTCTGCTCGTGGTAGGCACGCAAGTCGGACTCGCTCAACGAGACACGGCTGGCCACGGCTTGCAGATCGAGCACCAGGTACTCGACATCCATTTGTTCAGGCGACTGGAAGAGCTGGGGGTTCTGGTCGTAAAAGGCCTGGATGTCGGCATCGGTCACCTGAACGCTCGCACGGAATGACGATGGGCGGAAATGGGCCACCTGCACTTCACGGCGTTCGAAGAAAGCCTGCAGGGACTTGTCGGCCACCACGGGCGTGAGAAAGGCCGAGGCCGAGAGGCCGTCGATCACCTGACGCCGGGCGATGTCGGAGCGGACGGAGGCTTCGAACATTTCCGGTGTCATGCCCTGGGCGCGCAGCAGTTGCTGATAACGCTCCACATCCAGCGTGCCGTCCGGGCGGCGCAAGGCAGCAATGTTCGGGTCCTGGGTGAGCTCGCGGGCCAGGCGCTGGTCGGTGGCCAGGTAGAGACCTTCGTCGACCGCCAGGGCCAGCACCCGCTCGTTGATCAGCCGTTCCAGCGTGGCAAAGCGGCTGGACTCGTTGTCGATCAGGCTGCGCTCGATGCCTGGCATCGAAGCCACCAGACGGTCGATTTCGTTGCGGTGGGCGGCATCCCATTCCTCGCGGGTGATGTCGAGCTGGCCCACCTTGGCCACGATGTCGCGGTTCTCGCGCAGGTTGCTGTAGCCCTCGACGCCCACCAGCACAAAGGCCGGAATGATCAACAGCATCAGAAAACCCATCAGGAATTTGATGTTGTTGCGAAAGTAATCAAACATGTGTGCACTGCCTGAAACAGAAAAGGCGAACCCTTGCTCGCCTTTTCGTGTGGGTGGTGGGTGCTGACGGGGTCGAACCGCCGACCTACGCCTTGTAAGGGCGCCGCTCTACCAACTGAGCTAAGCACCCCACCGAAACCGGAAAACCGTGGTTTAGTTGATGGCGTCTTTCAACGCCTTGCCAGGACGGAACTTAGGGATTTTAGCCGCTTTGATCTTGATGGCAGCGCCCGTGCGGGGATTTCTTCCGGTCCGAGGGGCGCGTTGGGTCACGGAAAACGAACCAAAGCCCACCAGTGACACGGTTCCACCCTTTTTGAGGGTGGCGCCGATGGCTTCGAGGGTGGCTTCGAGTGCGCGGGTGGCAGCGGCTTTGGAGAGGTCGGCGCTCGTGGCAATGTGCTCGACCAGTTCTGACTTGTTCATGGCTTCTCCTCTGGGTATTGATGTCATTCTAAAAGAGTCTACGTGGCCGATTGAACGGTTCTGCCCGCTGCGCTGACAAGGCGCTCGCGATGGCCCGCCCGACGTCACCCGTTCGGGCCTGCCCGCCGAGGTCCGGCGTGCGGGGGCCGCCACTGCCTGGCTCCAGCACAGCCTCGATGGCCTGAAGCACGGCGTCGTGCGCCGCCCGGTGGCCCAGGAAATCCAGCATCATCGCCCCGCACCAGATCTGGCCGATGGGGTTCGCAATCCCCTTGCCGGCAATATCGGGGGCCGAGCCATGCACCGGTTCAAACAGCGAGGGGTGCTCCCGGCTGGGGTTGAGATTGGCACTGGGCGCAATGCCGATGGTGCCCGTGCAGGCGGGGCCCAGGTCGGACAGGATGTCGCC
>CAZEZY010000123.1:0-7021 GCA_964516635.1 uncultured Tepidimonas sp. | reverse complement strand
GAAAGTGGCGCCGTCAACCTGGGCCAGGGTTTCCCGGACTTTGATTGCGATCCCCGACTGCTCGATGCCGTCAACAATGCCATGCGTGCCGGGCACAATCAGTACCCGCCCATGGCGGGTGTTCCCGCCCTGAGACAGGCCATCGGTGCCAAGGTGGAATCGCTGTACGGCCGCCGTTACGACCCCCACACGGAGATCACCGTCACGGCCGGCGCCACCCAGGCCATCCTGACGGCCATCCTGGCCATCGTCCACCCAGGCGATGAAGTGATCGTGCTGGAGCCCTGTTACGACAGCTATGTGCCCAATATCGAACTGGCGGGCGGTGTGGTGGTGCGTGTCCCGCTGACGCCGGGCACATTCCGCCCCGACTTTGATCGCCTGGCCGCCGCGATCACGCCCCGTACAAGGGCCCTCATCATCAACAGCCCGCACAACCCCAGCGGCATGGTCTGGAAGCACGACGACATGCTGCGCCTGCAGGAACTGCTGGCCCCGACCTCCGTCCTGCTGATCAGCGACGAGGTGTACGAGCACATGGTCTACGATGGACAGCCGCACGAGAGCGCCGTCCGGTATCCGGGCCTTGCTGCCAGGGCCTTTGTGGTCAGCAGTTTTGGCAAGACCTGCCACGTGACCGGCTGGAAGGTGGGTTATGTGGTGGCGCCGGCGCCGCTGATGGCGGAATTCCGCAAGGTGCATCAGTTCAATGTGTTCACCGTCAACACGCCGATGCAGCACGGGCTGGCCAGCTACATGGCCGACCCGGCTCCCTACCTGAATCTCCCGGCTTTCTATGCGGCCAAGCGCGATCTGTTCCGGCAGGGCCTGGCACAGACCCGATTCCGCTTGCTGCCCAGCGAAGGCACCTATTTCCAGTGTGTCGACATCTCGGCGCTGGCGGTACCGGAAAAAGACCTCCCGGAAAGCGACTTTTGCCAGTGGCTGACCCGTGAGGTGGGTGTGGCCGCGATTCCGCTATCGGCCTTCTACGGCAACGGGTTTGACCAGAAGGTGATCCGTTTCTGCTACGCCAAACAGGATGCCACCCTCAGGGCTGCGGTGCAGCGACTGTCGAGGTTGTAGGCAAGGTCCGGTTGACCAGCTTTCAGCAACGAACCGGGTTGCGGCAGAACTGGTCCAGTTCACGAACCACACTGCGCTGGGCGACCACTTCCTTGGCGCGAGGCCCCACTTCCAGACTGAGCTTGAATTCGTACTTCTGGAAAAACTCGTTGAAAAGTTCGCCGCCCAGCGTGGCATAGGCCGTCAAGGTGTCCTGCCGGGCATCGTGTTCCAGCAAGATGGCGCAGAGAGGCTGCTCGGCCGGTCCGGCCAGCACCCTGGCGCCCTGGCGAGGGTCATACTGGCTGTGGTCTGCACAGCAGTGGATGAGGTCTTCCCCGGCGTTTGGCGTGTTCGGGTTCAGGGCCTTGCCTGACCGGAAACTGATGAAACTCAGTTCTCGGGTGGGGTAGACCAGCTTGTGCGCACAGATGGCCGAAAACGCCACCACACTGCGCTTGGGACCGACACCGCCAGGCCACTGGTATTCGGAGCGGTCTTTGGACGTGAGCTTGGTCGGACGCGTGGCGGTACCCAGATCGAGCAGAAACGCGGGTGTGCTTTCGAAGGGGTAATGAAAGATGTAATTGGTCTTGGCCTTCAGTTGCTTGAGGCGGATGGGATCGCCGAACTCATTGGTCAGCAGGGCACGCCCGTAGGCACGGGGTTGGGCATTGGCAGCCAGTGCCCAGCTCGCAGGCAAGGCCGTCAGGCAAGCCGCAGCGGTCGAGCCCGCACAGGCCCCCACGAAGTCACGTCTGTCCATCGCGTCTCCTCTGATACAGCAGTCCGACAGTACGCCCGAGGCCAAAACTGTGTCAAGCCCGGGGTTTTTCAGTGGGGTCAGTGTGTGAGCTGCGCCCATACCTTGTCGAGCCGCTTCAGGCTGACGGGCTGGGGCGTGCGAAGCTCCTGGGCAAAGAGGCTGACGCGCAGCTCTTCGAGCAGCCAGCGGAATTCGTCCATGCGCTCATCCACCACACCCTTGCGCTCGGCCACCAGCCGCCAGTAGCGCTGCTCTTGCACCTTGATGTCGGCCATGCGGGCGGCATCGCGTGCAGGGTCGGCGCGCAGCTTGTCCAGCCGCATCACGATGGCCTTGAGATAGCGCGGCAGGTGCTGCAAGGCAGGCCAGGGTGTCTCCAGCAGGAAGCGCTTGCCCACCAGTCGCTGCATCTGCTGCGTGGCATCGGCCACGGCATCGGCAGCGCCCTTGGTGTCCTTGAGCTTGCGCTGAGTCACGCTGAACTCGGTCAGCACGGTGGCGCACAGGCGCGCAACCTCGTTGCCGATCAGCGTTAAGCGGCCACGACCTTCATCCAGTCGGCGCTTGAAATCGGCTTCGCTGGCGGGGAGCGGATCGAGCATGAACGCCCGGTCCATGGCCACGGCAATGATCTGGTCTCTGAGTTCTTCCTGCGTGCCCAGCGCCATGTAGGCCACGGCCATTTTCTGCAGATCGGGGATGTTCTTTTCGAGGTATTTGAGCGCGTCGCGAATCTGCAGGGCAAAGAGTCGGCGCAACCCGGCATGGTGCTTGCGCGCGGCCACTTCGGGTTCATCGAACACCTCCACCGTGACGGCATCACCCCCATCGATGAGCGCCGGAAAACCGAGCAGCGTCTGGCCGCCCTTGCGGATTTCCATGATTTCGGGCCAGTCGCCCAAGGTCCAGGCGGTATGCCGCTGGGCGCCATCGGCGGGCGATGAACGGGTGGTCACGGGATGTGAAGGGCCTCCGGCCGAGGGTTGCCCCCCCACTTCAGGCCTCGCAGCAGCCACGACGGGTGCAGGAGCGCCGCCTCGGTCAGCGAGTTTGAGCTGCGCCAGTGCCTGAAAAGCCCCCCGCGCCTTGGCACCCCATTCGGCCTTCAGAGCGGCCAGCTGGCGGCTCTGCCCGAGTTGACGGCCATGTTCATCCACCACGCGCAGGTTCATGAAGTGATGGGGCTGCAGCATGTCGAGCTTGAAGTCGGTTCGCTTCACGTCCAGTCCGGTGATCTGCCGCACTTCCTGCAGCAAGGCATCGGTCAGGCTGCCCTGGGCGTAACGCTCGGCCACACAGAGCGCCTGGCTCAGTCGCTCCGCATTCTCCGGCAACGGCACCAGCCGCGCACGGGGCTTCTGCGGCAGGCTTTTGAGCAGGGCCTGGATCTTGTCCTTCAGCATGCCCGGCACCAGCCATTCGCAACGCTCGTCACTCACCTGGTTGAGCACAAACAGCGGCACCGTCACGGTGAGGCCGTCCTTGGCGTCACCCGGTTCGTGCAGATAGGTGGCACTGCAATCCACGCCACCCAGCTTGAGGGTTTTGGGGAAGGCATGGCTCGTCACCCCTGCCGCCTCATGGCGCATCAACTCGTCGCGGGTGAGGTGCAGCAACTTCGGTTGGGACCGTGACGCCTCGCGCCACCAGCGTTCCAGTTCACGCCCACTGCTGACCCCTTCCGGGAGCTGCGCATCGTAGTAGGCATAGATGAGCTCGTCGTCCACCAGCACGTCCTGCCGGCGCGACTTGTGTTCCAGCTCCTGCACTTTCTCGATCAGCTTGCGGTTCGCGGCCAGAAACGGCAGACGCCCCACCCATTCGGCCGGCCAGGTGTCTTCGTGCAACGAACCCACCAGGGCTTCACGGATGAACAATTCGCGAGCGCTCGTCGGGTCCACCCGACCATAGTGCACCCGCCGCTGGCTGTACACCACCAGCCCGTACAAGGTGGCACGCTCGTACGCCACCACCTCGGCGGCTTTTTTCTCCCAGTGCGGGTCCAGCATCTGCTTTTTGAGCAGATGCCCTCCCACCAGCTCCAGCCACTGCGGCTCGATGGCGGCGATCCCGCGGCCAAACAGTCGCGTGGTCTCCACCAGTTCGGCACACACGATCCATCGCCCCGGTCGCTTGCTGAGGTGCGCACCCGGGTGACGGTGGAACTTGATGCCGCGCGCACCCAGGTACACGTCTTCGGTGTCGTGCTTGCAGCCGATGTTGCCCAGCAACCCGGCCAGCATCGACAGGTGCAGCTGCTCGTAACTCGCGGGCGCCGTGTTCAGCTTCCAGCCCTGCTCGGCCACCACCGTGTGCAACTGGCTGTGGATGTCGCGCCACTCACGCACCCGCCGCACGCTGATGAAGTGCTGCCGCAGCAGCGCCTCGTACTGGCGGTTGGACAGTTTGTGGGTCGGCCTCGCAGCGGCGGCCTCCTCAGCGACCTGGGCGGTATGGCTTCTGGGCGTCTTGCCGCCTCGGGCCTCGTCCAGCCACTTCCACAGCTTCAACGTGCTGGTGAACTCGCTTTTCTCGTCATCGAACCTGGCATGCGCCTGATCGGCCTGGGCCTGGGCCTCCATGGGTCGCTCGCGCACGTCCTGCACACTCAGGGCACTGGCGATGATGAGCACCTCGTCCAGCGCCTGGCGCTCTCGGGCCTCCAGAATCATGCGGCCCACGCGCGGGTCCAGCGGCAGTTTGGCCAGCTCGGCGCCCCGTTTCGTGAGCTCGTTGGCCTCGTCCATGGCACCCAGTTCCTGCAGCAGCTGGTAGCCGTCGGTGATGGCGCGGCGGCTCGGCGCTTCCAGGAATGGAAATTCCTCCACCGCGCCCAGGTGCAGCGACTTCATTCGCAGGATCACCGCCGCCAGCGACGAGCGCAGGATTTCCGGGTCGGTGAAGCGCGGTCGACCGTTGAAATCGGTTTCGTCGTAGAGTCGGATGCAGATGCCATCAGCCACCCGGCCACAGCGCCCCGCCCGCTGGTTGGCAGCCGCCTGGCTGATGGGCTCCACCAGCAACTGCTCCACCTTGCTGCGCAGGCTGTAGCGCTTCACACGCGCTGTGCCCGCGTCGATCACGTAGCGGATGCCCGGCACCGTGAGCGACGTCTCGGCCACGTTGGTGGCGAGCACGATGCGCCGCTCGCGCCCAGGGTGGAAGATGCGGTCCTGCTCGGCCTGGCTGAGCCGCGCGAACAGCGGCAGCACCTCGGCGTTGCGCAGCACCGGCTGGTGGCTGAGGTGCTTGCGCAGGTGATCGGCCGCCTCGCGGATTTCGCGCTCGCCGGGCAGGAACACCAGGATGTCACCTGCCTGTGCCCCGCCCCGCCACAGTTCATCCACCCCGTCCGCAATGGCGTCGTTGAGGTCAAACTCACGGCTTTCCTCGAACGGCCGGTAACGCACCTCCACGGGGTAGGTGCGGCCTGACACCATCAGCACCGGCGCAGGGCCCCTGCGGGAGGCAAAGTGCTGGGCAAAGCGGTCGGCATCGATGGTGGCCGAGGTGACGATCTCCTTCAGATCCGGCCGGCGCGGGAGGATCTGCCGGAGGTAGCCCAGCAGGAAGTCGATGTTGAGGCTGCGCTCGTGCGCCTCGTCGATGATCAACGTGTCATAGGCCTTGAGCAGCGGGTCGGTCTGCGTTTCGGCCAGCAGAATGCCGTCGGTCATCAGCTTGACGGACGCGCTCTTGCTCAACCGGTCGTGAAAGCGCACCTTGTAGCCCACCACCTCGCCCAGCGGCGTCTGCAACTCCTCGGCAATGCGGCTGGCCACCGAACTGGCGGCGATCCGGCGCGGCTGGGTGTGGCCGATCAGCCTGCCCCGCTCTCCGGGCTTCGCATGCAGACGCCCCCGCCCCATGGCCAGCGCAATCTTGGGCAACTGGGTGGTCTTGCCCGAACCGGTTTCACCACAGACGATGATGACCTGATGCTCACGCAAGGCGGCCTCGATCTCTTGGCGTTTGCCAGAGACGGGCAGGGATTCGGGGAATTCGATGACGGGCGCAGGCATCCCCGGATTATCGCCGACAGCACACATTCACAGGTTCACGTGCTACACTGGTCTCAAAGGTGATCTCCATGTCCAATCTGACCATTTCCGTGGATGAAGAACTGATTCGCAAGGCTCGGGTGCGTGCCATTCAGGAAGGCACCTCAGTCAGCGCCAAGCTGCGCGAATACCTTCAGCAATACGTGAACGGGGCGCCCGACCTCCAAGTCCGCCAGCGCGTGGACGCGACCGATGCTTTGCTGGCCGCCATCGAAGCCGCTCGACTGCAAGCGCAACCCGACCCGCTACCGCCCGATGAACAACGTCAGACGCTGCGCGACGAGTTGTACAGCAGCGACTTTCGCGCCCAAGCCCGCCCAGCCGCGAAAGGCCTTTGATGCCGGTGTTTTTTGACACCAATGTGCTGGTCTATTGCACCGATCCGCGCGATCCATCCAAGCAAGGTCAGGCCCAGAAACTGGTTCAGCGGGCCTCATTGAATGGCGAGGGAGTCGTCAGTACGCAGGTACTGATCGAGCTCTATCAAGCCTTGGGACGCAAGCTCCGCGTGCCAGACGTTCAACGGCTGGCACTGATTCAGGCCTACACGGCCTGGCCAGTCATCGAAAGTGACCTTGCCCTGGTCACTGCCGCCATGGAAAAATCGGTACGGCACCGGCTCAGCATCTTCGATGCGATGGTGGTCGAGGCCGCGCTGCGCAGTGGCGCCACCGCGCTTTACAGTGAAGACATGCAACACGGTCAGCGTTTTGGCGAACTGACCCTCATCAACCCCTTCCTCTGAGCGCACACCATGTCCGCCGTCTTCAACTTCACCTTCGTGCCCTGGTTCCGCTCGGTGGCGCCTTACATCCACAAATTCCGCAACCAGACGTTTGTGGTGGGGATCCCGGGTGAGGCCATTGCCGCCGGCAAGCTGCCCAATCTGGCGCAGGATCTGGCGCTGATCCAGAGCATGGGCGTGCGCATTGTGCTGGTGCACGGCTTTCGTCCGCAGGTGAACGAACAGCTTCGCGCGAAGGGCCACGAAGCACGCTATCACAACGGCATCCGGATCACCGACGAGGTGGCGCTGGACTGTGCCCAGGAAGCCGCCGGGCAGTTGCGCTATGAAATCGAGGCGGCCTTCAGCCAGGGCCTGCCCAACACCCCGATGGCCGGGGCCACC
>CAZEZY010000122.1:0-7036 GCA_964516635.1 uncultured Tepidimonas sp. | reverse complement strand
CCGCCAACGTGGTGCTGAACGTGGCCTTTGGCGAGCCCACCATGGCGGTGGACACGCACATCTTCCGACTGGGAAACCGCACCGGTCTTGCGCCCGGCAAAACCCCGCTGGCTGTCGAGCAGACACTGCTCAAGCGCATCCCCAAGCAGTATCTGGAAGATGCCCACCACTGGCTCATCCTCCACGGGCGTTACGTGTGCCAGGCCCGCAAACCCCATTGCGACCGCTGCTCGGTGTCGGCATGGTGCGACTGGGGGCGAAAGTCCGTGATGCGCAGCGCATGACGAGACACCGACCCACCCCTTCACTGCCCTGGCTCGCGCCTGGCGAGGCGTTTCCACCGGTCTCCCAGGCCTGGGGCGAGGGCGACCCGATCCCGGGGCTGCTGGCGGCAGGTGGTGTACTCGACACCCCAACACTATGCACAGCTTATGCCCAGGGCATCTTCCCCTGGTTCGGCAACGATCAACCCATCCTCTGGTGGAGCACCGACCCGAGGATGGTCCTGCGACCTGAAGCCTTCAAGCTTCACCCCTCCCTGCGCAAGATGCTGCGCCAGGGCTTGCGCAGCGGCCGTCTCGAGATCCGGATCGACACGGCATTCCGTGAGGTCATCCGGGCCTGTGCTGGCACGCCTCGAAAGGGACAACAAGGCACCTGGATCGTCCCCTCCATGCAGCAAGCCTATGCCGACCTGCACGAAGCGGGCGTGGCACACAGCGTGGAAACCTGGTGGGATGGCCACCTGGTGGGGGGCCTTTACGTTGTGAACCTGGGCCGGATGGTCTTTGGCGAATCGATGTTCAGCCACCGAACCGATGCATCCAAAATGGCGCTGGCCGGGCTTGTGGCCTGCGCCCGTGCCTGGGGCATTCGGGCCATCGACTGTCAACAAAACACCCGGCATCTGGCCTCCCTGGGGGCGGCCGAAGTGCCACGGGCCGAATTTCTGGAATGGTTGGCAGGGTCAAGCCAGCTGCCGGCACCCGACTGGCGTTTCGATCCCCTATACTGGAACGAGTTGTTCTTCGCCCGCCCAATGTGACGCACCCCAAAGAACTCCCGCTCCATGCCGTGCAGTTCTATGCCACGGCCCCTTACGCCTGCAGTTATCTGGAGGGGCGTCAGGCCCGGTCCCAGGTCGCCACCCCCAGCCACCTCATCCACAACGACACCTACTCCGAACTCGTCACCCTGGGCTTCAGGCGCAGCGGCATGTTCACCTACCGGCCCCATTGCGACGGCTGTCAGGCCTGCATCCCCTTGCGCGTCGATGCCGAAGCCTTCCAGCCCAGTCGCAGCCAGCGCCGGGCGTGGTCACGGCATCGCCATCTCCAGGCCCGGGTCTTGACGCTGGGCTATTCCGAAGCCCACTACCAGCTCTACCTGCGGTACCAGGGCGACCGACACCCCGGGGGCGGCATGGATCACGACAATGTCGACCAGTACAGCCAGTTTCTGCTCCAGAGCCGGGTGAATTCGCGTCTGGTGGAGTTCACGGAACCGGGCCAACACGGGAACCCCGATACGCTGAAGATGGTGTCCATCGTGGATGTCCTCAACGACGGACTGTCGGCGGTGTACACGTTTTACGAACCGGACGATGCGGCTTCCTATGGCACTTACAGCGTGCTCTGGCAGATCGAGCAGGCCCGAATGATGCGGCTTCGTCACGTTTACCTGGGCTACTGGATCGCCAGCAGCCCGAAAATGAATTACAAGAGCCGATTTCACCCGCACGAATTGCGAATCGATGGCCAATGGGTCCAGCGGACGGATTTCATCAGGTAAGATGAGCCACCATTCATCTTGCCATGTCACGACCCTCCCAACCCCTACCCAGCCAACCGAGCGTTCAGGTCATCGAACGCATGTTTCACTTGCTGGAGGTGCTGGCCTCCCGTGAGGAAGCGGTGTCGCTCAAGGAAATCAGCGAACGCACCGGCCTCCACCCGTCCACGGCTCACCGCATTCTCAATGACCTGGCCATCGGGCGATTTGTCGATCGACCCGAACCCGGCGCCTACCGTCTGGGCATGCGTCTGCTGGAACTGGGCAACCTGGTCAAGGCCCGCCTCAGCGTGCGCGACACGGCTCTCGGGCCCATGCGCGAGTTGCACAAGCTGATCCAGCAACCCGTGAACCTGAGCGTCCGGCAGGGTGACGAGATCATCTACGTGGAAAGGGCTTACAGCGAGCGCTCCGGCATGCAGGTGGTGCGCGCCATCGGCGGTCGAGCTCCCCTGCACCTCACCTCGGTGGGCAAGCTGTTTCTGGCCGATGACGACCCGCAACGTCTGAGGGCCTATGCAGCCCGTACCGGACTCATGGGAAACACACGCAACAGCATCACCCAGTTACCGGTCCTGGAACGCGAACTCAGCCAGTGCCGCCGGCTTGGTATTGCCAGAGACAACGAAGAACTCGAAATGGGAGTTCGTTGCATGGCCGCCGGCATCTATGACGATCAAGGCAAACTGGTGGCTGGTCTTTCGATCTCGGCGCCTGCCGAGCGACTGGATGAGAAGTGGTTGCCCCGCCTTCAGGCCACGGCAGCCCAGATCAGTGCCGCACTGGGTTACCAGGCTCCGGATTGAGGCGAGTCGGGCTCAGCCAGCGCTGCGGGGCAATGGCTGGGCGCCAGACAAGGACGACTCCACCCAGCGGCGCAGACGCTCTGCGTCACCCAGGCGGGCGTTGTTGTTGGTGGCATCCAGCAACACCATGATCAGCTGACGACCGGCCACGTTCACCTGCATCACCACACAGCGACCGGCCTCACGGATGAAACCGGTCTTCTGCAAGCCGATGTCCCAGGCGTCGCTCTTGACCAGGCGATTGCTGTTGCGATAAGCGAGAACATGACGCCCCACATCCAGCTCGTAGCCAGGTGAGGTGGACAGCTCGCGCAACACGGAACGTTCGTGCGAGGCAGCCGTGAGAATGGCCAGATCGCGTGCACTCGACTGATTCAGACTCGACAGGCCAGTGGGATCGACAAACCGGGTGTCGGACATGCCCAGGGTGGACGCCTTCTGGTTCATCAACCGAACGAAATGGTCCACCCCGCCGGGGTAAGTGCGGGCCAAGGCGTGAGCAGCCCGGTTTTCGCTGGACATCATGGCCAGATGAAGCGCCTCGCCGCGCGTGAGTCGCGAGCCCACCGCCAGCCGCGAACCGCTGTTCTTGAGGCGATCCACATCCGCACTGGTGATGGTGATCATCTCGTCCATGGGCAACTGGGCGTCGGCAATCAGCACCCCCGTCATGAGTTTGGTCAGCGAGGCAATCGGCAGAACCGCTGTGTCGTTCTTGCCCAGGAGGATTTCGTTGGTTTCGGCATCCATGACCAGCGCCACGCTCGAATTGAGGTTGAGCGGATCCTGCACACGGCGCAGCCCCATGCGTTCGCCAACAGACACCACGGCAGCGGCCGTGGCCGCCGAACCGGCTGCTGCGGCCGTTGCCACCGGACGCACCTGACGTTGAGGCACCTGGGCCTGTTTGCGAGGAGGTTGGTTGGTAGCCACCGGACGCTTGCTCGGGTTGGCAGAGGAACCGGTTCGGTGTGGTGCAGCAGCCTTCACCGGATAGCTGGCGCGCGAAGCCCCGGGAGCCTTCACACCCGACTGTTGGGCCACCGGCTTTTTCGCAGCCGTACTGGCCACCGCCACAGCGGACATGGTCAGCAAGCCAGCCATCAGCGAGCAGGCCAGCAAAAGCCGAGAAACCGATGGGCGACGGGTTCGGATCATGTCATTTCCCTCATTCAACAAGCCATGGTCAGGCAGTATAAGAGGGAAAAATCAAAAAAACAATGCAATTCATTGACTTGCAACACTTTTTTAAGTCAGCGCCGCAAGTCAGGCCTTTCATCCCTGTGCCGCCACCCGATCGGCCTTGCTGTGGAGCTTGTTCAAGGCACTCAGATAGGCCTTGGCCGACGCCACCACGATGTCCGGATCGGCCCCGACACCGTTCACCACGCGCCCCCCGTGCTGGAGGCGAACCGTCACCTCACCCTGGCTCTCGGTCGAGCCGGTGGTGATGGCATTCACCGAGTACAACAGCAACTCGGCCCCGCTTTTCACGTGGGTTTCGATGGCTTTGAGCGAAGCATCCACCGGGCCGTTGCCATCGGCCTCGCCCGCGAGTTCCTTGCCGTCCATGGTGAACACCACACGGGCGTGCGGCCGCTCACCGGTTTCGCTCTGCTGCGCCAGCGAGACCAGGCCGTACTGCTCTTTCTCAGGGGTCACACTCTCGTCACTCACCAGGGCCAGGATGTCTTCGTCAAAAATCTCGGCCTTGCGGTCGGCCAGCTCCTTGAACTTGGCAAACGCGGTGTTGATCTCGCTTTCGGACTCCATCTCGATGCCCAACTCTTCCAGCCGCTGCTTGAACGCGTTACGCCCGCTCAACTTGCCCAGCACGATCTTGTTGGCGCTCCAGCCCACGTCTTCGGCACGCATGATCTCGTACGTGTCACGGGCCTTGAGCACGCCATCCTGATGGATGCCACTGGCGTGTGCAAAGGCATTCGCCCCCACCACGGCTTTGTTGGGCTGCACCACGAAGCCCGTGGTCTGGCTCACCATGCGGCTGGCCGGCACGATCTGGGAGGTGTCGATGTTCACATCAAGGCCGAAATAATCCCGGCGCGTCTTCACGGCCATGACGATTTCTTCCAGCGAGCAGTTACCGGCACGCTCGCCCAGGCCGTTGATGGTGCACTCCACCTGACGGGCGCCACCAATCTTCACACCGGCCAGCGAGTTGGCCACGGCCATGCCCAGGTCGTTGTGACAGTGCACACTCCAGATGGCCTTGTCGCTGTTGGGCACCTTCTCACGCAGCGACTTGATGAAGTTGCCGTAGAGTTCGGGAATGGCATAACCCACGGTGTCCGGGATGTTGATGGTGGTGGCGCCTTCGTTGATCACGGCTTCCACCACACGAGCCAGGAAGTCGATCTCGGAACGGTAGCCGTCTTCGGCGCTGAACTCGATGTCTTCAATCAGGTTGCGAGCAAAGCGCACCGACTGCTTGGCCTGCTCCAGCACCTGCTCGGGCGTCATGCGCAGCTTCTTTTCCATGTGCAGCGGGCTGGTCGCGATAAAGGTGTGGATCCGGGCCCGGTTCGCGCCCTTGAGCGCCTCCGCCGAGCGTGAAATGTCGCGATCGTTGGCGCGCGACAGCGAGCAGACGGTGGAGTCCTTGATGTGGTCGGCAATCGCCTTGACGGCCTCGAAGTCGCCGTTGGAGCTGGCCGCAAAACCGGCCTCGATCACGTCCACCTTGAGGCGCTCCAGCTGGCGGGCAATGCGCAGCTTTTCGTCCTTGGTCATGGAAGCCCCGGGGGACTGCTCGCCGTCGCGCAAGGTGGTGTCGAAAATGATCAGTTGGTCGGTCATGGCAGCTCCTGGAATCGGAAAAAACAAACGGCCCGTTGCGGTTGCATACGGGCCGTGGGTGTCAAAAAATGCGCGCTAACTCACCTGCCCGATTTGGCAACACCTGGTAGCAGGGAGAAAGAGACAAAATTCATGAATCTCAATGTAACACAAACTCGGCGGTTGGCCGATAGGCAATTTGCATCAGCCCAGGAGGCTGAACGCTATCAGCAGCGCTCAGTTGTGCAGACCCCGCTCGTCGGGCTCGTCGGTGCTGGTGCTGATCACGCTGGTGGGTTTGCCCTTGGCCTTGCGCCAGGCGTACACGACATAACCCGAAAGCCCGTACAGCACAAACAGGCCAAACAGCACGGTGGGCGGGTGGATGTTGATGATCGCGATACCCAGCGCAATCAGCACGATGGCCGCGAAGGGCACGCTCTTTTTCAGGCTGAGGTCCTTGAAACTGTAGAACGGCACGTTGGTCACCATCGTCAGCCCTGCATAGAGCATGACCACAAACATGGGCCATACCAGGTCTGCCCCACGGTAGCCCGCCTCGGTGGTCAGCCAGATGAATCCGGCCACCAGAGCGGCAGCAGCCGGTGATGGCAGCCCCTGGAAAAAGCGCTTGTCCACCACGCTCGTGTTCACGTTGAAGCGGGCCAGCCTCAGGGCCGCGCAGGCGCAATACACAAAAGCGGCAATCCAGCCCCAGCGGCCAATGTCCTTCAAAGCCCACTCGTAGGCAATGAGGGCCGGTGCTGCGCCAAAAGACACCATGTCGGACAGAGAATCCATCTGTTCGCCAAAAGCGCTCTGGGTGTTCGTCATGCGCGCCACGCGGCCGTCCAGGCTGTCGAGCACCATGGCCACGAAAATGCCGACCGTGGCCAGGTCAAAGCGACCGTTCATGGCCATCACCACCCCATAAAAACCACCGAACAAAGCCGCCAGGGTGATCATGTTGGGCAACACATAAATGCCCTTGTGGCGCCGGCTGTGTGCCGTGTTTGGTGTGTGGAGAGGATCGGTACCGTCGTGCATGATTGGGAGTGTAAGGCACCCGCCGTCGAAACTGGCTTGGACAGAAACAGACAGGCCGCCCGATCGGGCGGCCTGTCAATCCGAATGAACGGGGTTGCCCCGATCGATCAGTTGCGAGTCTGGTCGACCAGCTTGTTCTTGGCAATCCAGGGCATCATGGCACGCAGCTGGGCGCCCACCACTTCGATCTGGTGATCGGCGGTGTTGCGACGGCGCGCGGTCATGCTCGGGTAGTTCAGGCGGCCTTCCTGGATGAACATCTTGGCGTAGTCGCCGTTCTGGATGCGCTTGAGTGCGTGTCGCATGGCCTTGCGCGACTCTTCGTTGATCACTTCAGGGCCCGTCACGTACTCGCCGAACTCCGCGTTGTTGGAGATGGAGTAATTCATGTTGGCGATGCCGCCTTCGTAGATCAGGTCCACGATCAGCTTGAGCTCGTGCAGGCACTCGAAGTAGGCCATTTCGGGGGCGTAGCCGGCTTCCACCAGGGTTTCGTAACCCATCTTGATCAGCTCAACCGCACCGCCGCACAGAACAGCCTGCTCGCCGAACAGGTCGGTTTCGGTCTCTTCCTTGAAGTTGGTTTCGATGATGCC
>CAZEZY010000121.1:0-7075 GCA_964516635.1 uncultured Tepidimonas sp. | reverse complement strand
GCCAGCAGTGCGGGTAGCTGTGGGTGATGGTCTCAGACGCGAACAGGCGGCCATGCTCTCGCAGCGTGTCGATGATGACCGGACAGGCCTTCCAGATGTTCTGGCCGCCGAACAGGGGCAGGGCGTCCTCGTACTGTCCGTTGCCCTGCACCGGGTTGAGGATGTCGTCGTACGCCAGCCCGTGCGCCACGCAGGAATTGAAGTCGTCCACACCGTAGGCCGGTGCCGAATGCACGATGCCGGTGCCGTCGTCGGCGGTGGCGTAGTCGGCCAGGTAGATCGGGCTCAGGCGGTCGTAGCCCGGGTGCACATGCGCCAGCGGGTGCCTGAAGTGGATCATCTCCAGCGCGCGGCCGGCGGTGGTGGCCAGCACGCTGCCTTCCAGCGTGTAGCGCGCCAGGCATTTCTCCACCAGCGACTCGGCCATCACCAGCAGGCCGCGCGGGGTCTGCACCAGCGCGTAGGTCAGTTCCGGGTTGAGGTTGAGGGCCTGGTTGGCCGGGATGGTCCAGGCGGTGGTCGTCCAGATCACCGCGTACATGGGCTGGCTCTCCAGACCGGCGGTGTCGGCATGAGGCAGACCGCTCTGGCCAAAGAAGGCGTGCAGCAGTTTGGCGGGCTCGGCGCAAAGAAAAGCGACGTCCAGCGTCTGGCTTTTCTTGTCCTGGTATTCGATCTCGAACTCGGCCAGCGACGAGCCGCAGTCGAAGCACCAGTACACGGGCTTGAGGCCCCGGTACACAAAGCCACGCTCCATCACGCGCTTGAAAGCGCGGATTTCGTTGGCTTCGGTGGTGAAATCCATCGTTTTGTAGGGGTTGTCCCACTGGCCCAGCACGCCCAGGCGCTTGAAGTCGGCCATCTGCTGGGCGATCTGCTCGGTGGCGAAGGCGCGGGCTTTGGCCTGCATCTGGTCACGGCTCAGGTGGCGGCCGTGCAACTTCTCGATCGCGTTTTCGATCGGCAGGCCGTGGCAGTCCCAGCCGGGGATGTACTGCGCGTCAAAGCCCGCGAGTTGGCGCGCCTTGACGATCATGTCCTTCAGCACCTTGTTGACGGCGTGACCGATGTGGATCTGGCCATTGGCGTAGGGCGGGCCATCGTGCAGGATGAACTTGGGTGCCCCCAGCCGGGCATCACGCAGTCGCTGGTAAATGCCCTGTGCTTCCCACTGTTCTACCCAGCCCGGTTCGCGCTGGGGCAGGTTCCCGCGCATGGGAAAAGGCGTGTCGGGCAGGTTCAGGGTGCTGCTGAAATCGGTGCCAGTGTGTCTGGCGTTGGCTTGGGCGTCGGACATGGGAACAGGTTGTGATTCGACGGGCCTCGCGCCTGGGCGCAGCGGCAATAGGGGTCAGAGACGATGGGCAAACCAGGCTCGGGCATCGGTGCAGTCCATTTCGATTCCCCGGGTCAGGTCGTCGAGGCTGTCGTACCGGCGTTCGTCGTGCAGTTTGTGCAGCAACTCCACCCGGATGATTTTACCGTAGGCCTCCCCTGGCGTTGGCGCATGCTGCAGGGCCTGCCGGATACGCTCGGGCCATGCCAGGCAGTGGGTTTCGAGGAGCACACGCCCCCCGTTGACGTCGTTCGGATCCAGTGAGGGGCGCACGCCCAGATTGGCCACCCCTGGCAAGGGGGGGGCGGCAGGGTCAGGGTCCAGCCCATGCACCTGCACCACAAAAATGCCGCTGGCCGCCGGCTTCCAGTGACGGAAGCGCAGGTTGAGCGTTCGGAACCCGTCGCCTGCACCCTGGGCACTGGCACCCAGTTCTCGACCCAGCTTGCGCCCATGCACCACATGCCCGCTGATGCTGTAAGGCCGCCCCAGCAGGGCTGTCACGTCGTTCATGCGGCCTTCTGACAGGGCTTCGCGAACGGCCGAACTGGACACACGCAGGCCATGCACCTCATAGCTCATCATGCGTGCCACGTCAAAGCCCAGCCTGGCCCCAGCCGCGTCAAGGGTGGCATAGTCACCCTGTCGCTGGGCACCGAAGCGGAAATCATCACCGACCAGCACGTATTTCACGCCCAGCGCCCGCACCAGCACCTCATCCATGAAGGCCTGGGCAGGCAGGCTGGCCAGGGCTTTGTCAAAGGGCAGGATCACACACTGGTCAATGCCGCAGGCGCGAAGTTCATGCAGTTTGTCGCGCAGGGTGGCGATGCGGGCGGGTGCCAGTTCGGGTTTGTGAAAAGTGGCCGCAAAATAGTCGCGAGGGTGGGGTTCGAAGGTGAGGGCGCAACTGGGCACGCCCCGATGACGGGCTTCGTTGTTCAGCAGGGCGAGCATGGCCTGATGGCCGCGGTGGACGCCGTCGAAATTGCCAATGGTCAGCGCGCAGCCGGCCCGAGCAGGCCGGGCCTGGCGCAACAGGTTGTTCAGACCTTGGGTGATTCTCATGCGGTGGTCTTTGGTAACCAAAGCGCGCTATATTGACACAAGTTCAACGCACGGAGGTCGATCTTGAAGGTGTTGAAGTTGTCGGCACAGGGCCTGCCCCAGTCCTGGATCAGCCTGGAAGAGGCCGTGCTGCACTACGCGGCCGACGAAGTCCGCTGGGAAATGGGGCAGCAGGTGGCCGTGTTCAGAGGCGGCCACAACGCGGTCACGGGCATTCAGTCGGTGATTGAGGTCAACTCCATCATCGGGACCAAGGGCGTGCCCAGCATCAACCCTTTCGAGCTGAAACCGTCGCTCAGCAATGCCAAGCTGTTTGCGCGTGACCGCAATCTCTGCGCCTACTGTGGCGGTCATTTTCACGAAGACGAACTGACGCGGGAGCACATCGTCCCTCTGGCCCAGAAAGGTCGCGATCACTGGATGAACCTGGTCACGGCCTGCCGTTCGTGCAACCACCGCAAGGGCAACCGGACGCCCGAGCAGGCGCACATGCCCTTGCTGTATGCCCCGTACATTCCAAGCCTGTGGGAGGACTTCATCCTGCGGAACCGACGGATTCTGGCCGACCAGATGGAATTCCTCATGGCCCATCTGCCCAGGTCCTCCCGTCTGCACGCCTGAAGGCTTCCTGTGTGCCTTGTCATGCTGCTACGATTGAAAATGGCAGGACACACAGGAGATTTTCTTGACCACCACGTCTTCAACCCCACATCGCTGGCGTTTCTTTCGTTCGGGCGGATTTGACCAGGTCAGGATCGAATCGGCAGATGACCTGAGACACCTGGGTGAACTGGATCAGAAGCTGTGGGCTGTGCTGGCCTGTCCGACCGCTGGTCTCGAGTTTGACGAGAAAACCTTGCAGCTGATCGATGGCGATGGTGACGGTCGCATCCGGGTCGCCGAACTCAGGGCGGCGGTGAGATGGGTCTGCGAGGTGCTGCGAGATCCCGGTGTCGTGTTCCAGCCAGGGGATGCGCTGGATGTGTCCGCGATCGATGATCGGTCCGAGATGGGCAGGGAGCTACTTGCCGCCGCTCGGGATGTTCTGGCGCGCGTCGGGCGTGACGGTGCGCAGAGCTTGTCCATGGCCGATCTGGCCGATCCCGTCAGGCTCTTTCCCCCTGAGCGCTTCAACGGCGATGGCGTGGTGCCGGCGGCGCTCTGCGCTGACGAAACGGTCCGGGCGCTGGTGGAACAGGTGATCGCTTCCGTGGGGCCAGTGATGGACCGCAGTGGTCAGCCAGGCGTGACGGCTGATTCCTTGAATGCGTTTGTTTCAGCCGCCGAAGCGGCACGGCAATGGCAGTCCAGGGCATGCGAAGGCGCCGCGCAGATCATGGCGTTTGGCGATGCCACCGCCACGGCCCTGGCGACATTCGAGGCCGTTGAGGCCAAGGTGGACGACTATTTCACGCGCTGCCGTCTGGTGGCGTTTGATGGCCGTGCGGTGGCGTCACTCAACCCACTTGACGCCCACTACGCGGAGCTCTCGACCTTGACCCTGAGTGACGCGCGTCAGGAACTGGCGGCGTTGCCCCTGGCCAAAGTGGCCGATGACGCCCGCCTGCCTTTGCAGGAGGGGGTGAACCCCGCATGGCAGTCCGCCCTGGAACGGTTGCGTGAGCAGGTGGTCATTCCGGTGTTGGGCGAGACCTCCCATCTGAGCCTGGCACAGTGGCAGCTCCTGAGTCAGAAACTGACCGCCTATCGGACCTGGCTGGCTGACAAGCCTTCACATGCGGTGGCCGATTTGCCCGCAGAACAGCTGGAGGCCTTCCTGTCACCGAGCACCCTGGGTGCCTTGCGGTCGCTGATTGAGCAGGATGCCCAATCCGATACCGATGCGTCAGCGGTCGATGCGCTGGAAAAACTGCTCCGACTGCGACGAGATCTGGTGACCTTGCTGCGGAATTTTGTCAATCTGAGTGATTTTTATGGCGGTGAGGCGAGAGCCGTGTTCCAGGCGGGCACGCTGTACCTCGATCAGCGCAGTTGCGATCTCTGCCTCCGTGTGCATGACATGGGACGTCACGCCACGCTCGCACCGTTGTCCGGCACTTACCTGGTTTACTGCCAGTGTCTGCGACAGGGGGAGGCCCCGATCACCATCGTGGCAGCCGTGACAGCTGGGGATGCAGACGAGATGATGGTGCCAGGCCGCAATGGTGTCTTCTACGACCGGGCAGGTCGAGACTGGAACGCCAGTGTCGTGAAGGTGGTGGAGGCGCCGATCAGCGTCCGGCAGGCTTTCTGGACGCCTTACAAACGCATCGCTCGGATGATCGGGGAGCAGATTCGGAAGTTTGCAGCCGCTCGTGACAAGGACATTGAGGCGAAGTCGGCGGAGCGGCTGGCTCAGGCCAGTGCCAAAACCCAGGCCCCAGCCGACACACCGAAGCAGCAGGCGTTCGATATCGCCAAGTTTGCCGGTATTTTTGCGGCCATCGGTCTGGCGCTCGGCGCGCTGGGAACGGCCCTGGCAGCGGTGGTGACCGGCTTCCTGGGTTTGCCTGCCTGGCAGATGCCCTTGGTGGTGCTGGGCATCATGCTGCTGATGTCCGGTCCTGCGATGCTGCTGGCATGGCTGAAGTTGCGCCGGCGCAACCTGGGTCCGTTGCTGGATGCCAATGGCTGGGCTGTCAACATCCGGGCGCGGATCAACATCCCGTTTGGGGCGTCACTCACCGGGGTGGCCAAATTACCGGCCGGTTCGCAACGGTCTTTTCAAGACCCCTATGCCGACCAATCCAGTCCGCTGCCCTGGCTGATCCTGCTGGCCTTGCTGATGGCCGGTGTGGTCTGGATCTGGCACCAGGGCTGGCTGGGTTGACAGCGGGGGGAGGTTCAGGCAAACACGCCCGCCGTGTCCTGCATGCGGGCCGACACCTCGCCCAGGTGGTGCAGGGTGTCCCCCCACATCATCTCCAGCTGGGTCAACGTCTTGAAGTGGTGGCTGACGATGTACTCGTCGGTCACCCCGATGCCGCCGTGCAGCTGCACCGCCTGCTGGCCCACGAAGCGCAGGCTCTGGCCCAGTTGCACCTTGGCGCGCGCGATGGCCTGGCGCCGCTCCACCGTGGGCGTGTTGAGCTTGAGGCTGGCGTAGTAGCTCATGCTGCGCGCCAGTTCCAGCTGCATCTTCATGTCGGCCATGCGGTGGCGCAGGGCCTGGAAGCTGGCGATCGGCACACCAAACTGCTTGCGGGTGTTCAGGTAGTCGGCGGTCACGGCCAGGGTCTGGTCCATCACGCCGATGGCGTAGGCGGAACTGGCGGCGGTGCCGATGTCGGCGGCGTGTTCCAGTGCGGTCTGACCATCACGGGTCACGAGTTGGGCGGGGGAGTCGTTGAAACCCACCTCGGCCGCACGACTGCCGTCCTGCGTCAGGTAGCCGCTGACCTGGGTCCCTGAGGCGTCCCTGGCGACCAGGAACAGCGCCAGGCCCTGGTCGGTCTGGGCGGGGACCAGCCAGGCATCGGCCTGGTCGCCGGCCGGTACCACGCTCTTGCGGCCGCTCAGCACCCAACCCGCGCCCTGGGCCGTGGCGTGCGTGTGGACCGCGCCCAGGGTGTGACGCAGGCCGCGTTCCTGGTGGGCCAGCACCACCAGCGCTTCGCCCGAAGCCACGCGCGGCAGCCAGCTGGACTGCAGCTCGGCGCCGGCGTAGCCGCCCAGCACACCCGAAGCCACCAGCGTCTGCGCCAGCGGCTCCAGCACGATGCCGCGGCCCAGTTCCTCCATCACCACCATGCCTTCCACCGGGCCCATGCCCAGGCCGCCGTGGTCGTCGGCCACGTAGAGGCCGCACAGGCCCAGTTCGGCCAGTTCGGTGTAGGCGGTGCGGTCAAAACCGCCCGCGGCCACGATGGCCTTGCGGCGATCGAAGGTGTAGCCCTTGTCCACCCAGCGGCGCACGGCGTCGCGCAGTTGCACCTGGTCGTCGGAAAAATCGAAATCCATGGGTGTTCTCCTCAGCCCAGCACGGTCTGCGCCACGATGTTGCGCTGCACCTCGTTGCTGCCGCCGTAGATGGTGGTCTTGCGCATGTTGAAATAGTTGGCCGCCAGCGGCGCGTTGGCCACCACGCCGCCGGGGAAGTCGCCCTGCCAGCCGGCGTCCATGGCCTCGAAGATGAACGGCAGGCTGAAGGGGCCGGCGGCCTGCATCATCAGTTCGGTGTAACGTTGCTGGATCTCGCTGCCGCGGATTTTCAGCAGGCCGGCAATGTCCAGGCTTTGCTTGCCCGTCTTTTCGGCCGACAGCACGCGCAGGACCAGCATTTCCAGCGCCACGATGTCCACCTCCAGCAAGGCGATCTGGTCGCGGAAGCGCAGGTCGTCCCACACGCCTTCGGCCTTGGCGATGCGCTTGAGGCGCTCCAGTTCGCGCTTGGCGCGGTTCACGTCGGCGATGTTGGTGCGCTCGTGGCTCAGCAGGTGCTTGGCGTAGGTCCAGCCCTGGTTTTCTTCGCCGATCAGGTTCTCGGCGGGCACCTTCACGTTGTCGAACCAGACCTCGTTGACCTCGCACTCGCCGTCCAGCAGCTTGATGGGGCGCACCGTCACGCCGGGGCTCTTCATGTCGATCAGCAGGAAGCTGATGCCGGTCTGGGGCTTGCCTTCTGTGCTGGTGCGCACGAGGCAGAAAATCCAGTCGCCATACTGACCCAGG
>CAZEZY010000120.1:0-7104 GCA_964516635.1 uncultured Tepidimonas sp. | reverse complement strand
TTGATCAGTTCAGAAATTTCTGCGGGATTGAGTTGCATGACTCTTTCCTTCTTTCGTAAGTTGTGACGCTAAGGGACACACCGCGGCTCACGCCGTCAGGGCCACTCTCATTTGTTCCAGGCGGGCCTTGATCGAGGTGTCCAGCACCTCGTCGCCCACCACCACGCGCACGCCGCCGATGAGTTCCGGCTGCAGCACCACCTGAAGGTTGAGCTTGCGACCAAAACGCTTTTCAAGAACGCCGGCCAGATCGGCCAGTGCTGCGGCATCGATGTCGTAGGCGCTGTACACCACGGCATCGAAACTGCCCAGCTGGGCATTCATCAGACTGCGGAACTGTTGTGCAATTTCGGGCAGCACGGCCACGCGACCGTTTTCAATCACGGTGCGCAGAAAGTTGCGGCCCATGTCGGGCAGCGCCTGTCTGGACACGCCCGTCATCACCTCGAACACCTGTTCGCTGGTGACTTTGGGGTTGTCGGCAAACTGGAGCAGTTGCTCGTTGCCAGCCAGTGCGGCCAGTTCGTCCAGCCACTGGGCTGCAGCAGGTGCATCCGCCCGGACGGCCTTGAACAGCGCTTCGGCGTAGGGTCGTGCGATGGTGGCAATTTCGGCCATGGTCAACCTTTGCGCGGATCAGAGTTCGGTCTTCAGGCGGTTCAACAGATCGGCATGGACGCCGGCGTTGACTTCGCGCTGAAGGATTTGCTCGGCACCCTTGACCGCCAGACCAGCGACCTGCTCGCGAAGGTCTTCGCGGGCCTTGAGCACCTGCTGTTCGGCGTCGGCCTTGGCAGCGGCGATGATCTTGGCGGCTTCGTCGTTGGCGCGGGCCTTGGCTTCTTCGATGATCTGCTGGGCACGCCGCTCGGCATCGGCCACACGGGTGGCGGATTCGTTGCGCGACTTGCTCAACTCTTCTTCGACGCGCTTGTTGGCCACAGCCAGTTCGGTCTTGGCTTTTTCGGAAGCGGCCAGGCCTTCGGAAATCTTCTGCGCACGCTCATCCAGGGCCTTGGCGATGGGGGGCCACACGAACTTCATCGTGAACCACACCAGAATCGCAAAGACGATGGCTTGCGCAAAGAGGGTTGCATTGAGATTCATCGCAACGCCTTTCTGAGTGTTTGACTGAGAGTTGAAACGCTGGTTGCCGTGGTGAGCGCTGCGAATTCAGACATGCGCAGCGCTCCCTTCCTCACAGCAAGTCGATCAGAGTTGGAACGGGTTGGCGAAGGCGAACAGCAGTGCGATAGCCACGCCAATCAGGAAGGCCGCGTCGATCAGGCCGGCCAGAATGAACATCTTGGTCTGCAGGTCGTTCATCAGCTCGGGCTGGCGAGCAGAAGACTCGAGGAACTTGCCGCCCATCAGAGCGATACCGATAGAGGCGCCGATGGCACCCAGACCCACGATGATGCCGCAAGCCAGAGCGACGAGACCCAGAACGTTTTCCATGATGATTCCTTTGGTTTGAGAGGAAGGTTGAAGTTACAGAGAGAAAAGAAACACTTGATGCGGCCGAAGCAGATGCCCAGCTTGCTCAGTGCGCATCATGCGCCTGACCCAGATAAATCAGGGCCAGCGTCATGAAGATGAACGCCTGCAGGGTGATGACCAGGATGTGGAACAACGCCCAGATGGTGCCGGCGATCAGGTGCCCGACGAAGAACAGCCCGCCACTGATGGAGAGGGCAGCGTAACCACCCAGCAGCGCAATCAGCATGAAGACCAGTTCGCCCGCGAACATGTTGCCAAACAATCGCATGCCGTGCGAAACGGTTTTCGCGACGAATTCGATCATTTGCATGAGGAAGTTGACCACGCCCAGGATCAGCGCCCAGAACGGGTTCTTGCTGGTACCGAAAGGCGCTGTCACCAGTTCGTGGGCCCAACCGCCGAGACCCTTGATCTTGATGTTGTAGAACAGACACATCAGCAACACCGACACCGACAGGCCCAGCGTGGTGGACAGGTCGGCCGTGGGCACGACGCGCAGGTAGTCCTTCATGCCGAACACGGCGTGCAGACCGGTGTCGTTATGGTCATTGATGAACGGAATGCCGTGCGCCCAGATGAAGGGAAACAGGTCCACCGGGATCAGGTCCATGAAGTTCATCATGAAGACCCAGCAGAACACCACGAGCGCCATCGGCGCAATCACCTTCCGGCTGGCCGCGTTGTGGATGACCGACTTGGCCTGCTGGTCGACCATTTCGACGAGCAATTCCACGAATGCCTGAAAGCGGCCCGGCACACCCGCGGTGGCCTTTTTCGCAGCCGAGTACAGGAACCAGCACACCAGAATGCCCAGGATGATGTTCACCACCACGGAGTCGATGTTGACGATGCTGAAGTCGATGATCTCCTTCTGCTTGTCCGTCGCCAGGTGGCCAAGGTGGTGGCGGATGTATTCGCCCGGGGTAGGTCCTGCGCCTTCAATAGCCATGGTTGAATCTGCCCATCAAAAAGTCAAAATCACATTTCAGTTGACCGACGACGCCTGAACCAGAACACCAGCCAGTACGCCTTCAGCACCACCACCAGCCCGGCCAAAAGGCCCAGCCAGCTCAGATCGGGGACCAGTCGCGGCGCCGACCACATCAGGGCGAGCGCGAGCAGGATCTTGATCCCCTCCCAAAAAAACATCCCTGCCAATGAGGCACCCGCCGCATTGGACCTGGACGACCCCAGCCACCGGGTCAGGGCACTCGACGTGAGGCCATAAGCCATCAGCGCCGTCGGCAGCAGGATGCACAAGGCACCGTACAGAACCGACCAGACCACCGACGACTGCCGGGTGATCAGCGCCGCCAGCAACGTGACCAGCACCGTGAGGGCCAGCTGCCACCTCACCACCTGCCAGGCCGACGCATCGGGCTGGCGAGCCCGCCACTGTTGCGCCTCTTCACGCGTCAGGGGCTTGAAATCGTCTTGCTCTGCCTCATCTTCCCAGGAGTCAGGCCCGTTGGTTTCGCCTCCGGCTTTCCGAGGCGACGATGGCTGGAGCGACATTGTCAGAGCCTCAGATTACAGTCAGGTTACACACGAGCTATCGACCTCATGGGTCCAGCAAATCCTCTGATTATACGTAGAAACCCCGATGGCCCGTCAAGGCTCGTCCGCAACGTCCCCCGGGGCGATAATCCCGCCATGGCCTCCATCCCCCCTGAGCAATCCCTGATCGAATACCCGTGTGACTTTCCCATCAAGGTCATGGGCGCCCATGTGGACGGGTTTGCCGAAGCGGTGGTTCATGTGGCACGCCAGTTCGACCCCGGCTTCGATCCTGGCACCCTGGAGCGACGCCCCAGCAAGACCGGAAAGTACCTGGGCCTCACGATCACGGTGCGTGTCACCAGCCGCGACCAGCTCGACGAGCTCTATCGCACCCTCACCACGCACCCGATGGTCAAAGTGGTGCTCTGATGCCACCTCCGATTGTCCGCCATCTGGGCAGCGTGCCTTATGGGCCCACCTTTGACGCCATGGTCGCCTTCACGGGCGGGCGCACGGCCGACACCCCGGACGAACTCTGGCTCTGCGAGCACCCGCCGGTGTTCACGCAGGGCCTGGCGGGCAAGGCCGATCACATCCTCGTGCCGGGTGACATACCAGTGGTGCAGAGCAACCGCGGCGGTCAGGTCACTTATCACGGCCCCGGCCAGGTGGTGGCCTACCCGCTCATCAACCTGCAGCGGGCGGGCTACTTCGTCAAGGAATATGTGTACCGACTGGAGGAGGCGGTCCTCCGCACCCTCGGGCACTTCAGCGTGACCGGGCACCGCGTGGCTGGCGCACCCGGGATCTACGTCCGGCTGGCCGATCCGTTCGACCACGCAGCCCTGACCGGCCCCATGCCCGGTTCGGACCCGTTCGCCGGCCTGGGCAAGATCAGCGCCCTGGGCATCAAGGTGCACCGGCACTGCACGTACCACGGTCTGGCGCTGAATGTGGCCATGGACCTGGAACCCTACTCGCGTATCAACCCGTGCGGCTACGCTGGCCTTCGAACGGTTGACCTTTCTACAATCGGCGTATCGGCCAGCGTACCCGACGTGGCCGAAGTGCTCTGCCACAAGCTGAGCGCGTTGCTCGCCCCCTGACGGAATTTCTCATGACCACCCCCCACACCGTTCGCGAAGCGGCTCCTGCCGACCAGTACGACCCCACCGCCAAACAGAAAAGCCAGGCCAAGACGGCCCGCATCCCGATCAAGGTGGTCCCGGCCGAGGTGCTGAAGAAGCCCGAGTGGATCCGCGTGAAGGCCGGCTCGCCCAGCACCCGCTTCTACGAAATCAAGGACATCCTGCGCCAGAACAAGCTGGTCACGGTGTGCGAGGAAGCGTCCTGCCCCAACATCGGCGAATGCTTCGGCAAGGGGACGGCCACCTTCATGATCATGGGTGACAAGTGCACCCGCCGCTGCCCCTTCTGCGACGTGGGCCACGGCCGCCCTGACCCGCTGGACGTCAACGAACCCGAGAACCTGGCCAGGACGATTGCGGCGCTCAAGCTGAGCTATGTGGTGATCACCAGTGTGGACCGCGACGACCTGCGCGATGGCGGCGCGGGCCACTTCGTGGCCTGCATCCAGAAAACCCGCGAGCTCTCACCCCGCACACAGATCGAGGTGCTGGTGCCCGATTTCCGGGGCCGCGACGACCGCGCCCTGGACATCCTGAAAGCCGCGCCACCCGACGTGATGAACCACAACCTGGAAACCGTGCCTCGCCTGTACAAGGAAGCGCGTCCCGGCTCGGACTACGCCTTCAGTCTGAACCTGCTCAAGAAATTCAAGGCGCTGTTCCCGCACATCCCCACCAAGAGCGGGCTGATGGTGGGCCTGGGCGAAACCGACGAGGAAATCCTTGAGGTGATGCGCGACATGCGTGCGCACCACATCGACATGCTGACCATCGGTCAATACCTCGCGCCCAGCGGTCACCACCTGCCGGTGCGCCGGTATGTGCACCCCGACACCTTCAAGATGTTCGAGGACAAAGCCTACGAGATGGGATTTACCCACGCCGCCGTGGGCGCCATGGTGCGCAGCAGCTACCACGCCGATCAGCAAGCCCACGGCGTGCTCAACCCAAGCTGACACCCGCCGTGAGCGCCAACCTGCTGGCCCTCGGCGCGATTGCGTTGTGGGCGTCTCTGGCCGCGCTGGGTGTGGCCCTGGCACATGTGCCGCCTTTTTTGCTCACCGGGCTGTCGCTGCTGGTGGGTGGTCTCATTGCCCTGCCACTGTCGCGCTTTGATCTGCGCACCTGGCGGGTGCCGGCCAGCACCCTGGCGCTGGGCGTGTACGGCCTGTTTGGATTTCACTTCTTGCTCTTTATCGCGCTGCGGCACGCGCCGCCGGTGCAGGCCAATCTGGTGAACTACCTGTGGCCGCTGGGCATTGTGCTGATGGCGCCCTGGTTTTTGCCAGGTGTGCGTCTGAGCGGGCGACATGTGCTGGCGGCCATATTGGGTTTTGCCGGCGCGGCGCTGGCGATACTGGGCCGCGCCGGCAACGCAGAAGCGGTCTGGGCCTGGGGCTACATCCCGGCGCTGGGATCGGCCTTTATATGGGCCAGCTACTCGCTGTTGACTCAGCGTGTCGCCGCCTTTCCCACCGCCGCCATTGGCGGCTTCGCCTGGGTATCGGGTGCACTGGCGCTGCTGTGCCACGCTTGGCTAGAGCCAGCGGTGGCGCTGAGTGGCACCGATTGGGGGCTGATCGCATTGATGGGCTTGGGCCCGCTGGGCGGCGCCTTCTTTTTGTGGGACGCAGCGCTCAAGCGCGGCGACGCACGACAGATTGGCGTGCTGAGCTTTCTGACACCCCTGTTGTCGACCTTGACCCTGCTGTGGGTGCGGGGGGAACCGCCAAGCTGGTCGGTTGGGCTGGCCGCCGCCATGATCATTGGCGCAGCGGTGATCGCCACCCGCCGGTGAACGCACCCGGCCGGTGATCAGTCGGCCATCAAGGCGGCTGGGTCGTCGGCGCGCAGCACGCTGTGCGCCCACGCAGACAGTTTGCCAGCGTCGCTGCGCAAGATCTGCTGCTTGACCTGCAAGATTTGCGACGGGTGCATGGAAAAGCTGCGCAAGCCCAGCCCCAGCAACAGGCGGGTCATGCCAACATCGCCAGCCATCTCACCACACACACTCACGCCCTTGCCACGGGCTTGGCACTCGGCGATGGTGTTGGACACCAACTGCAGCACCGCCGGGTGCAAAGGGTCGTACAAGTGGGCCACGGTTTCGTCCGCTCGATCGATCGCCAATGTGTACTGGATCAGATCGTTGGTGCCGATGGACAAAAAATCGAAATGCTGCAGGAACATGGGCACCGTCAGTGCGGCGGCCGGTATCTCGATCATGGCGCCAAGCTTGACCGGACCATACACCTGCCCTGCAGCGTCGAGCTGTTCGCGGGCGCGCCGAATCAGGGCCTGTGTTTGGCGAATTTCACTGGCATGGGCCAACATGGGTATGAGCAAATGCACGCTGCCGTGCGCAGCGGCGCGCAGCACCGCGCGCAACTGCACCAGAAACATCGCCGGCTCTGCCAAACTCCAGCGAATGGCCCGCAAACCCAAAGCGGGGTTGAGGTGGGCGTCGTCGCGGGTGTGGCCATCCAGGGGCTTGTCAGCGCCCACGTCGATGGTGCGAATGGTCACAGGCAGTCCGTGCATGCCTTCCACCACATCGCGATAGGCTCGGTATTGCTCGTCTTCATCGGGCAGCTGGCCACCACGCCCCATGAACAAAAACTCGGTCCTGAACAGACCCACACCCACCGCACCCGCACGCAACGCGGCCTGCACGTCGGCTGGCTGCTCAATGTTGGCCAACAGTTCAATTCGGTGGCCGTCCAAGGTGACAGCCGGCGTGCTCTTGAGCCGCAGCAAGCGCTCGCGCTCCACCTCGCTGCGTTTTTGTTTGGCGCTGTATTCGGCTAGCACAGAGGCCGACGGATCAACGATCACCACCCCAGCGTCGCCGTCGATGATGACCCAGTCGTCCTGCACCACCAAATGACTGGCGGAGCGCGCACCCACCACAGCCGGAATGTCCATGCTGCGCGCCACGATGGCGGTGTGGCTGGTC
>CAZEZY010000119.1:4999-7213 GCA_964516635.1 uncultured Tepidimonas sp. | reverse complement strand
GGCGAAGCCGAACGCACCACCGCCCGCCAGCGCTACAAGGGCCTGGGCGAAATGAACCCCGAACAGCTCTGGGAAACCACCATGGACCCCGAGGTGCGCCGCCTGCTGCAGGTGCGCATCGAAGACGCCATCGAAGCCGACAAGGTGTTCACCATGCTCATGGGCGACGAGGTGGAACCGCGCCGCGACTTCATCGAGACGAATGCGCTGCGGGCGGGGAATATTGATGTGTGATCAAAATTGTAGGTAGACGCATAAGCTGAGAAACGGGACCCATCAGTTGAGAAACTGATGGGTCTTTTCTTTGGTCGGAAAAACCTGTCTCCTCCCGTTTGGCTGGTTATCATTTGCCAAGCAGGCCTGAAGGCCTCCGCCTTGCAGGTACGTTTTAGATTCAGGGACTCACATGCTTTCCAGCGACATCCGCAGCCAAATCGACGCCATCTGGAACGCCTTCTGGTCCGGCGGCATCTCCAACCCCATGGAGGTGCTGGAGCAAATCACCTACCTGCTGTTCATCCGCCGTCTGGATGACGCCCACACCCTGGAAGAAAGCAAGGCCCTGCTTTTGAAGCAGCCGATGACTCAGCGCATCTTCCCTGAGGGTACCCTTGCCATCCGTTGTGCCCTAGAGGCAACAGAGCAGGCGCGAGTGCAGTTGGCATATGGTCGCTTTGCAGATATGGCTGAGAAGACTTGAATTTTTTTTCTTGCCCGGAAGATTGCAACCACATGTTTTTCCTTGAAAAACCTCTCACTCTTGCAGATAACGTCTTCCGGTTTTGGAGATAGTGTGGAACACTTGTCGACTTATTGATGACACTTCCCTAGCGCATGGCCACCTTCTTCCACCACGACTTGACACTGTTGAACCCTGCCTTCGACTCTCCGCTGGTGGATGTGGTGACTGAGTTGGAACACCTTCGCAGACTGCGGCTCGGAGGAAGTACACCTGCTCCCGTTTTTTTTCAGCTCAAGCACATCTTCCACATGTTGGAAAGTTTGGGTTCGGCTCGAATTGAGGGAAACCACACTACGTTGGCAGACTACGTCGAAAGCCGTTTAGAGGCTAAGCCAGCAAAATTCAGTGACCAGCTACAAGAAATGGCCAATATCGAAGAGGCCATGGACTTCATCGAATCGCAATTCGAGTCCGGACAAGAGCTGACCGAGTATTTCATTCGAGAGCTGCATGCCATGACAGTTCATGGCTTGGAGCGCGAAGGTGACGCCACGCCGGGAGCGTATAGACAAGGAGCTGTTCAAATTTCCCAATCGCTCCACTTGCCCCCTGAGGCATTTCGCGTGCCGGATTACATGAACGAGTTGGTTGCTTTTATCAACCGCCCCGACCCTGCCAAGTACGACCTCATCAAGGTGGCACTGGCACATCACCGTTTTGCATGGATTCACCCATTCGGTAACGGCAATGGCCGGGTGGTGAGGCTGCTGACCTACACGCTGCTCATTAAATATGGCTTCAATGTCAAAACAGGTGGTCGTGTACTGAACCCGACAGCCGTCTTTTGTAATGACCGTGACCGTTATTACGCTATGTTAGGGAAAGCTGACACGGGCACACCTGAAGGACGTGAAGCGTGGTGTGTGTACGTGTTAGATGGGATGCTGGATGAGTTACGAAAAGTGGACCGTTTGACCGATGCTGGCTATCTCACGGAGCGTATTTTGACCCCCGCGTTGCAGTATGCTCGTGAGCGAGAACTGATTACGCAATTGGAAGAACGTGTTTTGTTGGCCACTGCCAAGGCTGGGGTTGCCAAGGCAAGTGACCTCAAAGACGCCATGGCAGGGATGAATGAGCGCCAGCGTACTTACCAAATTGGCAAACTGGTGGAAAGGCAAATGCTTGCACCAGTTCGAGAGGGCGCACGCCAATACACGGTAGCATTTTCCAACAATGCATTGATACGAGGCGTCATACTCGCACTGTCCAATGAGGGGTTTATACCTGAAGCACTGAATCGACCAAGATAAGAAAAAGGCAGGGAGAATTAAATGAGCAATTTCTCGTTCTTGGCGGTCGAATGGCCTCTGTTCTTTGAGGCTGCCACCAAGGCTGAAGGCTTGGCGAATACGAGCTTGACGCTCAAGGATGTGCGTCAAGCGACTGCCAGCCTGCTGCATGAGCAGGTGGCCGCCATGAACCTGGACAACTTCGTGGTGCGGCCCAAGCGGCAGTATGTGGAGCGATAT
>CAZEZY010000119.1:0-4899 GCA_964516635.1 uncultured Tepidimonas sp. | reverse complement strand
CATGAACCTGGACAACTTCGTGGTGCGGCCCAAGCGGCAGTATGTGGAGCGATATTCCAAAGCCGATGCCTGGGAGAAGCTAAGCGCTTTGACATGCTGATGCTACGCACGCAGTTGTCGGTGCTACAGGCCGGCACAGACTTCGCTGGCCTGAAAGACAAGATTCAGAAGATAGCCAGCGCCCTGGAAGAACAGATGGCCATCCCCGCCATCAAGGCCGAGATGGTGCTGATTCAGGCCGTGGTCAGCGAAGAGTGGTGGGAAGACGTGACCGTCCCGATGCTGGAACTGGTGCGAAGACGTCTGCGTGCGCTAATCAAACTCCTTCCTAAAGGCCAGAAGAAGATTGTTTACACCACCTTCAAGGACGCGCTGGGTGTACCAACGACCATAGACCTGCCGCAAGTGACCGCTGGCCTGAACATGGCCAAGTTCAAGGAAAAGGCCCGGGTGTTCCTCAAGGAGCACGAATCCCACCTGGCCTTGCAACGCCTGCGCCGGAACCAGCCGCTGACGGCCTTGGACCTGGATGAGTTGGAGAAGATGCTGCTGCAGGCAGGCGGCAACGCCGCGCTGATTGCCGAGGCCAAGGCGAAGAGTCACGGGCTCGGGCTGTTCATCCGTTCCCTGGTCGGTCTGGACCGGGAAGCGGCGATGGAGGCTTTCAGCGCATTCCTGCAAGGCGGCACTGCCACGGCCAACCAGATTGAGTTCATCAACCTCATCGTCGAAGAGCTGACCCAGACCGGGGTGATGGAGCCTGGTCGGCTGTTTGAGTCGCCTTTCACGGATGTGAATGCGCAGGGGCCACTGGGGGTGTTTGCGCCGGCCAAGGTGACTGAGATTGTTCAGGTGCTCGATGACATTCGCAACAGAGCGGTCGCATGACATGGCTGGAATGCTAGCCTCTACGGTCTGTTGAATATGGAACTGCCTATCGGAATTCGTCCGTATGCCTGCGCTCGAAGGAGAAAAACTGGGTCCACGCCAGCCAGTGAGGCTGGTGTTACCAGTACACCGGATCGTTCAACGCGGCCACGCAATGTGAAGGCCCTCGAAGGGGCAGCCACGGCTGTGAGGTCAGAGACAGACGCTGCCAGCCGTGTGGATACTGCAGCGGAAAAGGCGCAGCGGCCTCGGCCTCGGTCACCGGCAGAAACCCCACCCGGCTGTAATAGCGGGGGTCGCCATAGGTCATGACCACATCCACCCCCCGCTCACGCAAGGCATTCAGACTGCGCGTCAGGAGCTGCTGACCAATGCCCTGGCCCTGCCGCTCGGTGGCGACGGCCACCGGGGCCAGCACCCACACGGCTCGCTCGTCTTGCTCGTAGCGCAGGCGGGTGAACATGCAGGCCCCAACCGGTGCGCCGTGTTCCTCGGCCGAAAACACATGCAGATCGCCTGCGGGGGTTTCGGTCAACAGGGTTTGCGCGAGCTTGCCGATCAGCGCGCCTTCATCGGCCCCCTCAGAGGCGGTGAACGTGGTTTCGAACAGGGCCACGATGGCAGTGGCCGAGCCTGGAGAAGGGTTTGAAATCTGCATGGGGGGCTCCTGTTCCGTCGATGCTCAGGGAAAGAACGAATGGCCGTGACCAGCCGTTGATGGTCTGATATCGACCTTGGCATTCAGAGGTGACATCATGCATTCCTTGCAGAAGCCCGCGGTCGATCTGATGGTGATGTATGCCCATTACCACCGCGATCGGCGCAACATCCTCACGCATCTGGTGGGCATCCCGCTGATCGTGCTGTCCATCGGCCTGCTGCTGGCCCGGCCCGTCTGGCAGGTCGGCGAGGTGACGTTCACGATGGCCTGGCTGCTGTGGGCGGTGGTGGCGATGTGGTACGTGACCCGCGGCTCGCTGCTGCTGGGTTGGGCCACCCTGCTGTTCATGGGCATGCTGATGATGGTGGCTCACGCCTGGGCGAGCCAGCTCGAGGCCTCCGGCAGTGCCCTGGCCCCCTGGATGGTGGGGGTGGCGGTGTTTGTGGTGGGCTGGGCGCTGCAGTTCATCGGCCACCATTTCGAGGGGCGCAAACCCGCCTTTGCGGATGACCTGGTGGGCTTGCTGGTCGGCCCCATGTTTGTGGTGGCCGAGGTGATGATGCTGCTGGGCGCTTTCCCGGACATGCGCCGGACCATTGAAGCGCAAGCGGGCCCGTTGCGTTAGAACGTGTCCCAGGCCTTGACGTGGAAGCCGATGCAGCCCGAACAGCGCTGGCTCACACCGATGGTCAAGGCCAGCAGTTGGCGATTTGATGCCGGTCATGAACCGCTCAGTGACCGGGCGGCAGGCACCACACCCGATCGCCCCCGATGGCATGCAGCACCACCCCGTTGCCAGGTCTGACCAGATGCCCGCCGGTGAACGCGCCGAAAGCCGGCAAGGTGGCACCGGCCGGGGTGCTGGCAAAGCAGGGCAGGCGCAAGGCATCACGCCCTCGGCCGGTCAGGCGGCAAACGGGATGGTCATGGCCAGCCAGCACGAAGTGGGTGGCATGGGTTTGCGGGTGGTGGCAGCAGGCAAACGGGCCGATCAGCCAGGGCTCTTCCACCCCCTCGATGCCCAGATGGGCAGGGGGATCACCGGCGCGGTCGTCGTGGTTGCCACGCACCAGCACCATCTCGGTGGCGTGGTGCTGGTTGCGCCAGGCGTCGAGTGAATTCAACACCTGGGGGGTTCGCGCGCGGGCCGCATGCAGAAAATCCCCGAGCACCACCAGCCGTGCGGCGTCAAGGCGATTGATCAGCCCGCTCAGGCGCTGCAGGTTGTCCTGCGTGGTGCCGCCGGGCACCGGCTGCCCCAGGGCACGGTAGGTGGCGGCCTTGCCCAGGTGCACATCGGCCACGAACAGCGTGGACCGTGCCGGCCACCAGAGGGCTTTCTCGGGCAGGAGATGCAGGCGCTCGCCGGCCCACTCAACCTCGGCGTGTGCGGCGGGGGGTTCGTGCATCGCGTCGGCGGGATGAAGGGGATTCATGAATGGCAGATTCGCGACCGAAGCCGAGATTCTGGCCGATGGCGTCGGCCGACAGAGGCGGTAGGGCGCCATCGGCACCGGCGGCCTTTTCCAGCTGGGCCACCATGCGGGCAATGCGGTCTGCCATGCTTTCGTTGGAGAGTTTTTCGCGCAGCCGCTCGACCATGAGCGGAAACGCGAACGGGGTGGGCCGTGCGATCGGATGCAGGGCCAGACGCATGCCTTGCAGCCGCTCGAGCGTGGCCTGCAGCCGCGTGATGTCCAGCTCCTGCACCAGCAACTCCTGTTCGGCCTGCCGCAACAGCCGGTTGTCGGGGTCGTATTGGCGAAACACCTCCCAGAACAGGCTGGACGAGGCCTGCAGCTGACGGCTGCTGCGCTGCTCCCCCGGGTGGCTCTGGAAGATGAGGCCCGATACCCGGGCGATCTCCCGAAACCGGCGCTGGGCCAGTTCGCTGGCGTTGAGGCTGTGCAGCACCTCTTGCAGCAGCGTGGCCTCGTCAACGGGTTGCAGGGCGTCGTTGAGCTGCTGCGACCAGTCCACCGGGGTGGCGCTGAGCAGTTCGAAGCCGTAGTCGTTCACGGCGATGGAAAAGGTGGCCGGGGCCCGCCGCGCCACCCGCCAGGCCAGCAAGCTGGCCAGCCCCAGATGCACATGGCGGCCCGCGAACGGATAGAGGAACAGGTGGGTACCTTCGCGCGAGGCCAGCACTTCCGCCAGCAGGGTGTGACGACCCGGCAGGGCTGACCACCGGGCCTGCAATTGCAGCAGCGGCAGAACGGTCTGCGCCTCGGGGCTGGTGGCATGACCAGCGTGCAGGGCGTCGAGTTGTGCCAGCATGGCGTCGGCCAGCTCGGTCGACAACGGCATGCGGCCCCCGTTCCAGCGCGGCACGGCCGGGCGGTGACCGGTGGCGCGCTTCACCCAGGCGGTCATCTCGCGGATGCGCACCAACTCCAGCAAACGCCCGCCAAACAGAAAGCAGTCGCCGGGCTTGAGGCGGGCGGCAAAACTTTCCTCGACCTGGCCCAGCCGGGCACCGCCCACATACTGCACCGACAAACTGGCATCGCTCACGATGGTGCCGATGTTGGCGCGGTGGCGGCGCGCCAGCCGGGCGTCGGGGACGCGCCAGATGCCTTCGTCGTCGGGCACCACGCGCCGGTAATCGGGGTAGGCCGACAGCGCCGACCCACCTTGCGACACAAAGTCCAGGCACCAGCGCCAGGCCTCGGGCGGCAGATGGGCATAGGCGGCGGTGGTGCGCACTTCGTCGTGCAAGGCCTCGGGCGTGAAGCCGCCGCCCAGGCCCACCGTCACCAGGTGTTGCACCAGCACATCGAGCGGCGCCTGCGGTGCCTGGCGAGACTCCACCTGGCCGGCCAGCGCGGCCTCACGAGCGGCTGCCCCTTCGATCAGTTCCAGGCTGTGGGTGGGCACCACCGTCACGCGCGAAGGGCGCCCTGGCGCATGGCCGGATCGCCCGGCCCGCTGCAACAGCCGCGCCACACCCTTGGGCGAGCCAATCTGCAGCACCCGCTCCACCGGCAGAAAATCCACGCCCAGATCGAGGCTGGAGGTGCAGACCACCGCCCGCAAGGCACCGGTCTTGAGGCCCTGCTCCACCCAGTCCCTTACGCCGCGGTCCAGCGAGCCGTGGTGCAGTGCGATCTGCCCTGCCCAGTCGGGTCGGGCTTCCAGCAGCGCCTGGTACCAGATTTCGGCTTGCGAGCGCGTGTTGGTGAACACCAGCGTGGTCGAACTTGCGTCGATTTCGCGCACCACCTGCGGCACCATGGTCAGGCCCAGATGCCCCGCCCACGGAAAGCGCTCCACCCGATCGGGCAGCAAGGTGTCCACCGTGAGCGTTTTGGGCGTGGCGCCGCGCACCAGCCGGCCCTGCGGCGCGGCCT
>CAZEZY010000118.1:0-7284 GCA_964516635.1 uncultured Tepidimonas sp. | reverse complement strand
CAGGTCTTGCAGTGCACACAGTTCTGGGCGTTGATCACCAACTGGTCGGCACCGTCCTTGTTCACGAACTCGTACACCCCGGCCGGGCAATACCGGCTTTCAGGGCCGGCGAACTTCGCCAGATTCACGTTGACGGGGACGCTGGCGTCCTTCAGCGTGAGGTGGGCGGGCTGGTTTTCTTCGTGGTTGGTGTTGCTGATGAACACGCTGCTCAAACGGTCGAAGGTCAGCTTGCCGTCGGGCTTGGGGTAGGCAATCTGCGCGCACTCGGCGGCGGGGCGCAGGTAGGTGTGGTCGGCCGCCGTGCGGCGAATGGTCCACGGTGGGCGTTTCATGCCCAGCCTCGGCAGCAGCCAGTGCTCGATGCCGGTCATCAGGGCCCCCATGGTGTTGCCCTTCTTGAACCAGCTCTTGAAGTTGCGCGAAGCGTCAAGCTCCTCGTACAGCCAGCTCTTTTCAAAGGCGGCGGGGTAGGCGCTGAGTTCGTCGCTGCTGCGACCAGCCTGCACAGCCTCAAAAGCCGCTTCGGCACACAGCATGCCGCTCTTGATCGCGGCGTGGCTGCCCTTGATGCGCGCGGCGTTCAGGTAGCCCGCATCACAGCCCACCAGGGCACCGCCGGGAAACACGGTCTTGGGCAGGCTCATCAGACCACCCGCGGCAATGGCCCGCGCGCCGTAGCCGATTCGTTTGCCGCCTGCAATATGGGCCTTGATGCTGGGGTGGGTTTTCCAACGCTGCATTTCCTCGAACGGGCTGAGCCAGGGGTTCTGGTAGTCCAGGCCCACCACAAAGCCCAGCGTGACCTTGTTGCCTTCCAGGTGGTACAGGAAGCCGCCGCCGTAGGTGTTGCCGTCCAGCGGCCAGCCCGCGGTGTGCACCACCAGGCCGGGTCTGGCCTGGTCGGCGGGGATTTCCCACAGTTCCTTGATGCCGATGCCGTAGGTCTGCGGGTCCTTGCCCTCGTCGAGCTTGAACTGGGCGATCAGCTGCTTGCCCAGGTGGCCGCGTGCCCCTTCGGCGAACACGGTGTACCTGGCGTGCAGTTCCATGCCGATCTGGAAGGCATCGGTGGCTTCGCCGTCCTTGCCCAACCCGAGGTGGCCGGTGGCCACGCCCTTGACGGAGCCATCGTCATTGAAGAGCACTTCGGCGGCTGTGAAGCCGGGGAAGATTTCCACGCCCAGGGCTTCGGCCTGTTCGCCCAGCCACTTGGTGACTGCGCCCAGGCTGATGACGTAACACCCGTCGTTGTGGAAGTTGTTGGGAACCAGCCAGTCGGGGGTGCGGGTGGCACCGTGTTCTTTCAGGAAGAGCACATCGTCGCCGCTGACCGGTTGATTCAGCGGGGCACCCAGTTCTTTCCAGTTGGGAAACAGTTCGGTGATGGCGCGGGGGTCCATGACCGCGCCCGAGAGGATGTGCGCCCCGGGTTCAGAACCTTTTTCGAGCACGCAAACGGTGCACTCACCCCCTTTTTCCGAAGCCAGTTGCTTCAGCCGGATGGCGGTGGCCAGCCCGGCGGGGCCACCGCCCACAATCACCACGTCGTATTCCATGGCCTCGCGTGGGCCGTGCTGTTCCAGGAGTGAGGCAGGGGTCTTCATGGTTTTTCTTACGTTAGGCTGTCATTCAAGCGACCGATTTTAGGGGGCGAGTGGGCACAATCCTTGTCGGTTCCACGACATTCGAGCCCCACTAGGGGTAATTACTGCCAGCCATGGTTCCGTCACAGGAGGATAACGGGTGAAACTTGACGTCCCAGAGCAGAAGAAACGCATCCACACCATGACCATCCCCATCCGCTGGGGCGACATGGACGCCATGGGCCATGTGAACAACACGCTGTATTTCCGTTACATGGAAATTGCGCGCCTGCAATGGATGTTCGAGTCGGGGGTACCCGCGAATCCGCAGGGGGAGGGGCCCGTGATCGTGAACGCCTTCTGCAACTTCATCAAGCAACTCGAATTCCCGGGTGAGGTGCTCATTCATACCTACAGCGGCGTGGTGGGTCGAACGTCGTTCGACACCTATCACGAGCTGTTTCTGAGCAGCGCACCGGAAACGCTTTATGCCAACGGCGGCGCCACCGTGGTCTGGGTGGATTTTCCCCAGCAGCGATCGGCAACCATACCGGAGCGGCTGCGATCGCTCATTGCCTGATCAGGCAGTGGGTCGGGCTTTGGGCACCCGGCCCATGAGGTAGAACTCGGGGTTGGGTTGCATGCCGCAGAAAGAGGCCATGCGATTGCTCAGCCCGAAGAAGGCGGTGATGGCGGCCATGTCCCAGGCGTCCTCGTCGGTGAAACCGTGGGCGTGCAGAGCCGCAAAGTCGGCGTCGTCGATTTCGTGCGAGCGCTGACAGACTTTCATCGCGAAATCGAGCATGGCGCGTTGACGGGGCGTGATGTCGGCCTTGCGGTGATTCACGGCCACCTGGTCGGCCACCAGCGGCTTTTTCTCGTAAATCCGCAAGAGGGCGCCGTGGGCCACCACGCAATAGAGGCACTGGTTGGCCGCGCTGGTGGTGGTGACGATCATTTCCCGGTCACCTTTGCTCAGACCGCTTTCGCGGCCCACCGTCTCGGGCAGCATCAGGGCATCGTGGTAGGCAAAGAAAGCCCGCCATTCGGCCGGCCGGCGTGCAAATGCCAGAAACACATTCGGAATGAAGCCGGCCTTTTCCTGAACCTCGAGAATCTTGGTGCGAATGTCGTCGGGCAGGGTATTCAGATCGGGGAAGGGGTAACGGGTGGGGGTCATGCAGCGGCTCCTCGGGCGGTCATGGCTCATTCTTCCAGGGACGCACTCCAGCGGTCGTTCCAGCCAGGGGCTTTGCCGGATGATCGCAGATCCTGCAACTGGCGTCTGTCGCGTTTGGTGGGTCGACCCTGAGCCATGGCATGCGCCGGTTCGGGCGCCAGCCGGCGTTGTTCGGCGGCTTGCGCTCGCGCAGCCACCGATTCTGGCGTTTCTTGGTACAACTCGGCGGCTTGAGTGGCGGGCCCTCGAACCGCACTGAGTGCCCTGACCTGGACGGTGCGGGTCACGTAGCCGGAGCGAAATTCGATTTCGTCGCCGATACGGGGCTCGCGCGAAGCCTTGGCAACCTGTCCGTTGACCTTGACTCGGCCTTTGTCGATGTCGTCGGCCGCGAGGCTTCGGGTCTTGAAAAATCGGGCCGCCCAGAGCCATTTGTCCAGGCGGACTTTTTCGATGATGCCGTGTGGAGTGACCATATGCGATCGCTCATTATCACGGAGTCGCCCGAACCCCGTCCGGGCGAATGGCCTTCGATCACTTCGGCATGATCACCGAGTCGATGACGTGGATCACACCGTTGCTGGTGCCAATGTCGGTTTTCACCACGTTGGCGTTGTCCACCTTGACGCCACCTTTCGTCGTGACGGTGATGGAACTGCCCTGAACGGTCTTGACCTGACCGGCCTTGACGTCGGCGGCCATGACCTTGCCGGGCACCACATGGTAGGTCAGCACGGCGGTCAGGGCTTTCTTGTCCTTCAGCAAGGCATCCAGTTTGTCTTTCGGAATCTTGGCGAATGCCTCATCGGTGGGGGCAAAAACGGTGAAGGGGCCCGGTCCCTTGAGGGTTTCAACGAGGCCGGCAGCTTGTACAGCGGTCACGAGTGTCTTGAACGAACCGGCTGCAATCGCGGTGTCAACGATGTCGGCGGCCTTGGCCGTCAGCGCGCTCAGGCTCAGCAGGGAAACAATCAGCAGTTTTTTCATCATCGGCTCCAAAAAGATGGGTGAAAGAGACACACCGTTTGAACTGGTGTGAACGAATAATAACCCACAAGTATCTTTCTGTACTAATCAGTTCAATACCGGATCTGTTAGTATGGTTATTCGCATCCTCCTTCTCCATCCGAGACACACTTCTCACATGAGTACCACACTGGAAGCCACAACTGGCAAAAAAATCTCGTTCAGGCAACACATGCAGCAGGCTCGGGAAGAGGCCATCATCGCGGTGGTCAACCGACTGCTCGCCGAAAAAGGCTTCGATGCCATGACGGTCGATGAAGTGGCCGCAGAAGTGGGGATTGCAAAAGCCAGTCTGTACAAGCACTTCCCGAGCAAGGAAGATCTGGCCGCAGCCGCCATGGTTCGCGTGATGCAGCGTGCGCTGGCATTCATCGAGTCGATCGACCATGACGATCCGCTGAGCCGTCTTCAAGCCGTTGCTCGCTGGACCATGGAGGTCCACCTGGCCGGTGAAATGCCGTCGTTACCGAGCGAGAACTCTTCCTTGCGTTCGGCGCTCGCGGTCAATTCGTCTTACACCGATCTGCTCATGACCATCAGCGAGCGGCTTGGTGAATGGATCGAGGCGGCGCAGGGGGCGAGACAGATCAACCCCGGCATGCCCCCAATTGCCGTGCTCTACACCTTGTACGCCCGGGCATGCGATCCCGTTCTCGAATTCCTCAAAGGCACCGGGCAATTTTCCAACGAGGAGATTGTGGATCTGGTGATGCAAACCTGCTTCGACGGTCTGCGCAGCCGCTGAACCTGGCGGTCGATGTCAGCCGGCTGGCGTGCCCAGGCGCACATCCAGTTGCCGCTGGATTTCTTCGGTGATGCGGCCGGCATAAGGACTCAGCAGAAATCCCAGCTTCGCATCGAGGGCCAGATGGCGGGATGAGGCCTGGATCGTTCCGCTGATGCCTGGTCGTTGAAAGGTCACCACATCGCCCGCATCGGTGCGGACCACTTCACAGTGGAGTCCCAAGCGGCTTCGTCCGTCTGCGACCCACTCGTCAACGAGTCGCTGGACGCCGTCCAGGCCCAGTTGATGGTCTCGGTTCACCGTCAGTTTTGTCACGGCACGCTTCAGAGGCTGGCACCCATGCCCAATGCCCGGGCTCGTTGCCGTTCATCGGTCGATGGTGCCACCCGGGTGGGCCAGCCCGACAGATGCTGTTCACATACCGCCGTGAGGGCACGCATGCCTTCGGCGCTGTCGTTCAGGCAAGGTATGTAATGGAATGCCTTGCCGCCAGCATGCAGGAAAGCTTCGCGGGCTTCCTGATCGATTTCTTCCAGCGTCTCGATGCAATCGCTGCTGAAGCCTGGGCAGATCACGTCCACCCGGCCCACTCCCTCGCGGGCCATGGCCACGAGGCTGGGCTCGGTGTAAGGTTCCAGCCATTTGGCCCGACCGAAACGGGACTGGAAGGTGACCTTGTAGTCGTCTTTCTGCAAGCCCAGCGCCTCGGCCAGCAGGCGCCCCGTCTTGTGGCACTCGCAATGGTAAGGATCGCCCCGGTGCAGCGTTCGTTCGGGCATGCCGTGAAAGCTCATGACCAGCTTGTCGGGGCGGCCATGGGCCATCCAGTGCTTCTTGACGGCAGCCTTGAGGGCCTCGATGTAGGTGGGCTCGTCATGATAGTGGTTGACGAAGCGCAGTTCCGGGAGGGTGCGGGTTTTCAGGCCCCATTCGAACACCATGTCGTAAACGCTGGCCGTGGTGGCCGCACAGTACTGGGGATAGGCAGGCAGGACAAGGATGCGGGTGCAGCCATCGGCCTTCATGGCCTGCAACTGGCGCTCAACGGCCGGCTGACCATAGCGCATGGCGTATCGCACATCGACATGATGACCCCGTTCGCCCAGATAGCCGCTCAGCAGTTTGGCCTGTTTTTCGGTCCAGGCCTTCAAGGGCGATCCCTCGGGCGTCCAGATCGTGGCGTATTTGGCGGCCGACTTGCCAGGACGAATCCGCAGAATGATGCCGTGCAGGATGAACCACCAGATGACCTTGGGGATTTCAACCACCCGGGGGTCGGCCAGAAACTGCCCCAGGTAGCGCCGCAACGCCGGTGCGGTGGGGGCCTCGGGCGTGCCCAGGTTGCACAGCAGAATGCCCGTCTTGGCGGGTTGGCCATGGGTGTAGGTGGGTTCTTTTGCAAATGCCATGCGGTATTCTCACTCACCTATGCTGAACCTGCCGCGCATCCGGGCGATTACCCTCGATCTCGACGACACCCTGTGGCCCGTGTGGCCCACCATTCAGCGGGCCGAATCGGTGTTGCAGCAATGGCTGACCCTCCATGCCCCCGCCACGGCCCACTGGCTTTCCGATCCGGAACGGCGCCAGCGCATCCGGGAAGCGGTGAATGCCGACCTGGCACACCTGTCGCATGACCTCACCACCCTGAGGCGCGAAGCCATCCGCCGTGCGCTGGTGGAGGCCGGTGATGCGGCCGACCTGTGCGAACCGGCTTTCGAGGTGTTTTTGGCCGAACGCCAGCGTGTCGCGTTTTTTGATGACGCGCTGAGTGCCCTTGATCGCCTGAGCCGGCGCTTTCCCGTGGCGTCGGTCTCGAATGGCAATGCGGATGTGCATCGGGTGGGCATTGGCCACCATTTCCAGGCCGTGATCACGGCTCGTGAGGTGGGCTGCAAAAAGCCCGATCCACGCATCTTTGGTCTCGCCGCCGATGCCCTGGGTGTGCCACCCGAAGCGGTGCTGCATGTGGGTGACGACTTTGAACTGGACGTGCTGGGCGCCCACGCCGCCGGCATGCAGACCGCCTGGATCAACCGGGCAGGACACCCCTTGCCGGTGGTCCGCCAGGTCAGGCACGTTGTGATTTGCCAGACGCTGACACAACTCTGCGACAGGCTGGGTCTGGGCGGTACCGACCCAGCATCCACCACACCCTGAAGGAGAAACAGATGACCGCCATCCATCCCGAACAGAGCCCCCATATCGACATCTGGTGGGAAGACCTCCAGGAGGGCGAGGTCCGTGATCTGGGCACGATCTCGCCGACGCAAGAAGAGATCGTGACTTTTGCCCGTCAGTTTGATCCCCAGCCCTTCCATCTGGACCCGGAGGCCGCCCGCGCCTCGGTTTTCGGCGGATTGTGCGCCAGTGGCTGGCACACCTGCAGCATGGCCATGCGCCTCATGGTGACGAACTTCCTGCATCGCACCTCCAGCCTCGGCTCGCCCGGCCTTGAAAGCCTCAAGTGGCTGAAGCCCGTTTTCCCCGGCGACATCCTGAGGTTGCAGCACACCCTCCACGAAAAGCGTCCGATGACCAAACGCCCGGACGTGGGGCTGGTGCGAACATCCTGGGAGATGTTCAACCAGCACGGTGACAAGGTGCTGCACATGGAAGGTTACGGGATGTTCAGGCGGCGCGAGCCCGGATCATCGAGATGAAATTAAAAAACCCTTGCAAGTTTTTGACCTGCAAGGGTTTTTTTTGATCATGGCGGAGAGGGCGGGATTCGAACCCGCGGTGGG
>CAZEZY010000117.1:0-7313 GCA_964516635.1 uncultured Tepidimonas sp. | reverse complement strand
GAGCAGCGGACTTTTAATCCGTTGGTCGCAGGTTCGAATCCTGCACGACCCACCAAAAAATCAAGCACTTAGCGCAGAAATGCCTAGGTGCTTTTTTCATGTCCCTGTGTCCATCCATCCACGGCCATGACATGGCACGTGGCTTCATCAGTCTGGTGACTTCCTTGACCATCTTCGGCTTGCCCACCAGCATCACGCCCTGCAGGGCATAGGCGCAGGGCACCAGTTCTTCGCGGCTCTGGGCACCCGGGTGGGGCACATCGATGCTGTGCAGCACGATCTCGAGGATCAGGAGGGCGGGCTGCAGATCGTTTCGGTTGACCATGAGCGGGACCGGACGGAGGGCGAGACCGAGCATCTTCGCGTCCTCCAGCGTGGTGCAGTCATCGCTGGGGGCATCGGGTTGTCAATCTGGTGGATGACAACTGCTCGCGCAGCGTTTAACCTGTGGACGCCCTTTGAAAACAACCACTGGAGACAGCATGCTGATGACGGCCCGTGAATACGAAGAGTCCCTTCGTGCCTGCCACCCGACGGTTTTTGTTGATGGCCGGCGGGTGGAATCGGTGGTGGATGAGCCGGCGCTGCGCCCAGGCATCAACGCCATCGGCCTGACTTATGACCACGCCTTGCGGCCCGAGTTTGCCCCCATCATGACGGCGACCCAGGCCAGCACCGGGGAGGTGGTGAACCGCTTCACGCACATCAACACCAGCAGTGGCGACTTGCTGAACAAGCTGGAAGCGGTTCGGCTCGTGTGCCAGGAAACCGGTTGTGCCCAGCGTTACCTGACGCACGACGCGCTGAATGCGATTCACCAGGTGTCGGCTCGCATCGACGATGCCAGAGGAACCACCGAGCACCGCGAGACCTTTGCCGCCTATCTGCACGAGGTGCAGCGCCGTGACCTCACACTGGGCATTGCCATGACCGATGCCAAGGGTGACCGCAGCAAACGGCCCCATCAGCAGGGCAACGCCGACACCTACGTGCACATCACCCACCGCGATGGGCGGGGCATCCGGATTTCCGGTACCAAAGCCATCGTCACCGGTGCCCCCTACATGCATGAGTTGCTGGTGATGCCCTGCCGGAACATGGGCCGGGAAGACGCGGACTTTGCGGTCTGCTGCGCGGTGCCGGTGGACGCGCCGGGGGTGACCATCGTGGCGCGTCCAGCAGGCCGGCCAGGCGACAAGGCGGCGGTGTTTTCTGGGAAGTACGGTCAATCCACCGGTGTGGTGATGTTCGAGGAGGTGTTCGTGCCGTGGGACCGGGTGTTTTATGCCGGCGAATGGGAACACAGCGGCTACATGACCTACAACTATGCCACCCACCATCGGCACAGCTGCATTGGCGCCCGCGCGGGTTTTGGCGATCTCCTCATCGGGGCGGGTGCCCTCATGTGCGAGGCCAACGGCTTTGACCCGGCCGAAGAAAACCACCTGCGCGACCAGATGGTGGAGCTGATCAAGATCACGGAGGGTTTTTATGCCTGCGGGGTGGCCGCATCGGTCTACGCCACGCAGGACGAACTGGCGCAGAGTTTTGTGCCCGATCCGGTGTTTGCCAACATCGGCAAGCTGCTGCTGGCCACGCAGATTTACGACATGCACCGCATTGCCCACCATGTGTCGGGCGGGCTGATTGTGGCCTTGCCAGGGCCAGACGAAGACCACAACCCCGAAACGGCGGCCCGGCTGAGTGACGTGTTGCGGGCCAATCCCGACGTCCCATACGACAAACGCATCCAGACCGCCCGTTTCCTGGAAGACCTGACGGCGTCTTATCAGGGAGGCTGGTATTCCGTGATCAGCTTGCATGGTGGCGGTTCACCCGAAGCGATGAAACGCGAAATCTACCGCAACTATCCGATCGGTTCCCGGGTGGAACTGGTGGAGCGGCTGCTGGACCGCGGGGTGCTGCACGACGAAGGCCGTGTCATCACGCAGAACCGCCAGCCCGGCCGTTGCTGCGACGCCGGTTGCACCACGCCAGGGCAGGCTGTGATGGTGGCTTTGCCCGAGGGACGCAAGGGGCGTTGATCAACGGGTACCGAGTTGCAGCTCGGCGCGCGCAGGGGTTGCTTCGCTGGCCTGGGTGTGGATTTGGGGGGCGCCCAGAAACACCCGACTGGCTTCCACACCCTGTGCAACCAGTGCGTCCTTCACCTGAACCGCACGGGCCAACGCCAGGTTGCGCATCGCGTCTTCGGGCACGGGAATGGCTGTCAGTAGCAGGGTTTCCATGTCGGCCTGTGGGATGTCCTTGGCCATGCCGATGAGGTTGCGCGGCTTCGGGATATCGGTGCGCTGGTACACGGCTTTGAGCAGGGAAGGGTACTCTTCGGGGCTGATGCCCTGGGCCGCGTCAAGCGAAATCCCCTGTCGGGCCAGCAGTCGTCGTTTTTCGGCGCGGATGCGTTCATCGAGCTGGGCCCGGCGATAGGCGTCCCGTTCGGCTTCCGGGTGGGCATGACCGACCACGGTGACCGCCAGTGCGGGCCGGTCCTGCAGTGCCTTGGCGACGCGCTGCAGGCGTTCGCCAGCGGTGGCATCCAGGGCGGGCTGGCCCAGGGCAAAGTTCAGGGTGGAGAGTTCATCGCTGCCGCCCGAAAGGGCACTCGCCAGCAAGCTGAACGGCGCGGTCACGGCCTTGGCGATCAGGTTGAAGATCACTTTCACGATGATGGGCCCGAGGCGGAACTGTGGGTCGTTGAGGGAGCCACCGATGGGCAGGTTGATGTCGATCACGCCATTGCGATCGGCGAGCAGCGCCACGGCCAGTTTCACGGGCAGATTGGGGGCTTCGCTGCTGGCGTCGCGGTCGCCGAAGCGCAACTGGTTCAGGATGATCTGGTTGCTGGCCTGCAACTGGCCGTCGGCGGCCACCTGGTAACGCACGTCCATGCTCAGCTTGCCCCGTTCAATGCCATGGCCCGCGTAGCGGGTGCTGTAGGGGGACAGCGGTGGCAGTTCCAGTTCGCGCACCTGCCCCCGGATATCCAGCATCAGCGGTTGGGCCAGGGGGTTGAGCCGGCCGGTGATGTCGAGCGTGGCCGTGCCTTCTACCCGGCCGCGCAGCGTGAGTGCCGACAGATCGCCTTCGGTGGCACCGCCGGGCTGGGTCAAGAAGGCACTCAGGCTTCCCGTCAATTCGGTCAGACGAGCCGAGTAGTTGGGGCGGATGAACCGGTCGGCAAAATCCACCTGACCTTGAACCAGGCTCATGGGGCCAAAACGGATATCGGGCGGGGGTGAAGCTGCCGATCCGGTGGGCGGCTCGGTCTTGTCCCTGGCATCGGGTTTCCAGAGGTCCTGCAGGTTCAGCCGACCTGTCTCGCTCACCAGCACACGGGCGTAATAGTCGCTGAGCACGGTTTCGCCGACCTGCAGGCGCAACGGGGCATCGGGTGCCAGTTTCAGGTCGATGCCCCGGAGCGCCAGGCTTTTCCAGTCCAGAAGCCTCGCCTGTGGTTGCAGAGAGTCGGCGCTGAAGTCGTCAATCGCCGCGTCGCCCTCGTACCGCAAGGCCAGATCGGTGCCCATGTCCATCGACAGACGTCCCCGCGCACTCGCATCGGCTCGCAGCACATCCAGCTGGAGGGCTGGGCCGGCGTAGGCGACCAGTTCGTGCAGGGGCAGCCTTTCGGCCTGCAATTGCATGTCGAGCCGCATCGGTGTGGCACCGCCCCCATGGGCAGAGGGCAGTCGCACCTCGCCTTTCAGGTTCAACTGGCCGGCATCGCGGTCGGTGCGGGGCCGGCCTTGCGCATCCAGGCCCAGCAGCTGGGCGTCGAGGGTCAGTGGCATGCTGGCCTGGCGCCTCGCCAGGGGTTGCAGGTTGCGCAGGTCCAGACGCAGGGCATCCAGCCGCAGGTTCACGGGCTCGGTCGGCAGGGCGTCCGTCCAGTCCAGGCGACCCTGGCGGACCTGAACCGCCTGAAGGCGAACATCCCAGGCGGGTCCGGTTGCCGTGGACTGGGCGGCCGGCCCGCGCCGGGTGGCGGGCGGGTCTGCCAGCCAGGTCTCCGTCATCCATCGGCCTTCTGCGTCCCGGCTGACCCCCACCTGGGGGCCTTGCAGCGTCACGCGTCCGATGTTCAGCCGGGCATCGGGCCAGCGCAAGTCGGCATCGGCCACTTCGAGGCGTTGCAGCCGTGCCAGCGGTGCACGGGTCGGACCCAGTCGGATGTCGCTCACGGCCAGTTGCGGAACCGACACGGTCAGGCCTCCTTCAGGCGCCGCCGACCATTCCATCTCCGATGCCACCGTCAATGCCCCGCTGAGGGCGGGCTTGAGCACGGTGCTCAGGTAGGGGGCGATGGTGGCCAGGGGCCAGTCTGCCAGGGTGGTTTGGAGTGTCAGGCCTTCGGGCTGGAGCGCGCCCTGCCATTTCAGCTCAGCGCCCTCCCAGACCAGCTGGCCCTCGAAGGGTGCGGGGGCTTCGAGGGGCCACTGGAACGCTCGCCAGTCGTGCTGCATGGCCGTCCACGTCCAGCGGGCGGCCGGGCGGGTGCTGGCATCGTCCCAGTGGACTTGGGCATCCTGCCAGTGCAGGTGGTCGAGCCTGAACCGCAGTGGGCGGTCCGCCGCCGATGGTGCATCGGCTGAGTGGTTGGCAGGCCATGCCTCGGCGAGCGACTGCCAGTTGATCTGCCCCTGCGCGTTGCGCCGCACCCACAGCTCAGGCCCTTGCAGGAACACCTCCCCCACGTGCCAGCGCTGCATCAGCGGTTGCGACGGCTCCAGGGCCAGTGTCAGCCGGGGCAGGTGAAACAGGGGCTCTGCCTGACCACCGCGCGTTTCGGCGATTTGCAATCCGGTGACGCCGAGCCTGCCTTGCAGGTTGATCTGTGGCGCGTCTTGCTGTTCAAAGGCCAGTCGCAGGTCCACATCGAGGACGCCCTGCTGCGGCCTCATCGGCCATGCGGCTGGCCAATAGGGCAGGTAGGGGGCGAGGTCCAGGGCGGGAATGCGCAGGGTTGCTTCGGTCGCATGCGTCTGCGCAAATGGCGTGCTGAGCGCTTGGGATTCCAGTCGCTGGCCGTTCAGGAGGAGCGACAGCCGAGGCTCGGTGGCCACTTCTCGCCGTGCCCCCAGGTTGCTCAGGAAGGGCACTTGCAGGTTCAGGTCTTGAATGCGATGCGTCACCCCGACCGGTTCGTCCACCAGGGTCAGTGCGGGGGCTTCCAGCGAAATGTTGAACACCGCAAATCGCGGCAGGGATGGATCAGGGGTGTCGTCAGGGCTGGCGAGGCGTGCCAGCAGATCGTCAATGTCGTAACGGCCTTCACCGCGATGGCGCACCTGGATTTCCAGGCCCTGAATGGCCAATGCGTCCACCACCGGCGCCCAGCGCAGCAGCGATTGCAGTTCGGCATTGGCGTACAGCCGTTGCACGCGCAGCGTGGGGCCTGCGGAATCCGGCGCCTCGGTGATGGGCTGGCCGATGCTCAGGCCCAGGACCTCCAATTCCATGGACCACGGTCGGAATCGCACGGCTTCCACCGCAACGGGCCGCTCGAGCCGCTGTTCGAGCTGGGCCTGCATCTGCCAGCGCAGCAGAGGTGGCAAGCCCAGCCAGCCGAGCAGCCACACGGCCGCCCACAGGGCCAGCGCCCATGCTGTCCATCGTCGCCAGCGGGAGGGGTGGGTGGTGGTGTCTGATGCGTTCATGGCCATACACGATCAATCGGGCAGTTCCTGGCTCCGTTTCAGCAACGAATACAGGAAGCGTACACCCAATTGGCGATGCCGGATGGCCAGGGTAGGGCAAGGGACGGATACTCAGTCCAGATCCCAGACGGAGACGCGGGCTGCCATCGCAATGGCATTGAGGCGGCAGACGTCACGGGCGGATGTGGCGCGGTTGAGGGCGCCGCCTTTGCCGGTGAATTTGCGGATCAGGGCTTTCAGGCTCATGGAGGGCTCCAGCAAGGAATGAAAACTTCTTTCGGTGAATGTATGTTCACTATTCTGAAGTTTTGCTTGCCCCGTGTCAAGCGCCTGGTTTTGACAAGACCGTCAGCATGGCCGTGGCGAGCGAGAGGCCGGCCCCGATGGTGAGTTGCGTGCGCAGTGGCAGGTACCAGTCGGGCAGGGGGGCTGCTTTCACAAGCTTCAGGTCGTGTGCGTAGTGGGCCACCAACCCGCCGATGAGCAGCAACAGACCCGGTACGGTGGGCAGCAGCAGCGCCACCCAGGCCGCCAGGGCAGGGATCGTGCTCCACACGTAGCTGTAGCGGCGGTGCGAGGGCGTCAATCCGGGCAGCAGCATGGCGAAAGCCCAGTGCAAAGCGCCCACAAAGCTCAGGATGGCAGCGCCGTAGGCGGCCAGGGCCTGTAGCCAGAAGGCCGTGTTGCCTGGCGTCAAGACGACGCACAAGGCCGGGACGACGAAGGGAATCAATCCGCCATAGCCAAGCCAGGCAACGGCAGGGGGTCGTTCACTCGGAAAGGGGGCATTCATGGTGGGTCTGATGAAAAGCGAGGGGAGTGATCAGCCTTGACACGGGTGGTCAGAGGCAACAGGAAGGCCGTGAGGCAGATGCTGACGAAAACCACCACGAACGTGAAGTCCTGCATCAGCTGGCCCGCCTCGATCCCGTATTGAAGTGGCACACCCGCCAGCACCGCCGCCGCCAGTCCTTTGGGGGCCATGATGGCCACGCCCAGCGACTGGGCCATCTGCCAGCTCATCTGGCTCAGAGCCAGTTGCCCGTAGCGATGGGCATCCAGCAACCAGTAGCCGGCCGCAGCCACCACGCCCATGGTCACGAAAAACGACAGCAGCGTCAGCCCCAGCGTGCTTTGCAGGGACCGCTGCAGCAGGAAGGTGTTTGCCATGGTAGCCAATCATTATGGGCGAATATTCCGGCCAGTTCTTCGGTGTGTGGTTTGAGCCTGCCAGAAGCCAAAAGCCCGGTCGCCCGTCTTCTACAACCGGGTCAAGGGTGAACTTGAAGAGGCGCTCCAGACCCTGGAACGGGAGGCGCTGGTGATCGCTCGGCCCTCCTTGCTGCTGGACAGCCGGGAACACCTCGGGCAACCGCCACGGTTGGCAGAATCCCTGGCCATTCCGGTGGCTCGCCTGATCGTGCCGCTGATGCCCAGTGATTTTTGCTCACCATTCACGCCATCGACCGCAAGGGGAGCCATGCCTTGGACATAACCATCCGGCCTGGCAGCGGCGGGGAGTCGGCACGGTGCTGATCGACCACACCCGAAACCTTGCGGCACAGAAGGGATTCCCACCCAAGGAAAAAAAGCATCGGTTCTCGCAGGACCTGTTTTCCATGCTGGTGCGTGCAG
>CAZEZY010000116.1:0-7502 GCA_964516635.1 uncultured Tepidimonas sp. | reverse complement strand
AAGGAAAAAAAGCATCGGTTCTCGCAGGACCTGTTTTCCATGCTGGTGCGTGCAGGGGTGGAGTAAGAAGAGGGCACGTGCAAGGCCCAACTCTCAGCAGCCACGAGGGCGGCTGACTGGCTTCTGAAGGCGCCCCCATGTTGCGGCTTTCGGTTGTAGAGCAGTCGGTTAACTGGAGGGCTCTTCTTTGCACGATGCATGCGCCGTCAACTGATCGCTTTGCGGAATCGACCCAAGCATCGAATCACAGCAGCGAATCAAAACCGACCCGCGCAGTTAAGGCAGCGTTAATCGGCCAGCGCGAGCATGGCACTCCAGAAAAGCACCGGGCGTTCCGGTGCAAGGAGTGTGAATGCCACAGACGCTGCTCAAGGAGCCGCTGCCCGCGCCAGTTCAGCTGCGGCAGTATGGCCCGACCAACCCCGACCGTCCTCGGGTGGAAGCCTACATACGACGCATTTACGCCGCGCGCTATCAGGCCCGGGTGAAAGAGTTTGCTCCCATGCTGGTGGGCCTGCACGACCGCGACGGCACGCTGGTCGCTGCTGCGGGTTACCGCGAAGCCGATGCCGGCATGCTGTTTCTGGAGCGTTACCTCAGCCAGCCGGTGCACCTGTTGTTGCGCGGTCCAGGGGCCACCGCCCAACAGCGTCAGGGCATTGTGGAAGTGGGCCATCTGGCCTCCGACCGCCCCGGTGAGGGGCGCCGCCTCATCCAGATGCTGGGTCCGTTGCTGGCGCAGGCGGGCCACGAGTGGGTGGTCAGCACGCTCACGCAGGAGCTGCGCCATTTGTTCGTGCGCATGGGTATGGCACCACTGGCACTGGGCTGCGCCGACCCGGTCCTGCTGGGCGATGACGCCAACGACTGGGGTCGCTACTACGACCACCAGCCCGTCGTGCTGGCCGGGCAGATTCCGGTGGCCCTGAAGGCGCTCAGCCGGCGCAGCGCACTGAACGGGGTGGTCGCATGAACGCGGTGCTGGCCTCGGCCCACCGCGAGTGGAGTACCGCACAGTGGCAGGACGCCGTGGGACAGGCTGCCACGTTGCTTCGCTCTCAAGGCGCACAGGTGTTGGCATCCGTGCTGGACAACTCCCCCGCCTTCGTAGCGCTGGACGAAGCCGCCCTGCAACTGGGCCGGGTCCACGTGCCGCTGCCTACCTTCTTCACCGCCGATCAGATGCGCCATGCAATGGCCGCCGTGGGGGCCGATGCGCTGTGCGTGCCCCCCGCACTGACGGGCGCCTGGCCAGGTTTGACGTGGACAACCATTTCTTTGGCCGATGAGTCCCTCTGCCTTGCTCTGTTGCCGGAAGCCTCACATCCTGCCAGTGTGCATCCCAGCACGGTCAAGGTCACGTTCACATCGGGCACCACGGGCACGCCCAAAGGGGTGTGCCTGAGTGCGCAGAATCTGGATGCGGTGGTGTCTGGCCTGGTACAGGCCATGGCGCCGCTGGGCATTGCCCGGCACCTGAGCGCCTTGCCCTATGCGGTGCTGCTGGAGAACGTGGCCGGCGTCATGGCCGCTCGCCGCCAGGGTGCTACCTTGGTGAGCCTTTCGCTGGCCGATGTGGGGCTGGTGGGTTCCTCCCAGTTCCACCCCGAGCGGCTGGATGCAGCGGTGCGCCATCACCAGCCCCAAAGCCTCATTCTGCTGCCGCAGATGCTCAAGGCCTGGTGTGCCTATTTGCTGGCGTCGGGTCAAACAGCGCCGCCATCGCTCCGGTTCGTGGCGGTGGGCGGTGCGCCAGTGGGGCAGGCGTGGCTGGAGCGCGCGCGCCAGCTGGGCATGCCCGCCTATGAAGGCTACGGCTTGTCGGAAGGCGCATCGGTGCAGACGTTGAACCTGCCGTGGGCCCACCGTGACGGCACCGTAGGCCGCGTGCTGCCGCAGCGCGAGGTGCGTGTGGCTTCCGATGGCGAGATCGAGGTACGGGGCAGCCTGTTCCTGGGTTATCTCGGCCACCCGGCCCATGCCGCAGACTGGTGGCCCACCGGAGACCTGGGCCAGCTGGATGCCGACGGCTACCTCACCATTCGCGGGCGAAAGAAGCATGTGCTGATTACCGGCTTTGGCCGCAACGTGAGCCCTGAGTGGGTAGAGGCCGCCCTGCAGCAAGAGCCTGCGCTGTCCCAGGTGGTGGTGGTGGGCGATGGCGATGCACGCCTGGGTGCCGTGGTCTGGGCACCGCTTGCCGCCGGCAACCAGGCCGCGCGCCAGGCAGGGCGCGCCGCGATACAGGCCGCCATAGACCGCACCAACGCCACACTCCCCGACTACGCCCGCATCACCCGCTGGGTGCAGGCCGACCCGGCCTTGCACGGCGGCTTCTTCACGCCCAACGGCCGCCCGTTACGCACGCGCATGGAGTCCTTCTTCCGCGCGCTGCACGGGCAGGAAACGGCCTCCTCTTTGGCCACCTCTTCGTCCACCTCCTGATCCATCCCTCACAGGTCACCATGATTTGAAAGCCACACATGAACTTCCATACCCATCTCCTTCAGGCCACTCAGGCCCACCGCCAGCAGTTACTGTCTACTCCCATCATTCAGGGCGCGCTGGTGGGCCAGGTGTCTCTTCCCAGCTATCTGGCGTTTCTTCAGGAGGCGTACCACCACGTGCGCCACACCGTGCCACTGCTCGTTGCCATGAAGGCGCATCTGCCGGCGCACCACCGCTGGCTGGAGCCCGCGCTGGATGAGTACATCGAGGAAGAAGCCGGCCACGACGAATGGATCCTGAACGACATTGCGGCTGCCGGCGGCGATGCGGAGGCTGTGCGCCACGGTCCCGCCGGTGTGGCCACCGAAGTCATGGTGGCGTATGCCTACGACACCGTGCAGCGCGGCAACCCGCTCGGTTTCTTTGGCATGGTGCATGTGCTGGAAGGGACCAGTGTCTCGCTGGCGCTCATGGCCGCCGATGCCATACAGGGCCCGCTACAGTTGCCCGATGCGTCCTTCACCTACCTGCGCTCGCACGGCAAGTTGGACCAGGCGCACACGGCCCATTTCGAGGCACTCATGGCACAGATCGAGGCGCCGCAAGATCAGCAGGCCATCGTGCATGCGGCGCAGGTGTTCTACCGGCTCTATGGCGACGTGTTCCGCAGTCTGCCGCTGCCAAACGTCCACCCGCTGAGCAAGCTGGGCGAGCAGCCCCAGCCTTGCCGTGCATCAGAACAGACTGCCCAGGCGTTCGCCTTATGAAGCTCCAGCAAGCGCGGGTACTGCTCACCGGCGCTGGTGGGGGCATAGGCACTGCCATGACCGAGGCCCTGCAACAGCACGGCGCACAGGTGCTGGGCGTTTGCCGCACCCCTCCCATCAGCCCCACGGCCCACACACCGCCCGAAGTCCCACACACCGAGTGGGTACGGGCAGACTTGTCTTGCGCGGACGGCATTCGCACAACGGCACACGCCGCCCGGAAGTGGGGTGCGAACGCCGTGGTTCATGCGGCCGGCCTGCCAGCCTTCGGGCCGCTGGAGACCACCACACCCGAGAGGGCCGCCGAACTGTTGCAGACCAACCTGTGGGCGCCCATCGCTCTCACGCAGGCACTGCTGCCCCACCTGCTGGCGCAACCGGCCGCCAGGCTGGTGTTCGTGGGCTCCGCATTGGGGCGCATTGGTGTTCCGGGCTACAGCGTGTATGGAGCCACCAAGGCGGGGCTGCACGGCTTTGCCGAAGCGCTGCGCCGCGAGCTGATGGGCACTTCCGTGCGGGTGCAGATGCTGGCCCCGCGCACTACCCGCACCGCTTTCAACGGCCTCGCCGCGCAGCGGTATGCCGTAGCCACCGGAAGCGCCAGCGACACGCCGGCCCAGGTGGCGCAGGAACTGATTGTGCTGCTGAAAAACGCTGCCGCCGAGCGGTTCATCGGCTGGCCCGAGAAGGGTCTGGTGCGACTGAATGGCGTCATCGGTCCGTGGCTCGATGGCGGCTTTGCCCGGCACCGCAGCATGCTCAACCCCCAAAAAATCGAAGGAACTCCGGTATGAAAAAACGGTTGAACACCCACAAACCTCTCAACACATACCCAGCAAAGTCTGGCTGCAGCAGCCAGCGCTGGGCTGCAGCCTTGCTCGCCCTGAGTGCGGTACTGCCGCTGGCGAGCTACGCCGCCCCGGTGGACGATGCCGTGCAAGCCTTGCAGCGCGATTGGGAAGTGATTCGCTACCAGACGCCCCCCGCCGAAAAAGCGCGCCGCTTCGAGGCACTCAGCGCAAAAGCGCACGAGGTGGTAAAAAACTTTCCCCAGCGCAGCGAGCCGCTGGTGTGGGAAGGCATTGTGCTCAGTTCCTGGGCGGGCGAACGTGGTGGGCTGGGTGCGTTGTCTCTGGTGAAAGAGGCCAAGTCGGTGTACGAAAAAGCCATCGCCATGGACGGCCATGCGCTGGACGGCTCGGCCTACGCGAGCCTGGGCGTGCTGTACTACAAGGTGCCTGGCTGGCCCCTGGGCTTTGGCGACAAGGCCAAGGCCGAGGCCTTGCTGAAGCAGGCCCTGCAGATCAACCCCGATGGCATAGACCCCAACTTCTTCTATGCCGAGTTCCTGGCCGAGAACGGCCGCGCGAGCGAGGCGGCGCCCTACGCGCAGCGTGCCCTGCAAGCCCAGCCACGCCCCAACCGGCAGATTGCCGATGCAGGCCGGCGCGAGGAAATCAAGGCCCTTGTGCAGAAGCTGCCTGCGCTGCAGGCGAACTGAGCCCAGCCCCTGCGAAGACGTACCGCGCCGGGGGGCGTGCTTCGCGGTGGTGGCGTCGGCCTTGTCATTCAGGTTCACGGCCTGCGCATCCGCTTCATTGACCATGGGCTTGGCCTCTGCCCAGGCCTGCGTAGAGCCACCCAGCATGGTGGCTGCCGAGACCAGCTTCACCACAAACAGGCGGCATTGCAATTCCACTTTCCTGTCCATCGAATCACTCCCTCTATTGCCAGAACAGCCTGGCGGCCTGCCCGGTGAGGACCCCCGTGCCTGCCTGTGCAGCGGTCCGGGAAGACGGAGTTGTTTGGAGAGGGCGCACCTTGATGGGTGCGAAGCTGCCGCGTCGGGGTGGCTCAGGCCTCGGCAGCGGGAGCCAGTTCGGCGATTACACGCCCATTGGGGCTCAGGCGATAGTTGAGCGCCAGGCCGTGCAGCAGTGCAATGCGCTGCACGATGGATACACCGAGACCGCTGCCGCTTTCCTCCTGGCCGTCGGTGCGCTGGAAGCGCTTGCCCCACTGCGCCATGTCGGCCTGAGACAGGGTGCGGCCTGCCACTGTGCCGGCGGCGTTGTGAACGGACACGGAATCGGCCGCCAGCCGCAGCGCCACCGCGGAACCAGCGGGCGAATACCGCACCGCGTTGTCCAGCAGGTTGCGCAGCAGCAGCGCCATGAATGTGGAGTCGCCCAGCCAGGTGGGGCCTTGTGGGGCGTCCCAGTCGCACGCCAGCTCTATCTGGCGGCGCTCTGCCAGCGGCAGCACGTCCGACACCGCCTGTTCCACCAGTTCGTGCCAGCGCAGCGGCTGCGGTTGGGCCAGACCCTGCGTGGCTTCCAGCCGCGACAGACTGAGCATTTGTTCCATCAGTCGGCTGGCGCGGGCCAGACCCTGGGTGAGCTTGTCTGCGGCACGGCTCCGCTCGGCGTCATCGCGGGCACCCTGAAATACCGCCCACTGGGCCGACAGCACGGCCATGGGGGTGCGCAGTTCGTGCGCGGCGTCGGCAGTGAAACTGCGTTCGCGCTCCAGCGTGGTCTCTATGCGCTGGAACAGGCTGTTCATGGCCTCCAGCAACGGCTGTAATTCATCGGGTGCCTGCCCCAATGGCAAGCGCTCCAGATCGTTGGCGTTGCGGGCGTGCAGGTACTGCGTCACGGCCTTCATGGGTTCCAGCGCACGGCGGACCGCCCACGCCATGCCCGCCAGCAGCACGGGCAGCACCAGCAGCCAGGGCACCATCTGGCTGCCCACCAACCCCCACACCAACTCGTCGCGTTCGTCCATGCGCTGCCCGGCTGCCACCAGACCTTGCAACTCCGGGGCCTGCAGGTAGTAAATGCGCCACGCCTCCTTGGCCACGGTCATGTCGCGAAAGCCTGTGGCGTCGGGTTGCCAGGGCAACTGCACGCCTTCGCGGTCGACCACCAGCAAGTTGCCGTGCTGGTCCCACACGGCCACCGCCAGGTCGTTCAGATCGGCCTCGCCCTGGGCCAACAGCGGCTCGGCGAGTGTGGGTGCATCCCGGTGTTCTGGGGCAATCCAGGGCGATATCACCTGTATCTGGCGCGCCAGCCGGATCATCTCGGTGTCGAACAGCTCATTGACCTCGTGGCGTGCCTTGACCATGGAAAAACCCAGCGCCACCGACCACACCACCAGCGCAGAAATCAGCAGGTACAGCAGCAGCCTGCGCTGCAGGCTCAGGGGTGCTTTCATCGGCCAAACCTCATGGTGCGCCCAGCGCGTAACCCACACCCCGCACCGTGCGCACGATGCCCGGGTGGATCTTGCGACGTAGGTGGTGGATATGAACCTCCAGCACGTTGCTGTCGGGCTCATCGCCGCTCCAATCGTATAGCTGTTCTTGCAGGCGGCTTTTGGACAGTACCTTTTGCGGTTGCTTGAGCAGCACTTCCAGCAGCGCGGTTTCCCGCGGGGTCAGGTCCACCGGTTGTTCGTTCCAGCGCACCACGCGGCTGGCCGGGTCGAACTGCAGCGCGCCATGTGTCCATACCGTCTGCACATGCCCGGTGGAGCGGCGCAGCAGCGCGCGCAGCCGTGCAGCCAGTTCCTGGGTGTCTATGGGTTTGATGAGGTAGTCGTCGGCGCCCGCATCGAGCCCGCCTATTCGGTGCTCCACTCCGTCGCGTGCAGTGAGAATCAGGACCGGCAGGTTCAGGCCTGCCGAGCGCCACTGCCGCAGCCAGGTCACACCGTCGGTGCGGGGTAGCCCGAGGTCGAGGATGAGCGCATCGTAGGCAGCAGATGTCAGCGCGTGGCTGGCCGTTTCACCGTCCTGGAACCAGTCCACCACATGGCCCTGCTGGCGCAGGCCCAGGGCCATGGCGTCGCCCAAGTGGGGGTCGTCTTCCAGAATGATGAGTCGCATGGAGAGATGCTGGGAAAAGAAAGGAAACCTAGAGTCGGAAGAGGCTAACCAGTTCAGCTTAAGCGTACCTGAAGGAGTCCGGTCTGGGTGTTGCCTCAGAGGGAGGAGGGCGGCCTGAGTACGGCGCGCAAACCACCTGGGGGACTGTCCCGGAGCGCGCATTTCGGGGGCAATGCCCGCGCCGTCGTGTCACCGATGCAACAACACGCCTGTTCCACTGGCTGTTTGTCCTCGGTTTTGCGGCCGCCTACCTGTCCGGTTTTGGTTGGTCATGACCACGCCAGCGGTGTCGTCCTTCGCTGCAAAGCTGACTGGACCTGGCCCCTGCGCGGCAACTCATCCAGTCAACCCACCTCAACCAACTCCGCCCAATCCGTCGTGTACCTGGGTGACCG
>CAZEZY010000115.1:0-7527 GCA_964516635.1 uncultured Tepidimonas sp. | reverse complement strand
GGGGTTCCAGAAGCGGGTCTGGTGACCGAAATGGACACCGGCTTCCAGCATTTCGCGCATGGAAATGGACATGATGAAATTTTCCAGAGGTTAGAACTTAAATCAAACCCCGATTGGCGACACAATGTCACCAACACCTGGCTGGGTTTGTTTGCGATTATTTCGCCAGCACATCTGGCAAAACCCAAGGATTATAGCAGTCTGCATGCCTACTCTGCCGCTGTCTCTGGAACGCCTCGACCGCTGCTGGCCGCTGCTTGACAGCGATGCGTGCCGCGCACTGGAAGCCGAGTGGCAGCAACGACTGCCCGCTCATACACTGATGGAGCGCGCCGGCAAAGCCGTTTTCTCTCTGTCGGCCGCCATCGCGCCCCATGCCCGACACGTCTGGATCGCCTGTGGCGGCGGGAACAATGGCGGCGATGGACTCATCGCAGCGGTTCACTGGAAAAAGCGTCTGGAAATCACCGGGGGGCGGCTCACCGTGACATGGCTGGGTGAGGCTTCCCGTCTGCCAGCGGATGCCCGCTATGCCTGGCAAGCTGCCCAGGATGCCGGCATCTGGTTCGACACATCCCCTCCCTCTGATTTTGACCTGGCCATCGACGCCATTTTTGGTCTGGGCGTGCACCAGCCGGTCAACGGTTATGCCAACGAATGGATCGCACGCATCCAGTCCGCCACCTGTCCTGTGCTCTGTGTCGATCTCCCCAGCGGGCTGGATGCGGACCGGGGCACCTGGTGGAGTGCGGCCGACTGCCTGCCATCCAGTCAGCGGCATACCCTGCATCTGCTGGCCTTGAAGCCCGGCGCGTTCACCCAGATGGGACGAACCGCCGCCGGCCATGGCTGGTTTGACGACCTCGGCACCCTGCCCATCGGTTCCAGCTCCCGGGCGCCCACCGCATGGCTGTTCGGCCTTCCGGGCTCGACAGCAAGTGCCCGGGCCGACACCCACCATCTGCACAAAGGGAGCCATGGCGATCTGATTGTGGTGGGTGGCGCCACGCAGACGACTGGAACCAGCATGGCTGGCGCCGCCCTGCTGGCCGCCAGAGCAGGTCTTCGCGCCGGGGCCGGACGCGTTTATGTGGCCCTGCTGGCAGACGCATCGCACACGGGCGCGCCACAGACGGACCTGCATCAACCCGAATTGATGTTCAGGACCCCGGCACAAGCCATCCAGACAGCTGCTTCGCCGCAAGCAGTGTGTGTATGCGGATGTGGCGCGGGCGAAACCATCCGGTCATGGCTGCCCACCATACTGGATGAGAGCCCGGCTCTGGTTCTGGATGCCGATGCGCTGAATGCGATCGCCTCCGACACCGATCTTCAACAGCAACTGGCGCTTCGGGCCACGCGAAAATGGCGCACGGTACTGACTCCCCATCCCTTGGAAGCCGCGAGGCTGCTGGGCACCACCTCGGCGGCCATCCAGGCCGACCGCCTGCTCGCCGCTCAGGCAATGGCCACCCGTTTTGCCTGCACCGTGGCGCTGAAAGGATCTGGAACCGTGGTGGCAGAAGCGGGCGGAACGCCAAGCATCAATCCCACAGGCAACGGCTTGCTGGCCACCGCCGGAACCGGTGATGTACTGGCGGGCCTGGTGGGAGCCTTCTTGTGCCGTCGCGACCTGACACCCTTTCAAGCCACGACCATGGCCGTTTACCTGCATGGCATGACGGCCAGCGACTGGCCCCGCGAACAGATGGCCATGACAGCCACCGATGTGATTGACAGTCTGCGCCTCCCGGTCAGCCGATCAGGATGAGACCGATCTGCAGCAGGATGATCAGCACCAGAATCGACAGGTCAACGCCTCCGACCGTCGGAATCACACGGCGAATGGGTCTGAGAACGGGGTCGATGAGCCTCGATAAAGTGGCCTGAACCGGCGAGTTCGGTTGTATCCAAGACAGCACGGCATAGACCAGTGCCAGCACCATCAGACCTTGCAAGATGGTTCGGATCAGGAAGGTGATGGCCACGAACGGAATGGTGATCGTGAAACCGAGATGCTGCACCCCGGGAATCGCCCCTCCCCACATGGCGTGCCAGATCGCGGAATAAGCCAGCGCCAGCAGCAGCGCGGCAAAAAAACTGCCCCAGTCGGTGTTGGCCTGCGCCCAGGCACGCGGCAGCGTCTTGCGCAAAGGCTGAACGATCCAGTCCGTCACGGCCACGACAAACACGCCCGGCTGCTGGGTCATCCGCATGCGCCGGCTGTTCATCCAGCCACGAAGCAGGGCTGCCCCGATCAGGAAAAAAAACAGGGTATCCAGAAGGAAAAAGAGAATCCGCATGTCAACGCTTGCCTCGTTTCGACTTGCTGTGACCGCGTTCCGTTTTCGCAGATGCCCCTCTGGAGCGGACATCGGCATCACGGGGTGTCGCGGCACGCCCGGATCCGTATTGTGAACCAGCTCCGGATGGACGGGCCTTGCGGCTGGAACGCGCCACGTTCTCGCCATCGGCGGACTCGCCGTGCTTGTCTCGCAGCGCGCGCATCATGAGTTCGTCTTCACCACGAACGAGTCGGAAATCGACCCGGCGACCGTCCAGATCGACACGGCTGACCTGAACCTGTACCCTGGACCCCAAGGCGTAGCGTATCCCTGTCCGCTCGCCACGGAGCTCCTGCCTGGCCTCGTCGAAACGGAAATACTCACCACCCAGTTCGGTGATGTGCACCAGCCCCTCCACATAGAGACTATCCAGGGTCACGAACAGACCAAAACTGGTCACGGCACTGACCACGCCAGCAAACTCCTCACCCAGCCTTTCGCGCATGTATTTGCACTTGAGCCAGGCTTCCACGTCCCGACTGGCTTCATCGGCGCGGCGTTCGTTGGCACTGCAGTGAAGGCCCGCCGCCTGCCACCCCATCATCTCGGCACTGGTCCTCTGACCATGCGCTTTCTGATGTGCCTTTTCGGCCGCCGATGCACCCCGGGAGGCCAGACGCCTGGACAGTTTCGCATGGGCCTCCCCTGGGGTGGGCAAGGCCGGCAGGTGGTACTTGCGCTCCTGCAACAAGGCCTTGATGACCCGATGAACCAACAGGTCGGGATAGCGACGGATCGGGCTGGTGAAATGGGTATAGGCCTCGAACGCCAGCCCAAAGTGGCCACTGTTGTGCGGGGTGTAGATGGCCTGCTGCATCGATCTCAGCAACATCTGGTGAATCTGCGCCGCATCCGACCGGTCTTCCGTGGCATGGGCCAGTTGCTGGAAATCCTTGGGACGCGGCTCGTCGCCGATCGACTGAGACACCCCAAGGGCCTTCAGGTATTGCCGCAGGGTTTCAAGTTTTTCGGGCGTGGGGCCTTCATGCACCCGGTAGAGACCATGATGTCTGCCTTGGGCAATGAAATCGGCGGCGCAGACGTTGGCCGCGAGCATCGCCTCTTCGATCAGCTTGTGCGCATCGTTTCGCGTCCGGGGCACGATGCGTTCGATGCGGCCTGACTCGTCGCAGACGATCTGTGTCTCCACGGTTTCAAAATCGACCGCTCCCCGATGCTCCCTGGCCGTCAGCAGGGCACGATAGACATCGTGAAGGTTCAGCAGATGGGGGACCAGCGTCTTTCGCTGCTGGGCTTCTGGCCCCCGGGTATTTTGGAGAACCGCCGCCACTTCCGTGTAGGTGAGGCGACCATGGCTGAACATCACGGCCGGGTAGAACTGGTAGGCATGGATCTCACCCCTGGCGGTGATCAGCATGTCGCCAACCATGCACAGTCGCTCGACTTCCGGGTTCAATGAACACAGGCCGTTCGACAGCTTTTCAGGCAACATGGGAATGACACGACGCGGAAAATACACGCTGGTGGCCCGGTCGTAGGCATCCACGTCGATGGCGTTGCCTGTTTCCACATAATGGCTGACATCGGCGATGGCCACCAGCAGACGCCAACCCTTGCCACGGCCCACGCGTGCCGGTTCGCAGTAGACGGCATCGTCAAAATCGCGGGCGTCCTCGCCATCGATCGTGACCAGCGGGACATCGGTCAGATCGATGCGGCCTCTTTTGTCAACGGGACGGACCTTGTCGGGCAAAGCCCGTGCCAGAGCCATCGCCGCCTCCGAAAATTCGTGAGGCACACCGTACTTGCGCACCGCAATCTCGATTTCCATGCCAGGGTCATCGATGTCGCCCAGCACCTCCTTCACGCGGCCCACCGGCTGGCCAAACAGAGCGGGCGGCTCCGTGAGTTCCACAACCACGACCTGACCCGGCTTGGCCGAACCAGTCGCCCCCTTGGGGATCAGCACATCCTGCCCATAACGCTTGTCCTCAGGCGCCACCAGCCAAACCCCGCTTTCCTGCAGCAGGCGGCCGATGATGGGGGAAGTGGAGCGCTCGACGATTTCGGTGACACGGCCTTCCGGCCGACCACGCCGGTCATAACGCACGACACGGGCCTTGACCCGGTCCTTGTGCAAAACGGCGCGCATTTCGTTGGGGGGCAGGTACAGATCGGGTTGTCCGTCGTCTCGCACCACAAAGCCGTGTCCGTCGCGGTGGCCGTTCACGACCCCTTCAAATTCGGACAGCAGCGTGTTCTGGATTTTTTCTTTCACTCGGTTCCTGTAGAGCTACCAGCCGGACTCATGCATGCTATACTTCCAGCTTGTCTGAAAGCCCAGGTGGCGGAATTGGTAGACGCACTAGTTTCAGGTACTAGCGCCGAGAGGCGTGGAGGTTCGAGTCCTCTCTTGGGCACCATCCATACCGGTCAAAGGCCTGCATTGCTGCAGGCCTTTGGTTTTTCAGATCGGGATGCCGACGAGGTCATGCCCCTGGGCCGACACAATTCGCGCCTTCACAAAATCGCCTACCCGGTAAGTTTTGCTTGCTTTGTCGGGCGGCAACAGACGAACCACCCCATCGATTTCGGGTGCATCGGCATAGGATCGCCCAACGCCCCCCTTCTTGCCAAGGCCCTGCGCCTGATCCACCAGCACCTGCATGGTGGCACCCACACGCCGGCCCAGGCGATGTGATGACATCTGCTCGGCCAACGCCATGAAACGGACACGGCGTTCTTCGCGAAGGTCGTCCGGCAGGGCGCCGGGCAGGTCGTTGGCAGCAGCCCCTTCGACGGGCGAATAGGCAAAGCATCCAGCCCGGTCGATCTGGGCTTCCTGGACAAAATCCAGCAGATGCTGGAACTCCGCTTCCGTCTCCCCCGGGAAACCCGCAATGAACGTGCTACGCACCACGATGTCGGGACAGAGTTCACGCCAACGCTGAATCCGCTCCAGGTTCCTCTCCCCACTGGCCGGGCGCTTCATGCGGCGCAACACATCGGGGTGACTGTGCTGAAGGGGCACATCCAGATAGGGCAGCACCAACCCTTCGGCCATCAGTGGCACCACTTCGTCCACGTGGGGATAGGGGTAAACGTAATGCAGTCGGACCCAGGCGCCAAAACCTCGTGCCAGCTCACCCAGCGCGGCCACCAGATCGAGCATGCGCGTCTTCACCGGCTTGCCGTCCCAGAAACCGGTGCGGTATTTCACATCCACCCCGTAAGCCGAGGTGTCCTGGCTCACCACCAGCAGTTCCTTCACGCCCGCCTCGAAGAGCTTGCGTGCCTCACCCAGCACGTCGCCGACCGGACGACTCACCAGATCGCCTCGCATGGACGGAATGATGCAGAAGGTGCAACGATGGTTGCAGCCCTCACTGATCTTGAGGTAAGCGTAGTGACGCGGGGTGAGCTTGATGCCCTGAGGGGGAACCAGATCGACAAAGGGATCGTGTGGCCTGGGCAGATGCTTGTGGACCGCCTCCATCACCTCATGGGTGGCATGTGGCCCTGTGACGGCCAGCACCGACGGATGCACCTGCTGCACCAGATTGCCCCCCTCTTCCCCGGTGCGCGCACCCAGACACCCGGTGACGATCACCTTGCCATTTTCAGCCAGTGCCTCACCAATGGTATCCAGACTCTCTTTCACCGCGTCATCGATGAACCCGCAGGTGTTCACAATGACGAGATCGGCCCCTTCGAACGTCTTGCTGGTCTGATAGCCCTCGGCGCTGAGCTGGGTGAGGATGAGCTCGGAATCGGTCAGGGCCTTGGGACAGCCCAGACTGACGAAGCCCACTTTGGGCGCAGTGGAAGCGGCGGAAACGGTGGTATCGGTCATGGACCCGGATTGTCTCAGGTCAGCGCTTGACCCCCATGGCTTCCAGCATTTTTTCCTGCATCTGGGTGAAGGCGTTCATGCCCGGCATGATGGGGGTCTGCATCCCCATGAACTGCTGCCACAACTCAGGCGTCCATCCCTTGGAAGGATCGGCCATCGATTTTTGCAGATCCATGAAGACCTGGAGGTTCTTTTCCAGGTAAGAGCCCATGTAGCCCTGCATGGCGTGGCCATAGAAACGGATGATGTTGGCCAGCATGCTTTCTGAAAACAGTGGCACGCCAGCGGTTTCTTCCTCGAGGATGATCTGAAGCAGGATGCTGCGAGTGAGGTCGTCGCCGCTTTTGGCGTCTCGAACGACGAAAGGTTCTCCACGCATGACGAGCGACTTGACCTCGGTGAGCGTGATGTAAGAAGAAGAATTGGTGTCGTACAGCCGCCGATTGGGATATTTCTTGATCACGCGCACGGAAGGACCGGAGGCGGCCGTTTCGGCCTCTTGATTCTGCACTGGGCAAACTCCTGTTGAGAAATCAGCCCGCATCAAGACTGACTCTGAATATGAATGAATGCTTCATTGTAGGCACACTCCCCTTCGGACTGTCAGCAGGAATTACCCTTTGTGTTGCACGGCAGCACGCTGATCCGACGGGGTTAAGATGGTCGATCTTATGGACTCCACAGGACTGTGCATGAAACGACTCGAAAGCAAGGTATGCCTGATCACGGGAGCAGGCCAGGGGATTGGCGCAGCGACCGCGTTGAAATTTGCCATGGAGGGTGCCACGGTGGTGGCCTGCGACGTCCGTCAGGAAGCGGTGGATGCGGTGGCACGTCGCTGTGCCGATATCGGTGTGCCCGCCATCGGCCTGGCGATGGACGTGACCCGCCGCGAGCAAGTGGAAGCCGTGGTCAGCGAGGTGATCCAACGCTTTGGCCGGGTGGACGTGCTCGTGAACAACGCCGGCATCACCCAGGACGCACGGCTGCAGAAAATGACGCAGGAGCAGTTTGACCGCGTTGTCGACGTGAACCTGCGTGGCGTTTTCCACTGCAGCCAGGCAGTGGCCGATGCCATGGTGCGTCAAGGCAGCGGCGTCATCCTGAACGCCTCTTCCGTGGTGGGCATTTATGGCAATTTCGGCCAGACCAATTACGCCGCCACCAAATTCGGCGTGATCGGTTTCACCAAGACGTGGAGCCGTGAACTCGGCCCCAAGGGCGTGCGCGTGAACGCCGTGGCCCCTGGTTTTGTGGACACGCCGATCCTGCGCACCATCCCGGAGAAGGTGCTGAAAGAGATGGAAAACAAGGTCCCCCTGAAGCGACTGGGCACCCCAGAGGAAATCGCCAACGAAAACTCCATCC
>CAZEZY010000114.1:0-7789 GCA_964516635.1 uncultured Tepidimonas sp. | reverse complement strand
AAGTGGGTGGACAACAAGGGCGAAACCCGCACCGACGAAGCCACCGTTTCCTGATTTTCAGGTCGGGCACGGAAGCTCCGTGCCTTTTTTTGCAACGAGGAGAACAATCCGATGAAAAACAACCTCCGAGCCTTGGCAGCTGTGGCCGCGTTGGGCGCCATGGGCACTGCGTACGCGCAGGGGTCTACTGCCGATGGCATCGCCCAGTACCGGGAAATGCTGCAGGACGGCAACCCTGCCGAACTGTTCGAAATGAGGGGTGAGGAGCTCTGGGCTCAGAAGCGTGGTCCGAAGAACGCTTCTCTGCAGCAGTGTGACCTGGGCAAGGGCCCTGGCGTGGTAAAGGGGGCATTCGTTGAACTGCCCCGTTTCTTCAAGGACACCGGCCGTGTGCAGGACCTGGAAAGCCGCCTCATGACCTGCATGGAAACCTTGCAGGGCATTGATGCCAAGAAGGAGGTGAACACCCGCGGTTTCGGCCGTGGCGAGACCGCGAACGTGGTGGCGCTGGCCACCTGGATTTCCGCGCAGTCCAAGGGAATGAAGTTCAATCTCCCGCAAAAGCACCAGGCCGAACGTGACATGTACGAAGTGGGCAAGCGACTGTTTTTCCAGCGCGCTGGCACACACGATTTTTCCTGCGCCTCCTGCCACGCCATCGATGGCGGACGCATCCGTCTGCAGGATCTGCCCAAACTGACGGGCAATCCGGGCGATGGCGTCGGCTTCGCCGCCTGGCCCGCTTACCGAGTGTCCAACGGCCAGATGTGGAGCATGCAGCACCGCCTGAACGACTGCTACCGCCAGCAGCGTTTCCCTGAGCCCACCTTTGCCAGCGACGTGACGATTGCACTCGGTGTGTACATGGGTGTGAATGCCAAGGGTTCGGCCTCCGCCGTTCCCACCATCAAGCGCTGAACCGGAGCACAAGAACATGATGAAAAAATCCATCCTGGCTTTGGCCGTGCCTGCGGTGTTGCTGGGCCTCCAGGCCTGCAGCACCGGGCCTTCCAGCGCCGAATACGACAAGATGACCCAGGAGATCATCAAGGCATCGTTCGTGGAGCGTGGCATCGCGAAAATGGATCGTCTGGCGCCTGACATGGCCAACGATCTGTGTTCCCAGGCTGATGTGGCCGGCAAGCCCTTGTCCGACGAACTCGCCAAGAAAATCGAGGCAGCCGAGATGAAGACCATCAAATGGCCTTCGGATGGCAAGTTCCTGGGTGACTGGAAGCAGGGCGAGCGCATCGCCCAGAGCGGGAGAGGTTTGACCTGGAGCGATCAGGCCGGCTCGGAGAACGGTGGCAACTGTTACAACTGCCACCAGATCAGCAAGGAAGAGATTTCTTTCGGCAATCTGGGCCCCAGCCTCTACAACTACGGCAAGCTGCGTGGCGTCACCGACCCCAACAGCGCCGCCGCCAAACCCATCGTGGAATACACCTGGGGCAAGTTGTGGAACTCCCGCGCTTACACCGCCTGTTCACAGATGCCACGTGCCGGCGCCAAGGGCATTCTGAACGAACAGCAGATCAAGCACATCATGGCTTTGCTGCTCGATCCGGCGTCACCGGTCAACAAGTGATCATCTGTCAACCACGGATCCCTATTCACACAAAGGGGGCTTCGGCCCCCTTTGTGTTTCAGATGCCCGGTTGATCGTTTTCAGACGCCCAGATGCTGTTCCAGCAACTCGGGTTGCGAAGCCAGGCTTTGGGATGAGCCTTCGAACACCACCTCGCCTTTGACCAGAATGACATTGCGGTCGGCGATCTGCGTGACGTGCTTCCAGTTCTTGTCCACGATGATGCTGCTGATGCCGCTCTCGCGGATCACGCCACAGATGCGCCAGATCTCTCGCGCAATCAGGGGCGCCAGCCCTTCGGTGGCCTCGTCGAGAATGAGCAGGTCGGGGTTGGTCATGAGCGCGCGGCCGATGGTGAGCATCTGCTGCTCGCCACCGCTGAGCTGCTGACCGCCATGGCCCAGACGCTCGGCCAGGCGAGGAAAGGTTTCCAGCACGCGTTCGTACGTCCAGTCGGTCTGGCCGCGCACACCCGGTCGCGCCGCCATGATGAGGTTTTCTTTCACACTCAGGTTGCCAAAAATCCCACGGCCTTCCGGTACATAAGCCACGCCCTGTCGGGCCACGGCATAGGTGGCGGCCCCAGTCATGTTATGCCCTTTGATGGCCACGCTCCCCGCACTCGGCTTGACCAGGCCCATGATGGACTTCAGGAGGGTGCTTTTGCCCATGCCGTTGCGCCCCATCAGGCCGATGGTTTCGCCTCGGCCCACCCGAATATCGATGCCTTTGAGGATGTGGCTGGCACCGTAGTGCGTGTGCAGGCCCCGTGTTTCCACCAGCCATTCGGCCTGTGCAGGGGCGTTCATGCTTCCTCTCCCAGGTAGGCGGCTTGAACGCCCGCATCGGCGCGGATGGCGGCCGGAGTGCCAGACGCAATCACCTGGCCATTCACCATCACGGTGAGTTGGTCGGCGAGGGTGAACACCGCATCCATGTCGTGTTCCACGAGCATCATGGCATGGTCTTTCTTGATGGTCAGCAGCAGGGCGATCATGCGCTCGGCTTCGGCATGGCCCATGCCTGCCAGAGGCTCATCGAGCAGCAGCACCTGCGGATCGGTGGCCAGTGTCATGGCGATTTCAAGTTGACGCTGTTCGCCATGGCTGATCGCGCTCGCCGCGTAGCGCGCCCGGTGGGTCAGACCCGCCAGCGCCATGGCACGTTCGGCTCGGGTATTGATATCACCCAAGGCGCTGGCACGGGACAGCCAGCGTGCCGCATGGGGTGTGCGAGACTGAGCGGCCAGACGCACGTTTTCCCAGACGGTGAATGGCAGGAAGATATTGGTTTTCTGATAACTGCGACCCAACCCCCAGCGTGAAATGGCTTCTGCCTTTTTGCCGGTGACATCCCGGCCTGCCAGCCGGATGGAGCCGGCTGTGGGGGTGAGGTCGCCCGAGAGCAGGTTGGTCAGGGTGGATTTGCCCGCGCCGTTGGGGCCGATCACGGCATGCAGATGGTTGCGCTGCAGGGTCAGCGACACGTTGTTCACGGCAGCCAGGCCGCCGAATCGTTTGGTCAGGCCTTCGGCCACCAGCAGCACATCAGACACGGTCGCCTCCGACGGAACGGGATGGGGCGGGCGCAGGCTCTTTGGGATCGGCATCGGGCGGGGCAGGCTTCAGGAGACGGTCATGCAGGGCCTGACCAAGCCCCAGCAGCCCTTTGGGCGCGAAAATCACGATCAGCACGATGAAGCTGCCCATCAGCAACTGCCAGTGCTTGGTGATGTCCTTGAAGAGGTGCAGGAGGTATTCGAAGGCAAAGGCGCCGATGATGGCGCCGGCAAAGTTGCCCATGCCACCCAGGATCACCATCATGATGGCGTGTGCGCTGAGGTGGAACCCCATGAGCTCGGGGTTCACAAAGCCGGTCTGCGCTGCCCAGAGGTAACCCGCCACGCCGGCCAGCGTGCCCGCCAGGGTGAAGGCCGTCAGCTTGTACCAGACGGTGCTGTAACCCATCGCCCGCATGCGGTGCTCATTCACTCGGATACCTGCCAGCGCCCGGCCGAATGGAGAAAACAGCAGCCGCCGCAGGAAGGCGTAAACCAGCAACATCATGACGAAGGTGAAGTAGAAGAAAACCAGCCGGTTTTCCAGATCGAACAACTCGCCCCCGTCGTTCAGTCCGGGCAGTGCCGTGGTGGGCTTGAAGTAGACATAAATGCCGTCTGAACCACCGAGTGACCGGTTGTCGAAGAACAGATAGAAGATCATCTGGGCGAACGCCATGGTGACCATGATGAAGTAGATCCCATGGGTGCGAACCACGAAGAACCCGATGATGAGCGCTGCCAGGCCCGCTCCGGCCGCTGCCAGCGGGAGACTCCACCACAGACTCACGGGGCCGCTTTCAGGGGTGATAAAGGCCAAACCATAACCGGCCAGCCCGAAAAAGGCCGCATGCCCCAGCGACACCAGGCCCGTCACGCCCTGCAGCAGATCCAGGCTCATGGCAAAAATGGCCAGGATCATCATCTGGGTGAGCATCTGGGTGTAATACCCGGTGTCGTCCAGACCCATCACGGGAAACAGGGCCAGCGCGACCGTGCCCATGCCCAGCGTGAGCTGCAGGCTTCTGGGGAGTTGTTCGATATGGGAGCTGGCAGCAGACATGGCGTTCGGTTGGACTGACGGTTGGTCGTTATTGTTTGAACAGCCCTTCGGGCTTGTAAAGCAGCACGGCAGCCATGAGCATGTAGACGAGCATGCCGGCCACCTGAGGCACGAGGACCTTGCCAAACGTGTCCACCAGTCCGACCAGCAGGGCGGCAATCAGGGCCCCACGCACCGAACCAATGCCTCCGATCACCACCACCACGAAGCACATGATGAGCACCGAACCTCCCATGCCTGGGTAGACGCTGGAAATGGGGGCGGCGATCATGCCTGCGATCGCAGCCAGGCCCACGCCGAGGGCGAACACCACGGCATAGATCAGCCGGATGTTCACGCCCAGGGCCTCGGTCATGTCGCGATTGAAGGCGCCTGCCCGAATCTTCATGCCCAGGCGTGTCCGTGAAATGAGCAGGTACAGGCCGAGCGCCAGCAAGATGCACAGGCCCGACATGAACAGGCGATAGGCCGGATAGGAGAGGTTGTCGGTGAGGGGGATGGACCAGTTCAGGATCTCGGGCATCTGCACGGCGTGCACATCGTCCCCCCAGAGCAGCGAACGGACCTCTTCAAAGATGTAGATGAGTCCGAAGGTGAGCAGCACCTGATCAAGGTGGTCGCGTTTGTAAAAATGCCGGAATAACGACCATTCGAGCGCAAGCCCCAGCACGATGGAAAGCGCCGTTCCCACCAGAATCGCCACAAACAGGCTGCCAAATGTGCCGGCAAACGACCAGGCCATGTAGGCCCCGAGCATGTAAAAACTGCCGTGTGCCAGATTGACCACGCCCATGATCCCGAAAATCAGCGTCAGACCCGCCGCCAACATGAACAGCAAGAGGCCGTATTGCAGGCTGTTGAGCAGTTGAATCAGAAAATTGGCGAGATCCATGCGTCGGGAAGCATTCAGGGTGAAAGATTCGCTGCCGCGACGCGTCACGGCAAAGACAGGGCGAAGAAGGGTGGCGAAGCATCGCCACCCTCAGGGATCAGGCCATCCGGCAGCCGGTGCCCGGATCTTCCACCGCCTTCTGGGCGATGCCGATCACCTTGTTTTCTCGGCCCACGACTTCGCGCAGATACATGTCCTGGATCGGGTTGTGCGACTTGCTCATGGTCCATTTGCCACGCGGGCTGTCGATCGTGGCGCCGCGCATGGCACCCTGCAGACCGGCCTTGTTCGAGAAATCGCCCCGAACGGCATTGGCGCCCTGTATCAGCAGCAAGCCGGTGTCGTAGCCCTGCACGGCATACACATCGGGCTGCATCTTGAAGGCCTTGGCGTATTCCAAACGGAATTTCTTGTTGCGTGCGGTGTCGAGGGAGTCGCTGTAATGCATGGTGGTGAGCACGCCTTTGGCCGCATCACCGGCCGCATCGAGAACGCCTTCGGTCAGGAAGCCGGACCCGTAGAGTTGAATCGAACGGTTCAGACCTGCTGCGGCGTAGTCACGCAGGAACTTGGCGGCTCCGCCTCCTGCAAAGAAGCAGGCCACGGCGTCCGGGCGGAGTGAAGCGATTTCGGTCAGCAAGGCCTGGAATTCCACGTTGGGGAAGGGGAGTCCGAGTTTCTTGACGATGGTGCCACCGGCTGCGGTGTAGCTCTGTTCGAATCCCTCGAAGGCCTCGTCACCTGCCGCATAGCTCCAGGTGATCCAGACCGCACGCTTGTGCCCCCGGTCGACCATCGCCTTGCCCAGAGCCAGCGTGGGCTGAGAATTGCTGAAGCTCGTGCGGAACACGTTGGGGGCACACAGTCCGCGAGTGGCGGCGTGCACACCGGCATTGGGAATGAGGTTGAGCACGCCACTTTCGCGTGCCACCCGGTGAATGCCCATCTGGACACCCGAGTGAACCGTTCCCACCAGCACATCCACGCGATCGCGCTGGACCAGTCGCTGGGCATTTTCGACCCCTTTGGCCGGGTTGGATTCGTCATCGACCTTGAAGAACTCGATGTCACGCCCTCCGAGCTTTCCGCCTTGCTCGTCGAGCGCCATGCGGAAACCGTTTTCGATGGCCACACCGAGCTGGGCGAAGGTGCCGGTGTACGGGAGCATGAACCCCACACGCACCCGGTTGGACTGGGCCCTGACGATTTCAGGCAAAAGCAGCCCGGTGGATGCAGCGCCGATGACGGCGGCTGTACGGGTGAGAACGACGCGGCGAGAGGTCATGGTGGGTCTCCTGTGGGTTGAACGTCGAAATGGTAGGTGGGAATGCCCCTGGCGGTGATCCAGACTTACCCGGTGGCGCCGCAATTGATTCAGGTTTAAACTAACTGCCGCACGCCGCCAGGGCCACTTCCTGCAGCCACTGCCGGCACCAGGCCACACCAGATGCTTCGGGTGTGTCGTTGCTGCTGGCGTCATGGAGCCAGACATCCCCCAGACGCTGCGCCCCCAGATCGGCCAGCGTCTCATCGAAACGCCTGCCGCCCATGGCGAACGTCATCGGGTAGCTGCCCTCATCGCCCAGCGACATCACGCCATACCGAACATGCCCTAGGTACCTGGGTTGCTCCTGCAGGGAGGCCAGGAATCCCTGGGCGTTGTCGGGCACATCGCCGCTTCCGTAGGTGGCCGAACAGATCAGGAACAATGCCGGCTCGTTGAAGACGTCGATCGTCAGGCCATCCATCAGCTCCACTTCGATGTCTTCCACCAGATCGACACAGTCCATCTGGATCGCCTGTGCCACGCATTCGGCGGTGTTGGTGGTGGTGCCCACCAGGATCTTGAGTTTCATGAGCTGAAGTAAAATACCTGTCTTGCAATGCACTATACTGCATGAATGAGGCGTCACGCATCAGGAAAACCCTGATAAAGCGACTAGGTAAAATCCCGGGTTGTTCTCCCATCAGGCCACACCGTGACCCAGCACATCACCTCGATCGAGGGCGGCGATGCCCTTGGCAATTTCCGCGCCCAGCAACTACTGCCTCGTCTGCAAGCCGTCAACGACAGGATTGTGGGCGTCTCTGCCCGGTTTGTTCATCTGGTGTGGACAGAGCAAGCGGTTTCGGCGGTGCAACAGAAAGCCTGGGTCGAGTTGCTGACCTACGGTGAGCCGTACAAGGGCGAAACCGGTGGCGTACTGGTGGTCGTGACCCCGCGCTTCGGTACCGTCTCGCCCTGGGCCTCCAAGGCCACCGACATCGCCCACAACTGCGGCTTCGCGGTCAAGCGGGTCGAGCGCATCACCGAATACCGTCTCACGCTCAAATCGGGCCTGCTGAGCAAAGCCAGCCTCACCGAAACCCAGTGGCAGCAGGTGGCCACGCTGTTGCATGACCGCATGACCGAAAGCGCGGTGGCACGGCGGGAGCAAGCCTTCGGCCTCTTCAACGAACTGCAGCCAGCTCCCATGGAGCATGTGGACGTGCTGGCTGGCGGTCGCACCGCGCTGGAACAGGCGAACGTGTCCTGGGGCCTGGCGCTGGCCGACGATGAAATCGACTACCTGATCAACGCGTTCAACGGCCTGGGCCGCAACCCCACCGACGTGGAACTGATGATGTTCGCGCAGGCCAACAGCGAGCACTGCCGCCACAAAATCTTCAACGCGCAGTTCACCATCG
>CAZEZY010000113.1:0-7872 GCA_964516635.1 uncultured Tepidimonas sp. | reverse complement strand
GTGAACTGGGGCCGCGACCTGCCCGAGCCGGACGCGGTGGCCGACATCCGCAACCTGCCTGGGCTGAAGAAGAAACCGTCCACCAGCGAGCTGCTGGACTGGCTCAAGCTGCTGATGGCCGAAGACATCCCGCTAGAGGCCCTGCAAAGTGCCGACAACAAGGTCAGCGTGCCGCCACTGGTGGGCGCACTGCTCAAAAACGAGCAAGACATCACCCTGTTCGAGAAGCTGGTGTTCATGAACCAGCGCAACCGCTGAACCCCATGTGGCCCGCCCCCATCACCTTTGTCGGCCTGAATGCCAAGCTGGAACCGCTGCATCCGCGCCACCATGACGACCTGGCAGAGGCCGTGTGCGACGGCGAACTGTGGAACCACTGGTACACCCACATTCCGACCCCGCAAGGAATGGCCGCGGAAATCGATCGCCGGCTCGACCTTCAGGCCCGGGGCAGCATGCTGCCGTTTGCGGTGATCGCCCAGGAGGGCAACCTTGCCGGCCGTGCGGTGGGCATGACGTCTTACATGAACATCGATGCACCCAACCGCCGGCTGGAAATCGGCTCCACCTGGTACCGCCGTGCCGTGCAGCGAACCGCCCTCAACACCGAATGCAAGCGCCTGATGCTGTGCCATGCCTTTGACGCCCTGGGCTGCATCGCGGTGGAGTTTCGGACCCATTTCTTCAACCACCAGAGCCGTCGCGGGATCGAGCGGCTTGGCGCCAAGCTGGACGGCATCCTGCGCAGCCATCAGATCAACCCGCACGCACAGGCGGCCGGGGCCTTGCGGGACACCTGCGTGTACAGCATCATTGCCAGCGAGTGGCCCAACGTGAAAGCCCACCTGGATCACCAGTTAAGCAAGCCGAGGGGCTGAAACCGTCAGGTGCCTCCATGCTGATCGACTTCTTCTACACCCTTCGCGCGGCCAAGCTGCCGGTTTCGGTCAAGGAATTCCTGACACTGCTCGAATGCCTGCAGCAGGACGTGGTGGGCCCGCGCAACCCCGACGCCTGCACGCTGGACGACTTCTACTTCCTGGCCCGCACCGCACTGGTCAAGGACGAAAAACACTTCGACAAGTTCGACCGCGCCTTTGCCGCCTATTTCAAAGGCGTCGAGATGCTGACCGATTTCACGAAGGCGATCCCGGCCGACTGGCTGCGCAAGGAAATCGAGCGCCTGCTGTCTGACGAGCAGAAGGCCAACGCCCCCAGGATGGACTGGGACGAGCTGATGGAGACGCTCAAGAAACGGCTGGAGGAACAGAAAGAACGGCACGAAGGCGGCAGCAAGTGGATCGGCACCGGCGGCACCAGCCCGTTTGGCCACGGGGGCCAGAATCCGCAGGGCATCCGCATCGGCGGCAAGGGCGGCAGCCAAAGTGCCGTGAAGGTGTGGGAACAGCGCGCCTACCGCGACTACGACGATTCCCAGGAACTGGGTACCCGCAACATCAAGATGGCGCTGCGCCGTCTGCGCAAGTTTGCCCGCGAAGGCAACGAACTGGAGCTGGACCTGCCCGACACCATCCGCGCCACCGCCGCCAATGCGGGCTGGCTCGACATCAAGATGGTGCCCGAGAGACACAACAACGTGAAGGTGCTCCTGCTCATGGATGTGGGGGGCACGATGGATGAACACATCCAGCGGGTGGAAGAACTCTTCAGCGCGGCCAAAAACGAATTCAAGCACCTGGAGTTCTATTACTTCCACAATTGCGTCTATGACTACGTCTGGCGCAACAACCGCCGCCGCTATGCCGAAAAGTTCGAAACCTGGGACGTGATCCGCAAATACAACAAGGACTACAAGCTCATCTTTGTGGGCGATGCCACCATGAGCCCCTACGAGATCCTCCAACCGGGCGGCAGTGTGGAATACAACAACGAGGAAGCCGGCGCCGAATGGCTGCAACGCCTCACCCATGCCTTCCCCCGCTTCGCCTGGATCAACCCGGAGCCGCCAGGCATGTGGCAGTACCGCCAGAGCATCGCCATCATCCAGCAGCTCATGGGCAACCGCATGTACCCGCTGACGCTGAAAGGACTGGAAGAAGCGATGCGGGCGCTGACGAAGTGAAGAGCGTCTGGAACCGCTGGCTGCCTGTCGTGGCCCGGGCGGTGTGTGCGTGGGCGCTGCTGAGTCCCCCAGCGCAGGCGGCCGACACCCCCCCCGAATCGCCGTTCGAGCTTCAGGTGGATGCCCCCGAACCCCTGGGCAGCTTTCTGGCCCGGCATGTCGATCTGAAGCGGTTTCAGGCCTTCCCTGACCTCAACCGGTCCGAGTTGGAACGCCTGGTGGCACAAGCCCCAGGAAATATCCGCGACTTGCTCGGCACGCAGGGTTTCTTCGGGCCAGAGGTGGTGGTGACGCTGGTGACAAGGGACCCTCTGCCTCCGCTGGTTCAGGTGCGTGTGACCCCGGGCGCGCCCGCACGGGTGGCGCTGGCGCAGATCACGCTCGAAGGCGATGCACGGTCCAACGCCGAAGCCACCGAACAGCGGAAACGGCTGAACGGCGAATGGGGGCTCCCTCCGGGTGAGGTGTTCACCCAGTCGGCGTGGGACACGGCCAAGTCTCGCGCCCTGCGTCAGCTGAAAGAAAAGCGTTACCCGCGTGCCGAACTGGTCAACAGCCTGGCCGACATCGTGCCCGATCGCAACGAGGCCAACCTGTATGTCGTGCTCGACTCGGGGGCGCCCCATGCGTTTGGCGACATCCAGGTGGAAGGGGCACAGCGCTACGACCCGGAAATGGCCAGACGGCTGGTCCGCCTTGCCGGCGTCAGACCCGGCAAAGTCTACGAAGAAGCCTTGCTGCAGGACGCCCAGAGACGACTCACCGAAAGCGGGTACTACCCCTCTGCATTCGTGCTGCTGGCGCCCGATGGCGAGCCCGGGCATCACACCGTGATCGCCCGTGTCAGGGAAACCCCCTTGCAGCAAGTGGTGGTGGGCGTCGGGGCGAGCACCGACCGGGGCGCCCGGCTCTCGATCGAGCACACCCACCATCGGGTGCCCGGACTGGGCTGGCGTGCCGTGTCGCAACTTCAGCTCGAACGAGACACCACCACCCTGGGTGTCGACCTCACCGCCCCGGTTGACGACAAGGGGTGGCAGTGGATCACCTCCGGGCAGGCCCAGCGCCAGGAAGACGGCACGCGCATCACACAGACCCGCCAGTTGCGATTGGGGCAGGCCCAGGACAATCCCGTGCTGGATCGACGCTATTTCCTGCAACTGGACCGCTCGGTGAGCCGCGATGCTTTCGTCCCGGCGGGCACGGAGGTGGCCACGTCCGTCAGCGCCAACTACGCGTGGAGCCGCCGCGCCTTCGACGACCTCACCGCACCCCGGACCGGGTACGGGCTGGCGGTGGAGCTGGGTGCAGGGGTGACCTTGACACAGGAACGCGAACCCTACGTGCGCACCCGGGTGCGCTGGCTGGGGTACTGGCCCGTGGCCGAGACCAGCGCACAGCCCAGCCGGCTGGCGCTGCGGCTCGAAGGGGGAGCCGTCTGGTCCCGACAGGGGGCGCCTGTTCCCGTGACCCAGCGGTTTCTGGCGGGCGGCGACAACAGTGTCAGGGGGTATGCCCTGCGGGAGATCGGTGTGCCCCTGCCGGGTGGCGGCGTGGAAGCCGGCCAATGGCTGAGCGTGGCCAGCCTCGAATGGCAGCGGCCGATCTGGCGCGATGGCCAGAAAACCGCCTGGGAATCCACCGTCTTCTTCGACGCGGGTGCGGTGGCCGACCAGCCAGATGAGTTGCATCCCAAAGTGGGCCTCGGGGCGGGTGTCCGTTACAACAGCCCGGTGGGTCCGCTGCAAGCCGACCTGGCCTACGGACTGGACAGCCGGCGGTTCCGGCTGCACTTGAGTGTCGGGTTCACGTTCTGACGATGGATACCCCCTTGCGCTCTGGGTGGCACTGGCTGCGGCTGATAGCCGGTCATGTGTTCGGCTCGGTGATGTGGCTCGCCGGGGCCTCCCTGGCCCTGCTCCTGGCCAGTGCCGTGGCTTTCTGGCTCTGGGCCAGCACACCGATGGCCCTGCCCCAGACGCTTCGCTGGGCACAGGTCTGGCTCACCGACCCCGAAACCGGTCACTCACCGCTCGCCGTCGATGGCGCGCGTGGCAGCCTGACCCGCGGCGGCATGATCGAGAAGCTCACCTGGTCTGACAACGGCTTGACGGTTGAGGTGCAGGAATTGCACCTGGCCTGGACCACTTCGATGTGGATCGACCTGGCCCGGGATCGGGCCCTGACCCTGCATACCCTTCGAGCGGATCAGGTGCGGGTGAGCGACCTGCGGCCCCAGCCCGCCCCCCCTGAGCCCTTCGGGCCACCAGCTTCCCTGGAATTGCCCTGGCTGAAGCAGGTCTCGCTACCGGTGGAGATCCAGGCCCTCGCCTGGCAAGGAGATGCCCCGCTGACGGCGGGTCCGCTGGTGGCGGCTTACCGCTATGAGGCAGCCACAGGCCACGAGATCGACGTCGACACCTTTGGCTGGCTCAACGGGGTGTATCGGCTGCAAGCGCGTGTGGGCGCCAATGTGCCGATGCCCATCGAAGCCAACCTGACTGGCCGGGTGGAAACCCCTGCCATGCCAGACCTGCCCAGCCACACACTCACCGTGACGGCTTCGGTCAACGGTGAGTTGGCCACGCCGGATGCGCGCCTGAACGTCAAGCTGGATGTGAAGCCGGTTGCGACAGCGCCTTCGGGCTGGAAACCCACCCTGCTCCTGGATGCACAAGTCCGCCCCTGGGCCGCTTTGCCCCTGGACACCGCCCGCTTGACGTTGCAGGACATCAACCTGGCGCAGTTCTGGCCCACCGGGCCTGCCACCCGACTGGAGGGCCGCTGGACCGCTGGCCCATCAGCCGATGCGCGTGGAGCCGAACGCTGGCTGCTGAAGGGCGAGTTGCGCAACCGCCTGGCCAAGCCCTGGGACGAACAGGGGCTGCCCCTGGACCGGCTTCAGGCCCAAGCCATCTTGTCGGAGCGCCAATGGATCTTGCAAGGTCTGCAGCTGGATCGGGGCGAAGGGCGTCTGCAGGCGCAGGGAAGTGTCAACTGGGCGCCCGCTCAAGTGCCCGCGAAGGATCGAACCGAGCGCCTGACCGGTGCCAGCGGGACGCTCGAGCTGAGGGGGATCGACCCGTCCTCGATCTGGTCCACCTGGCCGGCCACCCGAGTGGATGGAAGGGCACAGGCCAGCCAGCAGGCCGATCTGACCACCTGGAAACTGGACGTGAGCCCGAGCCTCAACCAGCTGCCACGGCTGAAGGGCAACGGCACCTGGAACGGACAGACGCTGGATGTGACGAGCCTGATGGCCGAGTGGCGTGGCAGCCGACTCGAAGGATCCGGCCAGGCCTCCAGATCCGGTGGCTGGCAAGGCGCGGCACAGCTGACAGGGCTGGCGCCCGGCCTGTCGTTGACCGTGTCGGCCCCCTGGCCCTTGTCCAGTGGGCCTGCCCGGGTGGTCTCTCAGCTCGACGACGCCAGCCAGTTCCAGCAATGGAGCCGGGACGCCCTGACCGCGCTGGATGCGGCTTTTCCCGCGGCGGGGATACGGGAGCAGGCGAGCGTGTGGTTCGACACGCCCGTGCAGGGCCGCGCATCGGTGTCGGTGGACACCAGCGGCTCGCTGGAGCAACTGAACTGGACGGCCCGGCTCGATGCCCGCCTGCAAGCCACCTGGTCTTCCGTGCCCTGGGCCTTGGAAGGCATGGCGCAGGCAGCGGGCGTGAGGGAAGCCGGTCTGCAAGGCGTCCGCCACCGGATCGAGTGGCAACAGACCCGGTTTCAGGGTGGCCCAGGCACTGCCCCGCTGCACTGGGGTGTTGTGCTTGCTGCCCCCACCACATGGGTGATCGAACCTGACGGCAGCGTCACGCTCCAGCCGGGGCAGTTGACCCTGAATCCGTTGACTCGGCAGGGCCGTTCAACCCCCCCGTTCTCTCAGACACCGGCCCTGATCCGATGGAACCAGACGCGCCTGACGCAAGGCTGGCTGGAATCGCAAGGCGAGGTGGAGCCCCTGCCTCTGAGCTGGGCCAATGCCTGGCTCGCCACCCCCGACGCTCCGCAAGGCCCCCTGCATGAAGCCGGCCTGAGCGGGGACCTGTTGTTCGGCGCCCGCTGGGATGTGTCCCTGCCCCTCCGGGCCAGCGCCAGCCCCCCCACCGGCACCCCCAGGCCGCCCCGTGCCTGGCTGGAGTGGCAACATCGACAGGGCAACCTCACGTATACCAATGGAAACGGGGCCGATCGCATCACCGTCTCGAGTGGCATCGAGCGCATGGTCGCCAGCGCACGCCTGCAGGGCAGCACCTTGGTGCTGGATGGGCAATTGCAGACCCGCCATTTCGGCGATGCCCAGTGGCAGCTGCGTTCCGAAGTCCACCCACCTGACGCCGACCAGGGTTGGCAATGGGCAGACGATGCCCCGTTCAGCGGCACGATGGCCCTTGGCCTGCCGCAACTGGCCTGGCTCACGCCCTTCATGCCACCCGGCTGGCGAATCGATGGCGCAGTATCGGCCCAAGCCACCGTCTCGGGCACCAAAAGCCAGCCCGACTGGCGCGGTCAGATGGCGCTGGAGCGCCTCTCGGTCCGCTCGCTGCTCGACGGGGTGGACTTCAGCGACGGCCAGGCCCTCGCCCGGCTGTCGGGTGACCGCCTGACCATCGAGCGTTTGCAACTTCGGGGCGCAGGCGGCAACGAGGGCGGCCGGTTGACCGGCCAAGGCGAAATCACCTGGCAGCGCGACCGCCAGGGAAATCTCAGACCCGGTCTGGAGATGAGTCTGGAGGCCCGACAGCTTCGCCTGCTGGCCAGGGCCGACCGGCGACTGGTGCTGACGGGGGGCATACGGGCCCATCTGGATGGCCCCTTGCTGGATCTGACCGGTCAGCTCACCGCCGACCAGGCGCTGTTTCTCCTGCCCGACGAGACCACCCCCCGGCTCGGTAGCGATGTGGTCATCCGCGGCGACTCGATCCCCATCCCCTTGAGCGCGCGCGTGCCGTTTCAGACCCGGCTGCGCATGCAGGTGGGCCTGGGCAAGCGGTTCGAAGTCCGGGGACTCGGCTTGCAGACGGCCCTGGAAGGCGAACTTCGGGTCCAAGCCGAGCCCGGTCAGCTGGTGCCGACGGTCACGGGTGAGGTGAAGGCCGTTCGGGGGTCATACCGCGCCTACGGACAGCGGTTGCAGATCGAACAGGGGCTGATCCGCTTCAATGGCCCCTACGACAATCCGGGTCTGGATATCCGGGCCATTCGGCCTCACCCCACCCAGAAGGTGGGCGTGGAAATCGGTGGCAGTGCCCAGGCGCCAAGGGTGCGACTGTACGCCGACCCCGACCTGCCCGACAGCGAGAAGCTGGCCTGGCTGCTGCTCGGCCGGCCGGCCAGCGGGGCCGGTGCCGAAGCCGCCGTGCTGCAACAGGCAGCCCTGGCCCTGCTCAGCGGCCGCGGGGGTGAGCGGGACGGTTCACTGGCTCAGAACCTGGGGCTGGACGAACTGTCCTTCCAGGGCGCATCCGTCAACCCGGATGGCACCACGTCTGCCGCTGCCCTCACGCTGGGCAAGCGCCTGACCGACCAGTTGTACGTGAGTTACTCGCGCAGCGTCACAGGGGCCGTGGGCACCGTGGCGGTGTTTCTGGATGTCTCGCGCTTCATCACCCTGCGGGCCCAGGCAGGGGACGACAACGCCATCGACCTCATCTTCTCCCGCCGGTTCGACCACTGGCGCTCGCCACGTACAATCGCCCCGGGCTCCCCGTAGTTCAATGGATAGAACGGCCGCCTCCTAAGCGGCAAATACAGGTTCGATTCCTGTCGGGGGGACCACTCGC
>CAZEZY010000112.1:0-7971 GCA_964516635.1 uncultured Tepidimonas sp. | reverse complement strand
CCACTTCGACAACGAGATCGACGTGGCCTCGCTGGAAAAGTGCACCTGGGACGAAATCAAGCCGCAGGTGGACCACGTGGTGTTCCCCGACGGCAAGAAGATCATTCTGCTGGCCAAGGGCCGTCTCGTGAACCTGGGTTGCGCCACCGGCCACCCCAGCTTTGTGATGTCGTCGAGTTTTGCCAACCAGACCATCGCCCAGATCGAGCTGTTCTGCCACCCCGATGGCTACGATGCCGGCAAGGTCTATGTGCTGCCCAAGCATCTGGACGAGAAAGTGGCGCGCCTGCACCTGCAAAAGGTCGGTGCCATGCTGACCGAGCTGACGGACGAGCAGGCTGCCTACATCGGCGTGCCCAAGCAAGGTCCGTACAAGCCCGATACCTACCGTTACTGAGGCGCCTTGCGTGCCGACCAGTTGCTTGTGGAACGTGGCTTGGCCGCGTCGCGCTCGCAGGCCCAGCGGCTGATTGCAGCGGGCCTGAGCTGGCGTTTGCCAGGTGCCAGAGAGAACGGCTGGCATCGCGTGGCCAAGAACGGTGACGAGGTGCCCGCGAACGCCGAACTGGTGCTTGCGGATGCGGCCGAGGCGCGATTCGTTTCGAGAGGCGGGCTCAAGCTGGAGGCAGCTCTGCGCCACACGGGCCTGGATGTGACGGGAGCGGTATGCTTGGACGTGGGCCAGAGCACCGGGGGCTTCACCGATTGCCTGCTGCAGCACGGCGCCACCCGCGTGGTGGGCGTGGACGTGGGGCAGGGCCAACTGCACGCGCGGCTGCGCAGCAACCCGCGCGTGCTGGCCATCGAGAAATGCAACGCCCGCGAGTTGTCGGCCGAGCGCCTGCTGGCGCTGGGCGGGTCACAGGCGGCAGGTCCGTTTGACTGCGTGGTGGGCGATGTGTCCTTCATCTCGCAGACGCTGATCTGGCCCGCGCTGGTTCCTTTGCTCAAGCGGGGTGGCCATTGGCTCATGCTGGTCAAGCCGCAGTTCGAACTGCAGCCCGAACACATCGGCAAAGGCGGGCTGGTGAAGGACCCGGCCAGTCACGAGCTGGTGAAGCATCGCATCCGGCAAGCGTGTCAGGACCATGGCCTGACGCTGAGGGACTATTTTGAAAGCGCCATCACCGGTGGTGATGGCAACCGGGAGTTTTTTGTATGGGCCTGCCCCTGAGTTTTGAATTTTTCCCCCCCAAGACGCCAGAAGGCGCCATCAAATTGCGTGGAGTGAGGGAAAAGCTGTATGCCATCAAGCCTGAGTTCTGTTCGGTCACTTACGGTGCGGGTGGGTCCACGCAAGAGGGCACTTTTGCGACCGTGGCCGCCATCCAGGCCGAGGGCGTTGCCGCTGCCTCGCATTTCTCGTGCATTGGCGCCAGCAGGGCTTCGGTTCGTGAGCAACTGGCCCAGTTACAGGCGATGGGTGTCAAGCGTCTGGTGGCCCTTCGCGGCGATCTGCCCAGCGGCTACGGATTGGGGGGCGAGTTTCAGTATGCGAGCGACCTTGTGGCATTCATCCGGTCCGAAATGGGTGACGCCTTTCATATCGAAGTGGCCGCCTATCCCGAATTCCACCCCCAGGCCCGATCCCCCGAGGCTGACTTGCAGGCATTTGCCACCAAGGTCAAGGCGGGGGCCGATTCGGCCATCACGCAGTACTTCTTCAACAGCGATGCCTACTTCCGATTCGTCGACGAGGCCTACCAGCTGGGGGTGGACGTGCCGATCGTGCCGGGCATCATGCCGATCACCAATGCCTCGCAACTGCTCCGTTTTTCCGATGCCTGCGGTGCAGAAGTACCCCGCTGGATACGCCTGCGGCTCCAGGGATTCGGGGACGACACGGCCAGCATTCAGGCGTTTGGCCATGAGGTGGTGGCCGACCTCTGCGACCAGCTCCGCAATGCCGGGGTACCTGGTCTGCACTTCTACACCATGAACCAGAGCGGGCCCACGCTGGCTTTGTGCGAGGCACTGGGGTTGTAAGTCTTCCAGCCGCCTTCACGCCCTCGAAAGCGAGGGGCCCGTCGCATGCGCCTTGTTCGAGCTGGTGACCCGATCAGCTCAGCACCATCGGTCCATACCAGACCTGTGCGTCATGTCCGGTGTTGTTGGAGTTGGAAAATGCCGCGATGCCTTCCAGTGGCCCCGCCTCTTCTCCGAACACCCGTTCGAAGTCTTGCTTCAGATTCCGTTCGTGGTCGGTCCAGCGTCCCAGGCCTGCGTCACCCGATTGAATGACCAGATGACGAATGCGTGCCGAGTTCGGGTGGTGAACGACCGTGCCTTCCGGCAGGGCAGGGTCCCACACATACATGAGGGTGGCATGAGGCAGCGGCTCCCCCGTGAGCAATTGGGCCAGTTCGGAGAGTGTCCGGTCTCTGGCGGTGAACGATGACCGGTCACCGCCAAAGGTGAAGGTCCAGCGCATGCAGACGTCGTTGCGCTGGGGGTCTGCCATGGCCGTTGCAGGGTTCAGGGCATGGGCAAACCAGGCGAACTGGCATCGGTCAGGGACATGGGCTGGGGGTTGAAGCGGTGCCCGGACCAGGCTGTTGGCGCCACGCCCTCTGGCCTGCAGGGCAGGGCGTCCCATCCAGTTGTCGATGGTCTGGTAGTGCATGGCCTTGCGCTGAGGAAATGTCCGGTGCATCCAGCCACCGGCCGATGGCGGAAGCCGGCAAGCCTGACCCCACGGGGAAGCGTTCAGATCATCGATCTGGGGATTCGTGGCGAGGGGATCGTCTTCAAGGGGCGGGACAACCGTGCAGGCGGGGGCGAAGGGCAGGACGATCAGCGAGGCCAGCAGGCCGCGGCGATGGATGTGACCCGGTGTGAGGTGTCGAGGTGCTTGCATCACAACAGCATGCCGTGGTGTTGTGGCGGCCGCATGACAGTCTCAACGGCCCTGGCTTTCGACGGTCCAGCTGGCGGCTACCGGTTCGCGCAATGCACCGAGTACCCAGGGCAGGGACTCGCGCAACTGGCTGGCCAGGGTGAAGGGCGGATTGATGACATGCATGCCGCTGGCTCGCATGCCTCCATGGTGTCTGCCCTGTGCCACGCGGGCGGCCGTGCCTTCTTCAGGTAGCATGCCCACATTCAATTCGGCCTGCAACCAGGGGCGCTCGCTGCGGGTGCTCATTGCCTTGAGTTTGCGTGCCAGCATGTGGGCCTCAGGGCGCCCGATGACCGGATACCAGACCGCATAGGTGCCCGTGGGAAACCGCTTCATGGCATCGGTCAGGCAATCCAGTACCGCCTCGTAATCCGTCTTGAGTTCGTAGCTGGGGTCGATGAGCACGACGCCACGCCGGCTCGGGGGTGGCAGCAGGGCCTTGAGACCTTCGAACCCGCTGCGGCGCAGCACCTCGATCTGCCTGCCCTTGCCCAGTTCCTCCACCTGCTTGGTCAGTACCCGGGCATCGGTGGGATGGACCTCGAAAAGTTTGAGCCGGTCCTGGGGTCGAAGCAGGGCCTGGCTGATCCAGGGCGATCCGGGGTAAGTGCGCAGGTTGCCATCCGGGTTGAAGTGACGCACGATGCCCAGGTAATCGGCCACCGTTTCAGGCAGGGATTCACCCCGGTCGGCAGAGGCATGGGCAGCGGCCATCAGACGGATGATCCCGGCATCCGATTCGCCAGACGTCCGGGCATGCTCCTGGTCAAGCCGGTAGGGGCCCGCACCTGCATGGGTGTCGATGATGTGCAGGGCCGTTTCCTTCTGACCCAGATAACGCAACACGGCCAGCCAGGTGAGGTGTTTGAGCACATCGGCGTGGTTGCCGGCGTGAAAGGCATGGCGGTAACTGAACATGGCGCGATGGTACTGTAAGCGGGTGAGCGCCTATTTTCGGGATGCCGTCACCACAATACCCATCACGATCAGCAGAAAGGCCACGGCATGGAAGCCCTTGGGTGCTTCGCCCAGAAAGGCCAGCGACATGACGGCCGCAAACAGGGGGGTGAGGTTGCTGAAAAAGCCGGCGACAGTGGGGCCGGCTCGCTGCACGCCCGCGCCCCAGCAGCGGTACGCCAGCAGCGAAGGGCCTAGGGCCACAAAGACGAGGATGGCCACCAGGGCCCAGCTCCACTGAATCTGGCCCTGTCCGTGAGTGGCCAGCCACACCCATTCACCGCCCGTCAGGGCGGCTGCACTGACCAGGCCGAATACCGTCTGGGCCAGCAGGAATGCCGCCCAGTCATTGCGGATTTCGGTGGCTTCGTGGCGTTGGGTGAGCAGCCAGCTGTAGCTGGCCCAGACAAAGGCCGCCAACAGCATCCAGGCATCACCCGGAACGAGCTTGAGCTGCAAAAGCCGCCCCGGGTCGCCCTGCGTGAGCACCACCAGCACGCCGCTCAGTGAAAAGGCGGCCCCCAGCAGGGCGGTCTTCCGGATAGGGGCATGGAAGAACAGCCGGCCCACCAGCAGCATCCAGACCGGCATGCTGGCTGCCATGAGCGTGACGTTGATCGGTGTGGACGTGTTGAGTGCCAGGTACTGCAGCATGTTGTAGCTGGCGATCGACAGCAGCCCCAGCAGGGCAAAGCGTCTCCAGTCGCGCCAGAGGGGGCTGCCCTTTTTCAGGATCCAGCCGGCCATCGGTAGCAGAATCACCAGCACCAGCAACCACCGCAGGAAATTGAAGGTGACTGGTGGGATCCATGGCGCAGCCAGCCGGCCCACCACGGCATTGCCTGCCCACATCAGGGGCGGAACCAGCAGCAGACCGACCGTGGCCAGTGACAGGGGAGGGTTCGGGTGGTCAGGCATGGAGGCAATGTAACCCGTTTGACAGGGGGTGTCCCTGGCAGGGCTGCAAGACCGTGCCGATCATGGCACCATCTGCATCCCACATACAAGAGGAGAATTGCGATGAATCCGATGTCCCGTCGCGCCGTGCGGATCGACCAGCCGGGCGGACCCGAGCAGATGCAGCTGGTGGAAGTGGCCGTGGGGGAGCCTGGGCCGGGCGAAGTGCGCATTCGTCACCACGCGATCGGTCTCAATTTCATCGACGTCTATCAGCGATCGGGCTTGTACAGCCTGCCCATGCCGCTGCAACTGGGCATGGAGGCGTCTGGTGTGATCGAGGCGGTGGGTGAAGGCGTGTTGCATCTGGAGGTGGGTGACCGGGTGGCCTATGCCAGCCAACCCCCGGGGAGTTACTGCGATGCGCGGGTCATGCCTGCCATGAATGTCTGCCGGCTGCCTGATCCGATTGCTTTCGAGGAGGGGGCGGCCATGATGCTCAAGGGCCTGACCGCGCAGTACCTGCTGAAACATTGCAAACCCGTCGAGGGGCTGCAGCCCGGAGACTTCGTGTTGTTCCATGCGGCCGCAGGCGGGGTCGGGCTGATTGCCTGCCAGTGGGCCAGGACGCTGGGCCTTCAGCTGATTGGGACCGCGGGTTCCGATGCGAAATGCGAGCTGGCCAAGGCCAACGGGGCTGCCCATGTCATCAACTACAGCACCGAAGACTTTGCGGCCCGGGTCAGAGACATCACCGGCGGCAAGGGCGTGAAGGTGGTCTACGACTCGGTCGGAAAAGACACCTGGGACGCATCGCTCAACTGCCTGGCGCCTTTTGGACTGATGGTGACCTTTGGCAATGCGTCAGGGCCTGTTGCGCCTTTTGCGCCTGCCATGCTGGCCGCCAAAGGGTCGATTTATGTGACGCGCCAGACGCTGTTCAGCCACATCACCAGCCGGGAGCGCACACAGGCCATGGCCGACGACCTTTTTGGGGTGGTGACATCCGGGCAGGTCAAGATCCATGTGGATCAGCGCTATCCGCTGGCCGAGGTGCAGCAGGCCCACCGGGACCTGGAAGCCAGGAAAACCACTGGCTCAACCGTGCTGATTCCGTGAAGCCTTTCGGGTGGGCCGTTTGCACCAGCGGCAGGCTCGATGCGGAAGGTGCGCCTGAATCCGGCGAAGGTGATCTGACACGGGGCCGCCTGGGCCCTCGATGTCGCGTCAGCGGGAACGCCTGACGCGCAGGATTTCGTCCAATATCAACCCGATCGCTCCCACGGTGATCGCCATGTCGGCCAGGTTGAAGGTGGGAAAGTGACCGCCGCGAAACAGGGGTTGTAGCCAGGGCCAGTGAAAATCCAGCATGTCCACCACGTAGCCATGGACCACCCGGTCGATCACATTGCCCACCGCGCCACCCATGATGCAGGCCAGCGAGAAGGCGAACAGCTTCTGATGGTGGTGTGAGCGCAACATCCAGAGGATGAAGGCGGTCGCCCCGATGCCGATGACCGTGAAGAACCAGCGCTGCCAACCCCCGGCACCGGCCAGGAAGGAGAAGGCTGCCCCGGGATTGTGCACCCGCACGATGTTGAAGAAAGACGTGATGGGCGTGCCTTCCCCGAGGCGATAGAAACTGACGATCCACCACTTGGTGGCCTGGTCGGCCAGCAGGATGGCAAAAGCCAGCCCCAGCCAGACGAGCATGCCTCGGGATGATGCTTTGCCCATGGCCCTGATCGCCGGTCAGGCCACGGAGCGGGATTCGCCCGCGCCATACAGATTGCTGGTGCAGCGCCCGCAGAGTTCGGGGTGGGCCGTGTCGTGGCCCACGTCGTCGCGGTAGTGCCAGCAACGGCCACACTTGGCGGCGCCCGATGGCGTGACCTGCACGGTCATTTCGCTGCCTGACTGGAGCGAGATGGCCGACACGATGAACACAAATTTCAGATCGTCGCCCAGGCTGTTCAGCAGCGCAAAATCTTCAGGGCCCACCGTCAGCGTCACCTCGGCCTGCAGAGAAGAGCCCACCTGACCGGCGGCACGCACGTCTTCGATGGCCTTGTTCACCGTGCCACGGATCTCCAGCACCCGCCCCCACTTGGCCATCAGCGCTTCGTTGGGCGTGCCCAGGTTGAGGAAGGTTTCCGTGAAGATCGAAGGCGTGTGACCTGCCAGCGCCCAGGCTTCTTCGGCGGTGAAGCTCAGGAACGGTGCCATCCAGCGCAGCATGGCGTGGGTGATCTGGTGCAGCGCGGTTTGTGCGCTGCGGCGCGCCAGGGACTTCGGTGCGGTGGTGTAGAGGCGGTCTTTGAGCACGTCCAGGTAGAACGCGCCCAGGTCCTCCGAGCAGTAGACCTGGAGCTTGGCCACCACGGGGTGGAACTCGTACACGTGGTAGTGGGCCAGCGCGTCGGCCTGGAACTGGGCGGCGCGGGCCAGGGCGTAGCGGTCCACCTCCAGCATCTGCTCCAGCGGGACGGCGTCCTGCGCCGGGTCGAAGTCGCTGATGTTGGCCAGCAGGAAGCGCAGCGTGTTGCGGATGCGGCGGTAGGCGTCCACCACGCGGGCCAGGATCTTGTCGTCGATGCCGAGGTCGCCCGAATAGTCGGTGGCGGCCACCCAGAGTCGGATGATTTCGGCGCCCAGCTTGGAGCTGACCTGCTGCGGTGCGATCACATTGCCCACGCTCTTGCTCATCTTGCGGCCCTGGCCGTCGACGGTGAAGCCGTGGGTGAGCAAGCCTTTGTAAGGGGCGCGGTCGTTCATGGCGGCGGCCGTCAGCAGCGAGCTGTGGAACCAGCCGCGGTGCTGGTCGTGACCTTCCAGGTACAGATCGGCCTCGGGGCCATGGTCGTGGCCGCTGCCCGCGTGGCTGCCTTTCAGCACGGTGGTGTGCGTGGTGCCGGAATCGAACCAGACCTCCAGGATGTCGGTGCTCTTGGTATAGCTGGCTGGGTCGGCCGAATCGCCCAGGCGGGTCAGGATCTCAGCCACGCCGAGCTGACTCCACGCCTCGATGCCGCCAGCCTCGACCACCTCGGCGGCCAGGTCGATGATGTCGGGGGTGCGCGGGTGCGGCTCGCCACTGTCCACGTGCAACAGGAAGGGCAGCGGCACCCCCCAGCTGCGCTGGCGGCTGATGCACCAGTCGGGCCGGTTGGCGATCATGTCGCGCAAGCGGCCGCGGCCGTTCTCGGGGTAGAAGGCGG
>CAZEZY010000111.1:4965-8180 GCA_964516635.1 uncultured Tepidimonas sp. | reverse complement strand
CGCGTACCGGTCATCAACGGCCTGACCAACGAATTCCATCCCTGCCAGATCCTGGCCGACCTGTTCACCTGGCTGGAACATCGGGGCCAGCGCGCGGACGGCACCCTGGACGTGAACGCGCTCAAGGGCATCACGGTGGCCTGGGTGGGTGATGGCAACAACATGGCCAACACCTGGCTGCAGGCAGCCGACATTCTGGGTTTCAAGGTGCATGTGAGCACACCGGGCGGCTACGAGGTGAACCCGGCCGTGGCAGGCGTCAGCTGCAGCCAATGCTGGCAGGTGTTCAAGGACCCGATGGAGGCTTGCCGTGGCGCCGACCTCGTCACGACCGACGTCTGGACCAGCATGGGCTACGAAGCCGAGAACGAGGCGCGCATGAAGGCCTTCGCGGCCTGGTGCGTCACGGCCGACATGATGGCGGTGGCCAGCCCCGATGCCCTGTTCATGCATTGCCTGCCCGCCCACCGGGGCGAAGAAGTGACCGCTGATGTGATCGATGGCCCGCAGAGCGTGGTGTGGGACGAGGCCGAGAACCGCATGCACGTGCAGAAGGCCCTGATGGAATACCTGCTGCTGGGTCGGCTCTGAATGTGTCCCCTCACGCCTCTGCGATGAGTGCCTGCCAGAGCTGTGGTGCCTGCTGTGCGGCTTTCCGGGTCGACTTTTCGGTGCTGGAAACTCAATCCGAAGGTGGCCATGTCCCGGATGGCTTGTGGGTTCCCGTGACTGATGGGATCAGTCGTTTGCGCGGCACCGATCACCGAAACCCTCGCTGCGCAGCGCTGAGCGGCCAGGTGGGCCTGAAAGTGGCCTGCGGCATCTACGAGTGGCGTCCCAGCCCGTGCCGTGAATTTGAGGAAGGCAGTGAAGCCTGCGCCCAGGCTCGGCGACGGCATGGCCTCGTGCCTCTGCACCTGGAATGAACCTCTGGAATCATGTCTGAATGCGTCCGTTGCGGAGCCTGCTGTCACAGCTATCGGGTTGAGTTCTCTGTTTACGAGATCGATAGCCTGGGGGGAACCGTCCCCGAAGCCTTGACGGAAGTCGTCAACGGATCCACCTGTCGGATGAAAGGCACTGGGGCGGTTCCGATCCGCTGTGTGGCACTGGAAGGCCAGCTCGGTGAAAAGGCCATCTGCCGCATTTACGAACAACGGCCACGCCCATGCGCCGAACTGCAAGAAGGCAGTTACGGCTGTAACAAGGCGCGCGTCCGCCAGGGATTGCCCCCGATGGGTGAATGGCTGGGAAACTGAAAACCCGAATGCAAGGTCGTGTGTCTCAGGTGTGGATGAAAGACGATTCGATAGCCAGCCCCAGCCAAAATTTCTTCGCTCGCCTGTAACCGGTTCGGGCATTTCAGCGAAGTAACAGGCATGAAAACCCAGAACTCTGCATGGACACCCCCTGATCGAGCACGGACCCGGCGCCTGAGAGCGGGCTGGATCCTATGGACCTGCCTATGGGCACTGCCCGGCCTGGCACAGGCCACGACGGAGTGGGTTGGACAGTTCCACAGCCATCCTTCCGCATGGCAAGAAATTCGATTGAATCAAGACATCACACCCAACCGGTTTGAACGCCGGCTGTGGGACGGCGTGCAGGCGCTCGAAGTGCACTCGGCCGCCAGCATGTCACTCATGGCTCGCCCATTGAACATCAACCTGCAAGCCACACCCGTGTTGTGCTGGCGCTGGCGGGTGGATGCCGTCATTGCCCAGGCCAACATGAATCAGCGGCAGGGTGATGACTACGCCGCGCGGGTGTACGTGAGCTTTCAACTGCCCGAATCGGCCATGAGCTTCGGATTGCGAACCAAACTGAGATTGGCCCGTTCCATCTGGGGATCTGAGCTGCCTGATGCCGCGCTCAACTACGTCTGGGACAACCAACACCCCGTGGACACCCAGCAACCCAACGTCTATACCGACCGGGCCATGATGGTCGTTCAGCGGCGCGGCAATCAGGACGCAGGCCGCTGGGTGGAGGAACGTCGCGACATCCTGAAGGACGTGACCCGGCACTTTTCCGCACAAGCGCGTGCGGTGCAACTGGCCGTCACGGCCGACAGTGACAACACCCGTCAGTCCGCTCATGCCGGTTTTGCAGATTTTCATTTTGTGGCCGCTGAACAGGCATGCCAGTTCCCTCCGATCCAGCCATGAAACAGTCACCCCGAAAAGCCCTACCTGTGTAACGATTGGCCGACGGCGTGTGCAAAGCCCATCAACCCCTTATGACCCCCTTTCATCGATGAGACCGACCCTTCCCCTGCTTGTCCAGACCGACTTCCCTCCGATCGGGCGCCGCGCGCTGGAGACCTTGCAAGTCAACCTGGGCTACCAATGCAACCAGACCTGTGTTCACTGCCATGTCAATGCGGGGCCCAACCGCACCGAGATGATGGACGCGGACACCGTGCAGCTGATCGTGGAGGTCTTGCGAGCACGTCAGCCGGGTACGCTGGACCTGACTGGGGGGGCACCGGAACTGAACGAACACTTCCGTTCCCTGGTGCGTCAGGCCCGGGCATGGGGTGTACGTGTCATTGATCGATGCAATCTGACCATCCTGTCTGAGCCGGGCCAGGCCGATCTGGCGGCCTTTCTGGCAGAGCAAGGGGTCGAAGTCACCGCCTCCCTGCCCTGCTATTCCCCGGCCAACGTGGACCGGCAGCGCGGCGATGGGGTGTTCGACCGGAGCATCGCGGGGTTGCAGGCGCTCAACGCGCTGGGTTACGGACAGGAAGGGTCTGGCCTGGTGCTCAACCTCGTCTACAACCCACAGGGGCCGGTGCTGCCGCCCCCGCAGGGCCCGCTGGAGGCGGATTACAGGCGCGAGCTGATGGCCCATTTCGGCATCCGCTTCAACCACCTCTTCGCCCTGACCAACATGCCGGTGCAGCGGTTTGGCAGCACCTTGCTGAGCAAGGGCACCTTCGAAGACTACATGCGCCTGCTCAAAGGCGCTTACCGCGCCGACAACCTCGACACGGTGATGTGCCGCTCCATGGTCAGTGTGGACTGGCAGGGCTATCTGTACGACTGTGACTTCAACCAGATGCTCGGATTGCCGGCCAGCCTGCCGGGCAAGACCCGTCCGCACCTGCGAGACCTGCTGGTCCACGATGGCATTGACCAGCCCATCCGCGTGGCCGACCATTGCTACGGGTGCACGGCCGGACAAGGCAGCAGTTGCGGCGGCGCGCTGGA
>CAZEZY010000111.1:0-4865 GCA_964516635.1 uncultured Tepidimonas sp. | reverse complement strand
ACCATTGCTACGGGTGCACGGCCGGACAAGGCAGCAGTTGCGGCGGCGCGCTGGATGAAGGCGGGTCTTCCGTGGGGGCAGTCACCCCTCTGGGTACGTCATGAAGGCAACCACTTCCCGTCGAGCGGTTTGGGTGTGGGTGGCCCTGCTGTTTGTCGGTCTGGTGCTGGCCTATCAGCAGCTGGACCTGGGCCGCTGGCTCACTCTGGACCAGCTCAAGGACAGCCGCGATACCTTGCAGGGTTTTTATGACGCGGACCCGTGGCTGACGCTCGCGGTGTTTTTTGGGGTGTACGTCCTGGCGACGGCGTCCTCGTTTCCCGGGGCCTCCATCCTCACGCTTGCAGCAGGGGCCCTGTTCGGGCTCGGGACCGGCCTGGTGGTGGTGTCCTTCGCGTCCAGTCTGGGGGCCTTGCTGGCATTCGGGGTCGCGCGAACCTTGCTGCGCGACGCGGTGCAGGCGCGCCTTGGACATTTTCTGGCGCCGATCAACGCAGGGCTGGCCAAGGATGGGGTGTTTTATCTGCTCACCTTGCGCCTGGTGCCGGTGTTTCCGTTCTGGCTCATCAACCTGTTGATGGGTTTGACCCAGATCGGAGCCAAGCCGTTCTATCTGGTCAGCCAGATCGGCATGCTGCCCGGGACCGTGGTGTATGTGAATGCGGGAACCCAGCTGGCGGCCATCGAATCGACCGCCGACATCCTGTCGCCAGCACTGCTGGGCAGCCTGGCGTTGCTGGGCCTGTTCCCCCTGATCGCCAAATGGGGCGTTTCGTGGTGGCAGAAGCGCAAGCTCTACGCCCGATGGCCGCGCCCGCGCCGGTTCGATCGCAATCTGGTGGTGATCGGTGCCGGCGCAGGCGGTCTGGTGACGGCCTACATTGCCGCGGCCGTCAAGGCCAAGGTGACCCTGATCGAAGGGCACAAGATGGGCGGTGACTGCCTGAACTACGGCTGTGTGCCCAGCAAGGCCCTGATTCGATCGGCCAAAGTGGTGAAGCAAGGGCGCAGCGCCGAGGCGTTCGGATTGCGCGGTGCGCAGGGCACGGTGGATTTTGCGGTCGTCATGCAGCGCATTCACCGGGTGATTCGCGCCATCGAGCCGCACGACTCCGTTGAGCGCTACACGGGCCTCGGCGTCGAGGTGATGCAGGGACATGCCCGCATCACCAGCCCGTGGACGGTGGAGGTGACCCTGGCCGATGGCGGCACCCAGGTGCTGACCACCCGTCACATCGTGATCGCGGCCGGCGCCAGCCCGTTCATCCCGCCCATTCCCGGCCTGAAGGAAGCGGGGTTTCTGACCAGTGACACCGTCTGGGGCCTGACCACGCTGCCACGTCGGCTGGTGGTGCTGGGCGGCGGCCCCATCGGCTGCGAACTGGCGCAAAGCTTCGCTCGCCTGGGCAGCGAGGTCACCCAGGTGGAGATGGCCCCTCGCCTCATGGGGCGCGAGGACCCGGAAGTCAGCGACCTCGTGGCCGCCTCGCTGCAGGCCGACGGCGTCCGCGTCCTGACCAGCCACCAGGCGGTGCGCGTGGAAGTGACCGATGGGCAGAAGCAGCTGATGGTTCGGCACCAGGGCGAAGAACGCGCTGTGCCGTTCGACGAACTGCTGTGCGCGGTGGGCCGCAGCCCGCGCGTCACCGGTTACGGGCTGGAAGAGCTGGGCATTCCGCTGACGCCGCGCAAGACCATCGAGACCAACGCCTACCTGCAGACGCTCTACCCCAACATCTACGCCGTGGGCGACGTGGCGGGCCCCTTCCAGTTCACCCACACGGCCGCCCACCAGGCCTGGTATGCGGCGGTGAACGCGCTGTTCGGCCGCTTCAAACGGTTCAAGGCGGACTATTCCGTGATCCCCTGGGCCACCTTCACCGACCCCGAGGTGGCGCGCGTGGGCCTGTCAGAAACCGAAGCCCGAGAAAAAGGCATCGCCTTCGAGGTGACCCGGTATGGCATCGACGACCTGGACCGTGCCATTGCCGACGGCACCGCCCACGGCTTTGTCAAGGTGCTGACCGTGCCCGGCAAGGACAGGATTCTCGGGGTGACGATCGTCGGCGAACACGCGGGCGACCTGCTGGCCGAGTACGTGCTGGCCATGAAGCACGGGCTGGGACTGAACAAGATCCTGGGCACCATCCACACCTACCCCACGCTGTCAGAAGCCAACAAGTACGCCGCGGGCGAATGGAAGCGCGCCCATGCCCCTCAGGGCGTGCTGGCCTGGCTGGAGCGTTTCCATGCCTGGGAGCGTGCGCATTGAACGCCCCCGCCTTGTCGATCGTCATGCCGGTGCTGAACGAAGCGGGCCACTTGGACGCCACGCTGGAGGCGCTGGCACCGCTGCAGCAGCGTGGCGTCGAAGTGATTGTGGTGGACGGGGGCAGCGACGACGACACCCTGGAAAAGGCTGGGCGGCATGGCACCACCGTCTGCGTGTCGCCGCGAGGCCGGGCGCGCCAGATGAACACCGGCGCCGCCATGGCCCGCGGCGACGTGTTGCTGTTTCTGCATGCCGACACCCACCTCCCGCCCGACGGGGACAGGCTCGTGACCCAGGCCATCGCGCGAGGGGCCGTCTGGGGGCGATTCGATGTCACCATCCAGGGCCAATCGGCCCTGCTGCCCTTGGTGGCGGCCCTCATGAATGTCCGTTCTCGCTGGACCGGTATCGCCACGGGAGACCAGGCCCTGTTCGTCCATCGCGCAGTCTTCCAGCGCCTGGGGGGCTTTCCTGATCAGCCACTGATGGAGGACATCGAGCTGTCTCGTCGCCTCTGCCAATTGTCGCGGCCCGTCTGTCTGCGGGCGAAAGTGACCACCTCGGGCCGTCGGTGGGATACGCGGGGCGCCTGGTCCACCATCTTGCTCATGTGGCGGCTGCGCTGGCGCTACTGGCGCGGGGAGTCCGCTGAAGAACTCGAAAGGCAGTACCGATGAGCACCGCCGTGATCGTCTTTGCCAAGGCGCCGGTGGCCGGTCTGGCCAAGACGCGACTCATCCCGGCGCTGGGCGCCGACGGTGCAGCCCAACTGGCGGAGCGGTTGCTGCACCACACCCTGCAACAGGTGCTGGCCTTGCCGGCAACGCACCGCGAGCTGTGCGTGACGCCCACCCTGCTTCACCCGGCCTTCGACCACGTCCGGCAGACGGCCGCCGGTCAAGTGCAGATCACCCTGCAGGGCGACGGCGACCTGGGCGAGCGCATGCACCGAGCGCTGAGCCGCGTGCTCACCGTTCACGAACGAGCCCTCCTGATCGGCACCGATGCGCCGTCGCTCGACACCCGGCGACTGGAGGCGGCCTGCCTGGCGCTGGACCGGCACGAGGCGGTGTTCGTGCCCGCGCTGGATGGCGGTTATGCCCTGGTGGGGCTCAGGCGGCCCGCCCCGGCGCTGTTCGACCAGATGACCTGGAGCACCCCCCGTGTCATGCAGGACACCCGTGACCGTGCCCGGGCGATCGGACTGTCGTGGACCGAGCTGGACCCGGTGGCCGACCTCGACGAGCCTGCCGACCTGGTGCATCTGCCGGAGGGCTGGCGATGACGGCACGCATGGTCCTGGTGGGCGCGGGCCACGCCCATGCGCAGGTGTTGCGGTCCTGGGCCCAGCAGCCGCTGGCGGGGGTGGAACTCGTGGTCGTGTCGCCCCACGCCTGGGCGCCGTACTCGGGCATGGTGCCGGGCTGGCTGGCCGGTCTGTACCGCTACGAAGACATCGTCATTGATTTCGCGGCGCTTTGTGCGCGCGCCGGGGCACGCTGGGTGGCCGGATCGATCATCCGGCTCGACCCCGACGGGCGCCGCATCCAGCTCGACAACGGCGACTCGCTGACCTGGGACTGGCTGTCCCTCAACACCGGCTCCACGCTCGTGCCGCCCGTGGTGTCAGCGCCCACCACGGTGTTGTCCATGAGGCCCCTGGATCGCTTGCGAACCGACCACGACGCGCTGCTTGAGGGCTGGCGCCGCACCCCATCCGAGCGCCCCTACCGCGTGACGGCGGTGGGCGGTGGGGCGGCCGGTTTCGAGTCGGTGCTGGCAGTGTGTCAGCGCCTTCGGTCACTCCAGCCCTCACGGCCCGTGGATGCCGCCCTGGTGACGCGCGGCGACACGCTGTTGCCAGGCTATCCCGACGGCGCCAGGCGCCATGCCCTGCGGGCGCTTGCGAATGCCGGGGTGGATGTCCGCCTGGGGACGGCGTGGACGGACGACATCGGGCGCGAGAGCGACCTCGTCCTCTGGGCCACGGGCGCCCAGGCCCATGCGTGGCAGCGCACGGTGCAGGGGCGAGGCGCGCTGGCCACCAGCGCCGACGGTTTCGTCGTGGTGGATCGCCACTTGCGCTCGGTGTCGCATCCTCATGTGTTTGCCGTGGGCGACTGCGCCCAGTGGGCAACGCCCTTGCCCAAGGCGGGTGTCTACGCGGTCCGCATGGGGCCGGTGCTCACGCGCAACCTGCGCGCGGTGCTGTCGGGAGAGCCACTGTCGGCCTATCAACCCCAACGCCATTATCTGTCGCTGCTGTCCACCGCCGATGGGTCCGCCATCGCCTCGCGTGGGCGCTGGAGCCTCGCCGGCCGCTGGGCCTGGCGCTGGAAAGACCACATCGACCGACAGTTCGTGCGCCAGTTCACTGCCCCTTCATCAGGAGTCTCATCATGAATCACACTCGCCGCTGGCTGGCCATCGCTGCGGCCCTCAGCGGACTGACCGCCTGGGGCGTCCCGGCGCCATGCCAGCGTGGCGCTCCGCGACCGGTACGACGGTGAGCCCGTCCACCGGGACCGAGGACCGCTGCGCCATGAAGGCGCCCACCCTGATCAACCCTTGCCTGTATGACTGCTCCCATCAC
>CAZEZY010000110.1:0-8187 GCA_964516635.1 uncultured Tepidimonas sp. | reverse complement strand
CAGGGCGCGCAGGTTGTCGCTCTGGTTGTTGTCTTTCATGGACAGCACGTGCTTGTCGTGCGCCACGATGCGACCCTGGCTGTCCTTCACCTCGTAGGGCAGGCGGCAGGCCTGTGAACAGTCCCCACGGTTCGCGCTGCGCCCGGTGTGGGCGTGACTGATGTAGCACTGCCCACTGTAGGCCACGCACAGGGCACCATGGACGAAGAATTCGAGCACGGCTCGGCCAGGGGCATCCATCGGCCCCAGCGCCTGGTCAATGGCGGCGATCTGAGGCAGCGTCAGCTCGCGGGCCAACACGATCTGGCTCAGCCCCGCGTCTTGCAGAAAGCGGGCTTTTTCCGGGGTGCGGATGTCGGTCTGCGTGCTGGCGTGGAGCTGGATGGGCGGCAGTTCCAGCTCCAGCAGGCCCATGTCCTGGATGATCAGGGCATCCACACCGGCTTGGTAAAGCTCATGGACCAGACGTCGAGCGGGTTCCAGTTCGTCATCGCGCAAGATGGTGTTGAGCGTGACGAACACCCGGCTGTGAAAGCGATGGGCGTGTCGCACCAGTCGCTCGATGTCGGCCACCGAATTGTCGGCACTGGCACGGGCGCCAAACGACGGACCGCCAATGTAGACGGCATCGGCACCGTGGTTCACGGCTTCAATGCCGATGTCGGCGTCGCGCGCAGGCGACAGAAGTTCAAGCTGATGGGGCAACATAATGCAAGCTTTCTAGCCAACCCTGAATTGTCCATGAAACGCCAGGATTTCCGCTTTTTTCACCGCCTTCGGGTGCGCTGGGCCGAAGTCGACATGCAGAAAATCGTCTTCAATGCCCACTACCTGATGTACTTTGACGTGGCCGTGACCGAGTACTGGCGCGCCCTGGCGCTGCCTTACGAAGACGCCATGCACGAACTGGGCGGTGAGCTGTATGTGAAAAAGGCGTCGATCGAATTCAATGCCTCGGCCCGTATGGACGACCAGCTCGACATCGGCATGAGCTGCACCCGACTGGGCAATTCGTCCATGACGATCACCGGCGCCATCTTCCGGGGTGAACAGTTGCTGATCACTGGCGAGCTCATCTATGTGTTTGCCGACCCGGCCACACAGACCTCAAGGCCGATACCGGCCGGCCTTCGAGCGCTGATGGAGGGTTATGAGGCGGGTGAACCCGTGCTGCAAACCCGCACCGGTACCTGGAGCGAGCTCGGTGCCGATGCCCAGCGCGTGCGCACGGCGGTTTTCATCGAGGAGCAGGGCATTCCCCGCGAAGAGGAATGGGACGAGGCCGACCCCACCTGTCAGCACGCGGTGGCGTACAACCGGCTGGGACAGCCGGTGGCGACCGGGCGCCTGCTGCAGGGTGGGCCTGGAGTGGGAAAGATCGGCCGCATGGCGGTGCATCGCGTGCTGCGCGGCACCGGGGTGGGGCGCCAGATCATGCTGGCCCTGACCGAAGCAGCCCGCCACAGAGGCGACCACACCTTGCGCCTGAGCGCCCAGCGCACGGCCGAGGGGTTTTATCAGCGGCTCGGCTACACCGCCGTGAGCGACACCTACCTGGATGTCGGCATTCCCCACGTGGATATGGAGATCCGCTTGTAGGCCGCCTCCGCGGAGGGCAACTGGCCGGGAGGGTAAGTCCACTCCTCCAGCTCCAGGGTGGGATTGCTGCCGTTGATCCGGTGGCGGGCAATCAGGCTGCTGCGTGTGCCGTAATGGTTCTCTGGCGCATAGACGAATGGGTGGGCCAAGGGTCCAGCGGGTTCGTCTTGCCAATCGGCCCCCTCATGGGTGGGCAACGACTGTTGCAACGCACGCAGCAAGGCGGATGTGGATGCGCGATCCCATGGATCGAACGCCAAGGCCTGCGCTGTGGCGGACTTCAGCCATAGCGTCTTGCGCCAAGGGGTATCCAGTCCGGCATTGGACAGACCGTACACCCCGGCACCCAGTTCATGGCCCGACCAGCCTGGAGGGAGTCGGGTCCGCGAGGCGGCAGCATTCGTGGGCGCTTGGTGATTGCTCAACCACACCCATGAGCCAGCCTCCTGGTCGCCCAGCACCAGGTTGAATCCGGCGTAATGGCCGGGGTTCACCTGGTGCACCAGCGTCTGCCAGTCGGGACAACCCGCCGGACCATCGAGCCAGCGCATCGCCAACTCACCCCGACTCAGGGGCGCCAGGGCCATTTCGGTGCGTCGAACATTGGTCAGCATGGCCACCCGGCCGGTTGCATTGAAACCCAGCCAGGTGCCGCCCGCGCGTTCATCACGGCCACTGTGTATCGTCATGCCCGATGCGGATGTCCAGGTGGCCAGTGGCCGGGTGGGACGGTCCCAGAACTCGTCTCGGTTGGACGCAATGAGCAAGGGGCAGTCGTCCCGCATGGCGAGTGCAAACGCGATCAGGCACATGGGTGCTCAGATGTCGGCCAGCAGTTCGTAGGGCAGGGGGCGCAACGCCAGGAACGGACCACCGGAAGCACCCAGGGTGAGCGTCTGTCCATCGGCGGCGCTGACCTGCATGGACACCAGCATGTCGTGGCCACCGGCAGGATTCGGCGCCGAAAGCACCACGACACCACAGGGTTGTTCGGGGTCGGCTGCGTGGTAGACGTCCTGGCCAGGGGCCCCGGCAGTTGTGCTGCTCAGCAGATAGGTTCGACGCTTGAGCGTGCCCCGGAACTGGCTGCGTGCCACGACTTCCTGACCGGGATAGCAGCCCTTCTTGAAATTCACGCCTCCCACCGATTCGTAATTGAGCATCTGCGGAACCAGCACCTCGTACAGCGGCTGGGTGATCAGCGTGACGCCACTTCGCACCTCCAGCCATTGCCATTGCGCCATCGACAGCGGACTGGCCGCGGGTGGGGCATCGCTGGCTGGCTGGCACAGCAGCGCCCGCGCCGTTCCGTCGGCGTCTGGCAGGCGTATCCAGGTGCATTCGCCCTCGGTGAGAGCGCTCCACCAGGCCTTGGGCAGGTGAGCGGGCACGGCAGCGCCGGCCAGGCCCCATGCCTTCACGTCCGCACTGGCGTCGTTCAGCTTGGCCTTGGCTCGCAACACGAACAGGCTCAGGCGTTTGAGGGTGCTGGCCAGCAGATCGGCACTGCAAACCAGCCAGATGTCGTCAGGAGGGCGCTTGAAACCGATGAACGAAGCCTGCATCCGGCCTTTGGCGTTGCAGAATGCCGCCAGCCGGGCCTCGCGCGTGCCCAGCAAGGCAAAGTCGTTCGTCAGCTGGCCATGCAGGAATTTCGCCGCATCGGCGCCCTGGGCGCGAATCACACCGTAGTGATCGAGAGGCAGACAGCCATCGAGGCTGGCTGCTTCCGGGCTTGTGGATGATGACACAGTCAAATCGGGGGTGGCGCTCATGGTGGGTCGTGGATGTCACTTATCATTCAACCGATGTATTGTCCCAAAGGACCAAGTCCGTGTTGCGAGTGTTGAGAAGGCTGCTGATGCTGCTGGTGCTGGTCACCTCAGGGCTGGCTGCCGTGATGGTCTGGTGGCTGCAAAGCCCCTTGCCTGTGGATTTGCGCGGGCGTGAGGTGCTCGATGTCCGGATACCACCGGGTACCTCGGCCCGTGGGGTGGCGCGGCTGGTGGTCGAAAGCGGCGTCCGAAGCCCCGAATGGCTGCTGTTTGCCTGGTTCCGGGTATCCGGTGAATCTCGCAACATGAAAGCGGGTGCTTACGAAATTGACACGGCCACCTCGCCCCGTCGCCTGCTGGCCAAACTGGTGAACGGCGAGCAGGCGCTGCGACGGGTCACGCTGGTCGAAGGCTGGAACTACCGTCAGGTGCTGCAGGCCCTGCGCTCGGCCGAGCACCTGGAGTACGACCTCCCGGACGGCGATGCGGTCTCGCTGATGCGCACGCTGGGCCTGGCTTCTGCCCACCCGGAAGGCCGGTTTTTTCCAGATACTTACATCTATCCCAAGTATTCCACCGCGTCGTCGGTCTTGCGGCAGGCGGCGCAGGCCATGGATCGGCGGCTTCAGCAGGCGTGGGAACAACGGATGCCGGGGCTGCCGCTGCGCAATCCGGAAGAGTTGCTGATTCTGGCCAGCATCATCGAAAAGGAAACCGGTCTGGCCAGCGACCGCGACATGGTGGCCGGGGTGTTCATGAACCGTCTGCGCATCGGGATGCGGCTACAGACCGACCCGACCGTCATCTACGGGCTGGGGGATGATTTCGATGGCCGCTTGCGTCGCCGCCACCTCGACACCGACACCCCTTACAACACCTACACCCGCGCCGGTTTGCCGCCTACCCCGATTGCCATGCCCGGCATGGCTTCGCTCCTGGCCGCGGGCCAGCCCGCCCAGACCCAGGCCATGTACTTCGTGTCCCGAGGCGACGGATCCAGCGAGTTCAGTCGCACGCTGGACGAACACAACCGCGCGGTGCGGCGATTCATTCTCAACCAGTGAACTCCAGAGCCATGCCACACCCGGGCGTATTCATCACCTTCGAAGGCATCGACGGCGCAGGCAAGTCGAGCCACATCGCCACCCTGGCCCAAGCGCTGCGTGACACGGGCCGTACCGTGGTGCAAACGCGCGAGCCAGGCGGCACCGCATTGGCCGAGTCGCTGCGACAACTGCTGCTGAACCAGCCGATGGATTCGCTCACCGAGGCCCTGCTGATGTTCGCGGCCCGTCGCGACCATGTGATGCAGGTCATCCAGCCCGCACTGGCGCGGGGTGAAATCGTGCTTTGCGACCGATTCACCGATGCCACCTTCGCCTACCAGGGCCACGGCCGGGGTTTCGATCTCGGGGTTCTGCGCACCCTCGAACAATGGGTGCAAACCTCCTCGACCGGCTGGTTCGAACCCGATCTGACCCTTTGGTTTGACGTCCCGCCGTCGGTGGCTGCGGCCCGACTCTCGCAGGCTCGTGCGCCAGACAAGTTCGAGTCTGAACCCGAGGCTTTTTTCGAGCGGGTGGCCCAAGGCTATCGGCTGCGTGCCGAACACGCCGCCGACCGTTTTGTCCGGATTGACGGCACCACCACGCTCGAACAGGTCTGGATGCAGGTCCGCCAGGCCTGTGAGGCGCGCGGGCTGCTGAAGGCGGCCGAATGAGTACGCTGGCCCCCTGGTTGAAGCGTCAGCTCAATCCGCTGCGACAGCAAAAAGGCCACGCTCTGCTGATCGCCGGCGCTCCCGGCCTCGGCCAGTACGAACTGGCACTGGAACTGGCCCGGACCTGGCTCTGCGATCAACCTCGGCCAGAAGGCAGCTGCGGCACCTGTGCCAGTTGCCATGCCATCGACGTTCGCACCCACGCCGATCTGTTTGTGCTCATGCCCGAAGTGCTGGCCATCGAACAGGGATGGCCGCTCGATCCCCGCACTCAGGACAAGATCGACCGCAAGGAACTCAAGCCGGGCAAGGGAATACGCGTCGATCTCGCGCGGGAAGCCATTGCCTACACCCAGATGACCGCTTCCCGGGGCGGCACAAGGGTGGTGCTGGTCTACCCGGCTGACCGGCTCAACCTGGAATCCGCCAATGCCCTGCTCAAAACCCTGGAAGAGCCGCCAGGGACGGTGCGATTCATCCTGGCCACGGAAGCGGCCCATGCCTTGCTGCCCACCATCCGCAGCCGCTGCCTGACCCATCTGCTCACATGGCCGGAGCCAGCGGAATCGATCGATTGGCTGACCGGCCTGATGCCTGCGGTGTCTGTCGCCGAGCTCAAGGGAGCGTTGAAAGCCGCAGGCGGGCGCCCCGAACTGGCCCGTCAGTGGCTGCTGTCGGGTTTTTCGCTGTCGGACTGGGCGGCATTGCCCCGAGCGCTTGTTTCCGGCCAAGCTGGAGCGCTGGCCGACTGGCCGGTGTCCCGTCAGATGGATGCGCTCCTGAAGGTCTGCCACGACCTCATGGTCAGCCGGGCAGGGGGTGTACCCCGTTACTTCGAGGCACCAGACCTGCCCCATCCACCCAGCATGGGTTCACTGAACCGGTGGCAACGTGACCTCCTGGAGGCCGCCCGAACCATGGAACACCCCTTCAATGCGGGGCTCATGCTGGAAGCCTGGACGCTGCGCGCGAAACAGGCCCTCGCGGTACACTCTGCGCCATGAGCATGGCAGAAGTCCCTGGCGGCGCACGCCCCACCGTCATCCAGCTGTCGATCAAGGAAAAAGGCGCCCTGTATGCGGCCTACATCCCCCTGTTCGCGGAAGGCGGGATTTTTGTGCCTTCCGCCCGCGAATACCACCTGGGGATGGACGTCTACGTTCTTCTCACGCTCCCTGACGATCCCCAGCGCTACCCGATCGCCGGCAAGGTCGCCTGGATCACCCCGTCTGGTGCCACGGGTGGCCGCACCCAGGGCATCGGCATCCGTTTCCCTTCCGATGAAAAATCCCGGATCCTGAAAGCCCGGATCGAGGAAATCCTGGGCGGTCACCTGGCATCCGACCGGGCCACCCAGACGCTCTGACCCCTTTCCTGATTCATGTTTGTCGATTCGCACTGCCATCTGAGCTTTCCCGAGCTCTCTTCCCGGCTGCCTGAGGTGCTGGCTGCCATGCAGACGGCTCAAGTTCACCAGGCGCTGTGCATCTGTACCACCCTGGAAGAGTTTGAAACCGTGCATGCGATTGCCCAGAGCGACGATCGCCTATGGGCCACCATCGGAGTGCACCCCGACAACGAAGGCGTGCGCGAACCCGAACTCGACGACCTCCTGGCCGGCGCCCAGCACCCCCGAGTGGTCGGCATCGGCGAGACGGGGCTTGACTATTACCGCCTGGGTGAGCGCACCGTGGCCGACATGGCGTGGCAACGCGAACGCTTTCGCACGCACATCCGCGCTGCACGCCAGACGGATCTGCCGCTCGTCATCCACACCCGCAGCGCTTCGGCTGACACCCTGGCCATCCTGAAAGAAGAGGGCGAAGCCAGAGGGGTGTTTCACTGCTTCACCGAGACCCGTGAAGTGGCTCGTGCGGCGCTGGACATGGGGTTTTACATCTCGTTCTCGGGCATCCTGACCTTCCGCAATGCCGAAGACCTGCGCGAGGTGGCCCGCCTGGTGCCGATGGACCGATGCCTCATCGAAACCGACAGCCCTTACCTGGCTCCGGTGCCTTACCGGGGGAAGACCAATTCCCCCGCCTACGTGCCTCATGTGGCCCGTCAGCTGGCCGAACTCAAAGGCCTGTCGGTCGAAGCGGTGGCCGATGTCACCACCCGGAATTTTGAACAACTGTTCAGCAAAACGACTCCTCTGGTTTGATGATGCCCTGTCTTCAAACCAGAAATCACTTTGAAATGCTTTTGCAAGCCATTGTTTTTTCTTTACTGATGGGTTTTTTGGGGCCACTGTTTGCGCAGTCCGGGTCCTACGAGCGGTTTTTCATTGCCATCCAGCGAGACGATGTCCGCACGCTTCAGCGGCTGCAAGCGCTCGGGTTCGATTTCAACACCCCGAATCCGGACCTTGAGCCACCGCTGTACCTCGCCCTCCGCAACGAGTCCCTGCGCGTGGCGCGGTTTCTCATCGATCAACCCGAAGTCGACGTGAATGCCCGGGCCAGCACCGACGAAAACCCGCTCATGATGGCAGCCCTCCGGGGCCATCTGGACCTGGTGGAGGCCCTCATCGCGCGCCAGGCACAGGTCAACAAACCCGGATGGACACCCCTGCACTATGCGGCCACTTACAAAGGGCCCACGGCACCCGCCATTACCCGCCTCCTGCTGGAGCACCATGCCTTCATTGACGCCGAATCCCCCAACCAGACCACGCCGCTCATGATGGCCGCCCATTACGGCCACCGCGATGTCGTCAGGCTCCTGCTGGAGGAAGGAGCCGACCCCAAGGTTCGCAACCAGCAAGGGCTCACGGCCATCGACTTCGCCCAACGTGCCGATCGTCGTGATGTGGCAGAGTTGATCGCCGCTTTTGTGCGTCGCCAGCAGACGACCGGTACCTGGTGAGGGTTTCGATGCCACTTTTACGTGCAATTACTTAAACACAGGAGCCTGGTTTGCGGTTCCAATCCATGCAGTTCATTCAAAATGAGGAGACGGCATGGGGAACAGAGACATCAGAGACGTGGTGGGGGGGCTGGCCATGATGGCCCTGGGCGTCTTCGTGGGCTGGTACGCTTACAGCGAATACGAGATAGGGCAACTCAACCGCATGGGGCCTGGTTTTTTCCC
>CAZEZY010000109.1:0-8279 GCA_964516635.1 uncultured Tepidimonas sp. | reverse complement strand
GACGGGTGCTGCTGGGGGTGGCTGGCTATACGCCCGTCTCACTGGGCGGTGAACGAATGTGTCTTCCACCACAACCACTCCATGAATCCCAGGGATCAACCGTCGGCGTAGCATCGGGCGATTTCCTGGAAGTCCTCTGCCACCGCCACAAAGGCATCGAGCACAGTCGCGTCGAAATGGGTACCTCTGCCTTCGTAATTCATCCGGATGGCCGCCTCGTGGCTGAAGGGCGCCTTGAACAGCGTCACGAATACCCTATTCCATGGGCTTGCAGTCTCAAGTCATCGGTGGGGGCGATTTCAGGTTGTCATGTGCGCATAATAAATGAGTGAAATGATATTTTTGTGATTTTGATGACTCATCATCCGACTGGTTTCATCGTTCATTGGCCTGCCGAATACCTGTTCAAGGCAGGTTACGGGTGCTGCTATAATTTCGTTTTCTGCTGAATGACTGGCAGGACATGCGGGAATAGCTCAGCTGGTAGAGCGCAACCTTGCCAAGGTTGAGGTCGCGAGTTCGAACCTCGTTTCCCGCTCCATTGATGCAACAAAAAAGGAAGCCATCTGCTTCCTTTTTTTTTTCCGGCCTGGCCCGGGCGTGTTTCACCGGGTGGTCACTGGCGTCTTGCTGCTGGCTTGAGCCGTGCGGGTGGTGCCCGATGAGGTGACTGTGGGGCGTTTGGCCGCCTTGCCGGTTTTCGCTGGGGTCGTGCTGGCCTGTTCGGTGCCACCATGAATCGTCAGGACCTGACCCACCCGAATCGCCTGATGGGGTTTGAGCTGGTTCCAGCGCTGCAGGTTGGCCACGGTCACGCGGTGGCGGCGTGCGATGGCTGACAGGGTGTCGCCCGATTTCACGGTGACCCGTCGGGCCTTGCCTGCCACGGCTTCCGGTGCCAGCAGGATCTGACCGTTGTCGGCGATGTGCTCGGGCACATCGTTGTCGAGCTTGCCCTGACGGGGCACCAGCAAGGTCGAGCCCGAGCGCAGCATCATCCGGGGCGGAATGCGGTTCACGTCACGCAGTTGGGCCTCGGTGAGGCCGTGCTCCCTGGCTGCCTCGGCGGTGGTCATGTGGCGGGGGACTCGCCAGGCCGTCCAGCTGGCCGTCGGCCCCTCGTGCTGACGCAGGCGCTCCTCGAACAGCACGGCGTTGTCCCAGGGGAGCAGGATGGTGGGGGTTCCCGCTGCCATGATGACGGGCTTGTTGTGCGAAGGATTCAGTTGCCGGAAGTCCGTGACGCTGACTTGGGCCAGATCGGCGATGAGCTCGACATCCATGTCCCGGTCTAGGGTGACGGCATCGAAGAACGGGTGGTTCCCGACCCTGGGCAGCCGGACGTTGAGTCGCTGAGGATTTGCGATGATGTTCTTGACCGCCTGGAGCTTGGGAACGTAATGACGCGTTTCCTCAGGCATGCGCAGATCCAGATAACCCGTTTCCAGTCCAGCGGCGCGGTTGCGCTGGATGGCCCGCGACACGTTGCCATTGCCCCAGTTGTAGGCGGCCAGGGCCAGGTGCCAGTCACCGAACATGCGGTGAAGGCGTTCCAGATAGTCCAGGGCGGCGCGGGTGGAGGCGAGCACATCGCGCCGGTCGTCGCGGAAGGCATTCTGCTTGAGGTCGAAATCCCGACCCGTCGCCGGCATGAATTGCCACATGCCTGCAGCCCTGGCGTGCGAGACGGCCTGCGGGTTGAAGGCGCTCTCGATGAAGGGCAGCAGCGCGAGTTCCTGCGGCAGCCCGCGTCGTTCCACTTCTTCAACGATGTGGAACAGGTATTTGCTGCCACGGTCAACCATGCGCTGGATGTACTCGGGCCGGTTGGCATACCACTGCTCGTGGTGCCGGACCAGATCCGAGTCGAGCTCGGGCATCGCAAAACCGCGCCGGACCCGTTCCCAGAGGTCGGCCGGTGCCTCCAGGGTCGCCACCACGGTCGGGGATGGGTTTGTGGGTGCCGTCCCGATGCTCTGCAGCGGTCCGTTCGGGATCAGCGGTGGGCTGGTCACCGTCCGGCGGGGGTCAGAACTCTGAATGACTTCAGGGTCGGCGGGCAGCGTGGCCGCCAGGGGTGTGGTGGGCGAGGTGGGCAGCGTGGTGCAGGCACTCAGCATCAGGGTACCCAGCAAGAGGAGAAGGAGGCGTGGAGGTGTCATGCGGTTCAAGGGTCGGGGTGTCCGGTGACGATCAGCGGAAACCGTCTTTCCAGCGCCTGAGCGCGGCAAAGGCCTCCTCATCGGAGGCCGTTAGGGCGTTGTGACGAGTGAGCGCCTGACGCACCGAAGGTTCCCGGCTGCGCAGAAACGGGTTGATGGCCCGCTCCCGCGCTACCGTGCTGGGCAGGGTGGGTCGCCCGGCCGCACGCTCGGCTTCGCACCAGATGGTGTGGCGGGCCAGTTCGATGTTGCCCGGTTCCACCGCGTGGGCAAAGCGCAGGTTGGACAGGGTGTATTCGTGGGTGCAGCAGACCCGGGTCTGACCGGGCAAGCGGGACAGCCGGTCCAGCGAGGCCAGCATCTGGGCGGGGGTGCCTTCGAACAGGCGCCCGCAGCCGGCGGAAAACAGCGTGTCGCCACAAAACAGCAACGGCGAGCCGTCCACGTCGGGGCAGAAGTAGGCGATGTGGCCGGCGGTGTGCCCGGGTACGTCGATCACCTCGAAAACCTGGTCCAGCAAGGTGACGGTGTCGCCGCCCTGAAGGCGTTGCACCCCGTCGGGCAACGCTTCGAAGGCGGGACCCCAGGCCATGGCGTCTGAGTGTTGGATGAGGTCGGCAACGCCCCCGGTGTGATCGGCGTGGTGGTGAGTGATCAGGATGCCGGCGAGCCGAATGCCCTGGGTCTGGAGCCAGTCGATCACCGGCACGGCGTCACCCGGATCCACCACCAGCGCCTGGGTGCCATCGTGCAACGCCCAGATGTAGTTGTCGGTGAAAGCGGGGATGGGGTGTAGGATGCGCATCCGTTCAATGATAAATCGGTATGGGCTGTGCTGGAACGTTTTCTGGATGCGCTGTGGCTGGAAGATGGCTTGTCGCCGCAGACGCTGGCCGCATACCGGAGCGACCTGCAGCCACTGGCCGACTGGCTGGCAGACACGGGCACCGGCGGCCGCCGCGCGGGCCTCGCCCCGCTCGAACTGCACGAGGCCACCGAAACCGAATTGCTGGGCTATCTGGCGGCGAGGCACGGGACGGGCAAGGCGTCATCGGCCAACCGGCGTCTGACGGTGTTGCGCCGTTTTTTCCGCTGGGCGCTGCGCGAAGGGCTCACCGCCACCGACCCGACCCTCAAGCTGATGCCGGCCAAGCGCCTGGCCCGTGTCCCCAAAACCCTCACCCAGCTTCAGGTGGAACAACTGCTGCAGGCGCCCGACGTGGCCGAGCCCCTGGGGCTGCGCGATCGCGCCATGCTGGAGCTGATGTATGCCAGTGGCCTGCGCGTGAGCGAACTGGTGCACCTGCGGCTGTTCGAGCTGAGCCTGAACGATCAGGTGCTGAAGGTGCTGGGCAAAGGCAGCAAGGAAAGGCTGGTGCCGTTTGGTGACGAGGCGCTGCACTGGCTGCAACGCTATCTGGCCGAGGCCAGGCCGGCCATTCTGGCGGGGCAGGTGTCGGACGACCTGTTCGTGACGGCACGCGGCAGTGGCATGACCCGGGTCATGTTCTGGACGCTGGTGAAAAAGCACGCCCGGCTGGCTGGCATCAACGCGCCGCTGTCACCCCACACCTTGCGGCATGCCTTTGCCACCCATCTGCTGAATCACGGCGCCGATCTGCGAGCGGTGCAGATGCTGCTGGGGCATGCCGACATTTCCACCACGACCATCTATACCCATGTGGCCCGTGAACGGCTGAAACAGTTGCACGCTCGGCATCACCCGCGCGGCTGACGGGTCAGATCACCTGTTGCAGGTCATCCAGCTCGGCCTGAGAAAACCCGGCGAGTCGCCGGGCCTCGTCGTTGAATGGCGGCTTGAGCCTGGGGGCGCTGTGCTGTCTGGCGAGATGGCGGTAATGGGACAGCGGTTCCAGTCCGCGTTGCTGACACAGCCAGGCGTACCAGCGGTTGCCGATGGCCACATGGCCCACCTCGTCGCGCAGGAGGATGTCGAGCAGGCCGATGGCTTCCTTGGCCTGGGGGGTGCCCACCTTGCGCAGCTTGGCCTGGATGAGGGGCGTGGCGTCGAGACCCCGGGCTTCCAGGGTGCGAGGCACCAGCGCCATGCGGGCCACGATGTCGTCGGCGGTTTTTTCGCACATCAGCCACAGGCCATCGTGCGCATCGAAATCCCCATAGTCCCAGGGATGTGCTCGCCCGTCGTGGGGCAGGTCCTGCAGGTGTTCACGCAACAGGCTGAAGTGGTAGGCCTCTTCGGTGGCGACCCGCAACCAGTCGTGGTAGTAAGGCTCGGGCATGTCGGGGAATCGCCACATCGCGTCCAGGGCCAGGTTGATGGCGTTGAACTCGATGTGGCAGATCGCGTGGATGAGTGCCGCATGGCCTTCCAGGGTGAAGGGGGAGCGTTGTGGCACCGCGCCCGGGTGAATGAGCGAGGGTCGCAGGGGGCGGCCAGGCAGGCCCGGGGGTTCTGGCAGGCGGACGGCGGTGTCCAGGTGCAGCATGGGGGCCAGATCCGGCAGTTCGGCCACGCGGGCGCATTTCTCGTCGACGTCCGGGCAGCAGAGCGCCTCGAGGGCCAGTTCGCGCATTTCTTGGGCTTGCATCCTACAATTCTAAGGATGAGTACCTACCAACTAGATGATGAGGTGCCACAGGTGCACCCGAGTGCCTTTGTGGCCGACAGCGCCCAGGTGATGGGCCGGGTCATGCTGGCTGAAGACAGCAGCGTGTGGTTTGGCGCCGTGTTGCGCGGCGATACCGAAACCATCGCTGTCGGTCGGGGCAGCAACATCCAGGACGCCAGCGTGCTGCACGCCGACATCGGTTTTCCGCTCACCATCGGCGAGAACGTCACGATCGGCCATCAGGTGATGCTGCATGGCTGCACCATTGGTGACGAATCACTGATCGGGATCGGCGCCGTGATCCTCAATGGCGCGAAGATCGGCCGGAACTGCCTGGTCGGTGCCCGCGCCCTCGTGACCGAAGGCAAGGAGTTCCCCGATGGCTCCATGATTCTGGGCAGCCCGGCCAAGGTGGTGCGTCAGCTCACGCCTGAGCAGATTGAAGGCATCCGCCGCAGTGCGCAGCATTACATCGACAATGCCCGGCGTTACCAGACCGGCTTCAGAAAGCGCGACTGACCGTGTCGGAACTGCACAAATTTCTCTTTGAAGGCCTGCCCGTTCGCGGCATGCTGGTGCGGCTCACCGACAGCTGGCAGGCACTGTTGCAGCGTCATGATGAGTCGGGTGGCTACCCCAGGGCGGTGACCGACCTGCTTGGCGAGATGGCGGCGGCGGCCGTGCTCATGCAGGGCAACATCAAGTTCAACGGCTCCCTCGTGCTGCAGGTGTTTGGCGATGGTCCGGTGAAGCTGGCGGTGGCTGAGGTCCAGCCCGATTTCGCCTTCCGGGCCACGGCCAAGGTGATCGGTGAAGTGGCGGATGCAGCCCCGCTGAGTCACCTGATCAATGTCAACAACAAGGGGCGCTGCGCCATCACGCTCGACCCGAAGGACCGACTGCCCGGCCAGCAGCCCTACCAGGGCGTGGTGCCGCTGTTCGGGGATCGCCACGAAAAGCTTGAACGCATCAGCGAGGTGCTGGAGCACTACATGCTGCAGAGCGAACAGTTGGACACCCGGCTGGTGCTGGCTGCCAATGACCGGATGGCAGCCGGCTTGCTGATCCAGCGCATTCCGGCCACGGGCGAAGCCAACCTGTCGGGTTCGGCGGCGGCGCAGGCCCGTGAAGACGCCATTGGCCGCAGCGAGGACTACAACCGCATCGCCCTGCTGGCGGCCAGCCTCAAGAAGGAAGAGCTGCTGTCGCTGGATGCCGACACCATCCTGCACCGCCTGTTCTGGCAGGAACCCCTGCAGCGTTTTGAACCGGCCCAGGGACCGACCCAACCCCGATTCGCCTGTACCTGCTCTCGCGAGCGAGTGACGGGCATGCTGCAGAGTCTGGGGGTGGAGGAGGTGGAAAGCATCCTGGCCGAGCAGGGGCAAGTGGATATCGACTGCGATTTCTGCGGCGCACGCTATGTGTTCGATCCCGTGGACGCGGCGCAGATCTTTCTGAATCCGCGGCAGCAACCCCCGGGATCGTCCCGGATTCAGTGAGCGTCATGGAGCGCGGCGTTCTTCCAGGAGTCGCCGGAACAGCTGATGCTCACACACCGGGTCGGCGCACCGTTCGCAGGCCCAAGGTCGGTAGGCAGGCCTTTCGGGAGTGGGCGTCACGCCCAGGAGGCTGAGCACCGCTGGCAGCCAGCCTGCCGATTGCGGGTGAATCACCTGAAACGGGCCGTTCGCTTTCTCGAGCACCTCGCGCAAAGCGGCTTCATTGGCGTCTGCCCAGGGGCTGTCGGTGGCCAGCAGGAGGATGCGTGCGGCGGGGAACTGCCCGGTCGGGCCTGACGCGGCAGCCACGGCCCGCTGCAAGGCGGGCCGATCGGGCAGGGCGAGGCAATGAATCCGGTGCGATGCAGGAATGCCCGTGATGACCTCCGGTGCGGCTGCACCCACCAGCCACCAGCAAGTTGGCGTCATGGACCGGGGCGCTGGATCTGCACGAAGATCTCGTTGGGTTTCACCATGCCCAAATCATGACGGGCCAGTTCCTCGACCATGTCAAGACCTTCTTGCAGATCGCGCACTTCATTGGCCAGCTGTTCGTTGCGCAGGCGGGCTTCGGCATTGGCGGCTTCGAGCTTCTGCAGTTCGGATCGCCAGTCCCGAACCTGCGTCACGCTGCCCCGACCCGACCACAACTGGACGTGCAGCACCACCAGCAAGCCGACAAGCAAGGCGGCAACCCAGCGGGCTTTCATGGTGGGGCAGCGCTCGGCCGTGGAGGAGGCATCAACGCAGGTTGTAGAACGCGTCTCGACCGGGGTAGCTGGCCACGTCGCCGAGGTCTTCCTCGATGCGAAGCAGCTGGTTGTACTTGGCCATGCGGTCGGAGCGGCTCATCGAACCCGTCTTGATCTGGCCCGCATTCAGACCCACCGCGATGTCGGCAATGGTGCTGTCTTCGGTTTCGCCCGAGCGGTGGCTGATGACGGCGGTGTAGCCGGCGCGCTTGGCCATCTCGATGGCCTCGAAGGTTTCGGTGAGGGTGCCGATCTGGTTGATCTTGATGAGGATGGAGTTGGCGATGCCCTTGCGGATGCCTTCTTTCAGGATCTGGGTGTTGGTCACGAACAGGTCGTCGCCCACCAGTTGCACTTTCTTGCCCAGGCGTTCGGTCAGGTGGGCCCAGCCGTCCCAGTCGCCTTCGTGCATGCCGTCTTCGATGCTGATGATCGGGTACTTGTCGACCCAGGTGGCGAGGATGTTCGTCCACTCGGCGGCGCTCAAGACCAGGCCTTCGCCTTCGAGGTGGTACTTGCCATCCTTGAAGAACTCGCTGGCGGCGCAGTCCAGGCCCAGCGCGATCTGCTCACCGGCGGTGTAGCCGGCCTTGTCGATGGCTTCCAGGATCAGCTGGATGGCGGCTTCGTGGTTGGCCACGGAGGGGGCAAAACCGCCTTCGTCGCCGACGGCGGTGCTCATGCCCTTGTCGTGGATGATTTTCTTGAGCGCATGGAACACCTCGGCACCCCAGCGAATCGCTTCCCGGAAGCTGGGTGCGCCCACCGGCAGGATCATGAATTCCTGGATGTCGAGGTTGTTGTTCGCGTGCGCGCCTCCGTTGATGACGTTCATCATGGGCACGGGCATCTGCATGCGGGTGCTGCCACCAAAGTAGCGGTACAGCGGCAGGCCGGCTTCTTCGGCCGCCGCCCGGGCCACCGCCATGGAGACCGCCAGCATGGCGTTGGCACCCAGGCGGCCCTTGTTCTCGGTGCCGTCGAGGTCGATCAGGGTCTTGTCCAGGAAGGCCTGTTCGGAGGCGTCGAGGCCCAGCACGGCCTCGCTGATTTCGGTGTTGATGTGCTCCACCGCCTTGAGCACGCCCTTGCCGAGGTACCGGGATTTGTCGCCATCACGCAGTTCGATGGCCTCACGGCTGCCGGTGGATGCACCGGATGGCACAGCCGCGCGGCCCATGACGCCACTTTCCAGCAGCACGTCACATTCCACCGTGGGGTTGCCACGGCTGTCCAGCACTTCGCGGCCGACGATATCTACGATTGCGCTCA
>CAZEZY010000108.1:0-8455 GCA_964516635.1 uncultured Tepidimonas sp. | reverse complement strand
GGCCAGCTTCCCCTTCTATGTCATCCGGCTGATCGGCGGTGCCATGTACCTGGGTGGCATGTGCGTGATGGCCTGGAACGTCTGGATGACGGCCCGAGCGGGTCTGAAGTCGGGCGCGGTTCCGATGGTCAAGATTCCGGCTCCCGCCCACGCCTGAGGAGTGAAACAACATGGCAAATCACAACGAATCTCCCAAGGGTTTCACCCACGAGCGGATCGAGACCAACAACTTCCTGATGATTGTGCTGATCGTGCTGGTCATCGCGGTCGGTGGTCTGGTCGAAATCGTTCCTCTCTTCTTCCAGAAGTCCACCACACAGCCGGTGGAGGGTGTCAAGCCCTACACCGCGCTGCAACTGGCGGGGCGTGATGTGTATGTGAAGGAAGGCTGCTACGGCTGTCATTCGCAGATGATCCGCCCCTTCCACGCCGAGACCATGCGTTACGGACACTACTCGCTCGCCGGTGAGTTCGTCTACGACCGTCCCTTCCAGTGGGGTTCGAAGCGCACAGGTCCGGACCTGGCCCGGGTGGGTGGTCGCTACTCGGATGAGTGGCACCGCATCCACCTGATCAACCCTCGTGATCTGGTTCCCGAGTCGAACATGCCTGCTTATCCTTGGCTTGAGCGCAAGCTGGTGAACGCCGAATCCATGCCCGCTCGCATGCGCGCCCTCCGCACACTGGGTGCGCCTTACACCGACGATGAAATTGCAGCGTCGGTGGAAGCGGTGAAAGGCAAGACCGAAATGGACGCCATGATCGCCTATCTGCAGAGCCTGGGCACGGCAGTCCGCTAAATCACGAGGGGAACAAGCATGGACGTGAACGACTTTCGCAGCATCGTGACCGTGATCAGTCTGCTGGTGTTTCTGGGCATCGTCTGGTGGGCTTGGTCCAAGCGCAACCAGGCCCGCTTCGATGAAGCCGCCCAGTTGCCCTTCAAGGACGATTAAGCAGCCCCTCAACAACGAGAAGAACCATCATGAGCGACTTTACGAGTGATTTCTGGCACCTGTATGTGGCCGGGCTGACTTTCATCAGCATCATTGCCTGCCTGATATTGCTGTGGATCAGCGGTACCACCAAGGTCAAGGCCAGTGACGACAACACCACCGGTCACGTCTGGGACGAAGACCTGCGTGAAATGAACAACCCTCTCCCTCGTTGGTGGGTGTACCTGTTCATCATCACGGTGATCTTCGGTCTGGTTTACGGCGCGCTGTACCCGATGTTTGGCAAGGTGGGGGGACAACTCGGCTGGTCTTCTGTCGGCCAGTATGAGGCGGAAAAGCAGCGCAATCTCGACGCGATCGCACCCCTGTACGCGGCTTTCAGCGAGATGGAACCCGAGAAACTGGCCGGTGACCCCGCTGCCATGGCGATCGGTGAACGCCTTTACATGAACTATTGTGCCCAGTGTCATGGTTCCGATGCACGCGGCAGCAAGACCTTCCCGAACCTGACGGACGCCGACTGGAACTGGGGAGGCGACCCTGAAGCCATTCGCACCACCATCACGCAGGGTCGGATGGGTGTGATGCCTCCGATGGCGGCTGCGGTCGGTGATGCTCAGGCGGTCTCGAATCTTGCTCACTATGTGCTGAGTCTGTCTGGTAGTCCTCACGACACGGTCAAAGCGACTCTTGGCAAGGTGGGGTTTGCTTCCTGTGCGGCCTGTCACGGTTCCGATGGCACGGGTAACTCGGCCATGGGTGCGCCGAACCTGACCGATAACATCTGGCTGCATGGCTGGGGCGAGGAGGCCATCGTGCGGGCGGTCAACCAAGGCATCACCAACGTCATGCCGGCACAAAACCACCTGCTCACCGAGCAACAGATCCATGTGCTCACCGCCTATGTCTGGGGCAAATCCAACCAGCCCAAGAACTGATATCGAGCAACTTGCATCGTGAGTGCAGACCAGTCACAAGGCGGCGCTGCCGCCGCCGATGACGAAGTCGAGGTTTCCCTCTACGCGTCCCGGCAGAAAATCTACCCCCGGTCCGTCCTGGGCCTGTTCAGCAAATGGCGCTGGGGGTTGGTCTGGCTCACGCAGATCGTTTTTTACGGGCTGCCCTGGCTCGAGTGGAACAGCCGGCAGGCCGTTCTGTTCGACTTGGAGGCGCGACGCTTTTACATCTTCAATCTGGTCCTGTACCCACAGGACTTCATTTACCTGACGGGCCTGCTGGTCATATCGGCCCTGGCCCTGTTCCTGTTCACGGCAGTCGCAGGCCGATTGTGGTGCGGTTACGCCTGCCCGCAGACCGTTTACACCGAAATCTATCTCTGGATCGAGAAGAAGGTGGAGGGCGATCGCTCCGCCCGGATGCGCCTTGATCAATCGCCTTTGTCACTGCAGAAATTTGGCAAGAAGTGGTTCAAGCACTTTCTCTGGATCGCGTTTGGTCTGTGGACCGGCTTCACCTTCGTGGGGTATTTCACACCCATTCAGGAACTCGGCGCCGCCGTCATTCAGTGGGATCTGGGCCCCTGGCAGACGTTCTGGATCGTGTTTTACGGTTTTGCCACCTATGGCAATGCCGGTTTCATGCGCGAGCAGGTCTGCAAGTACATGTGCCCCTACGCTCGCTTTCAGAGCGCCATGTTCGACAAGGACACCATGATCGTCACCTACGACGAATCCCGTGGTGAGCCACGTGGGCCACGATCGAAAAAAGCAGACCCCAGGTCCCTTGGGCTGGGTGCCTGTGTGGATTGCACGCTTTGCGTCCAGGTCTGCCCGACGGGTATCGACATCCGCAAGGGTCTCCAGTACGAGTGCATCGGTTGTGGCGCCTGCATTGATGTCTGTGACGATGTGATGGACAAGGTGGGCTATCCCCGTGGTCTGATCCGGTATTCCACTCAGAACGGGGTGACCCAGGGATGGAACACCAGGCAGATGATCCGCCGGGTGTTCCGGCCACGTGTACTGGTCTACTCCGGGATTCTGCTCGCCATCACCCTGGCGGTGCTGACCAGCCTTTACCTGCGCACACCGCTCAAGGTGGATGTGATTCGCGACCGGGGCGCCCTGGCGAGAATGGTCGAGATGGGGCGGATCGAGAACGTCTATCGTCTGCAGATCATGAATGCGACCGAGCAGCCTCAGACTTTCAACCTGTCGGTGAGCGGCCTGCCCGATATCGCGATCGTCTCCGATCAGACCGTGAGCGTGCTGCCCACTGAAGTGCGTGCGGTGGCTGTCACGGTTCAGGTCCCTCCCCAAGCCGCCGGATCGGGTTCACATCCCATCGTTTTCGACATTGTTTCGGGCACGGATGGCTCCGTCAGCGTGTCCGAGAAATCGGTTTTCATCATTCCCCGTTGATCACCCCGCCGATCGTTTCCAAGGATCAGATTCATGAACACCATGACCCAGCCCATGTCCTCTTTTTCGGCCAGAAAGTCGGTTCCCTGGTACCGTGAACCCTACATGTGGCTGGTGATCGGCCTGCCCCTGGTGGCGGTGATGGGCAGCATCACGGCTGCGGTCATTGCCGTGAAGGTGATGAGCAGCGATCCCCTGCTGGACAAGACGCCGCCGCCCGTCATCCAGCTGGATCAGGAACTCCTCGACAAGATGACACCCGAGCAGCGTGCAGCTCTTGAAATGAGTCTCACGCCTGCGCGCAAGGCCCGCAACCACGTGGCCAGCCCGGAACTCCCGAAAGACTGATCCGACATGGCACAGCGATTGATGTGGATTGCCTGGCCCGCCTTTCTGATGGCGGCGTTGCTGGAGATGGTCGTGTTTGCGATGGTCGATCCAGCAGATATCCAGTGGCGCGGCCAACCGCTCGAAGTGTCTCGCCAGGCCGTTTACACCATGGCGTTCTTCTTTTTCTGGGCAGTCACCATGGCCTCGAGCTTTCTGACCACGACCTTGGCGATGTCACCCTTCGAGGTGAACCGCTGCCCCGTACCGCCTGATCAGCGTCCCGCCGATTGCGCCAAGGAACCAGGTGACCCTGGATGTCAGGGCGGTGGTTGTGGCCATCGCTTGCCACGCTGAATCAGTTGCAGGGTTGCGGGTTCACCATTTTCTGGAGGGCATCCGTGTTCTTGATGTGCACATAGCGCTGCTTCACATCGATGATGCCGTCGTCCATGAAGCGTGAGAAGGTGCGGCTGACCGTTTCGAGTTTCATGCCCAGATAACTGCCGATCTCTTCGCGGGTCATGCGCAAGATCAGTTCGGACTGGGAGAACCCTCTGGCATGCAGGCGCTGGACCAGATTCAGCAGGAAGGCAGCCAGTCGTTCTTCGGCGCGCATGCTCCCCAGCAGCAGCATGACCCCGTGATCCCGCACGATCTCCCGGCTCATGATCTTGTGAACGTGGTGCTGAAGGGTGCTGAATTCGCGCGAGAGGCTTTCAAGCTTGTCAAAGGGCAGCACACAGACTTCGGCATCTTCCAGCGCGATGGCTGCGCACGAATGCTTGTCGTGCACGATGCCATCCATGCCGATGATCTCACCCGTCATCTGGAATCCGGTGACCTGATCACGGCCATCCGCTGTGGTCACACTGGTCTTGAAAAAACCCGAGCGCACGGCGAACAGGGACGTGAAAGGGTCTCCGGCATTGAACAGGGAAGTGCCACGTCTCACCCGTTTCCGAGTCGAGATCACGTGATCCAGTTTGTCCAGTTCCTCGTTGCTGAGTCCCATGGGCAAGCACAACTCCCGAAGGTTGCAACTCGAGCAGGCGACCTTGATGCTCTGTATATCCATAACTGATGGCTGATATTTCGACAAGCTTAACTCAAATCTATGATAAACCCTGAGATGCCCATGATGTCCATGTTGTTTGACTCAAGTCAATGGCGAGGCGCCAAAACTGATGCACAGTCTCGTCAAATTGGAGAAAACATCCGTGAAACATGTCATTGACGAGGACTTGCTAAGGCGCTTCGATGTGCCCGGCCCTCGCTACACCTCTTATCCCACTGCCGACCGCTTTGTCGAGGCCTTCCATGAGCGCGACTACATCCAGGCACTGGAGCAGAGGCGCGCGGGTTCGCTGGCATTGCCACTTTCGGTGTATGTGCACATCCCGTTCTGTGCCTCGCTCTGCTATTACTGTGCCTGCAACAAGGTGATCACCAAGCACCACAGCAAGGCCGCTGAATACCTGCGCTACCTCTCGCGTGAACTCGAATTGCAGGTGCAGCACTTTGGCCGTGGTCACCACGTCTCCCAGATGCATCTGGGTGGAGGCACGCCCACTTTCCTCAACGACGCCGAACTGGAAGACCTGGTTTCCATGATCCGGCGGCAGTTCACGTTGGCGCCAGGTGGTGAATACTCGATCGAAGTCGACCCGCGAACGGTCACCGTCCAGCGTCTGGAGCATCTGCATACCCTCGGGTTCAACCGGCTCAGTTTTGGTGTCCAGGATTTCGACCCCACGGTTCAGAAAGCCGTCCACCGCATCCAGCCCGCTGAACAGGTTTTCGATCTGGTCGAGGCGTCCCGCCGGATCGGTTTTGAATCGGTCAACGTCGACCTGATTTATGGGTTGCCACAGCAGACCCCGGAGTCTTTCCGGCACACGCTCGAGCAGGTGAATGCCTTGCGTCCAGATCGCATTGCCCTGTATGCCTATGCCCATCTGCCCGCTCGCTTCAAGCCGCAGCGCCGGATCATGGCGGCCGAACTGCCTTGCGGGGCTGACAAACTGGCGATGCTGGCCGCTTCTCTCGATGCTTTGAGCGAAGCAGGTTATGTGTATGTCGGCATGGATCATTTCGCGCTGCCCAACGATGCGTTGGCCGTGGCGAAACGACAGGGTCGCCTCCACCGGAATTTCCAGGGCTACAGCACCCAGCCTGACTGCGATCTGATTGCGCTCGGGGTGTCTGCCATCGGGCGCATCGGCGCCACTTACAGCCAGAATGCCAAGACGCTCGAGGAGTACTACGACGCGCTGGATCAGGGGCGTCTGCCGATTGTGCGTGGGCTGGCCTTGAATCGGGACGACGTCTTGCGCCGGTCCGTGATCATGGCCATCATGTGCCAGGGAGCGGTCGATTTCGAATCGGTCGGTCTGGGGCACCTGATCGATTTCAGGAGCTACTTTGCCAAGGAGCTTGAGCGGTTGCGTGATTTCGAGAACATGGGTCTCGTCAAGCTCAGTGACAGTTGTATCGAGGTCACGAGTGCGGGCTGGTATTTGGTGCGCGCCATTGCCATGGTGTTCGACAAGTATCTGCAGGTGGATCAGGACCGGGCCCGTTTTTCGAAAATCATCTGATGCTCGAATCGATGGCGGTTTCGGCCCTGGTGATGGGGCTGGTCGGTGGTCCGCACTGTGTGGCCATGTGTGGTGCGGCCTGTGCGGGTATTGCCCGTGCTGCCGGGCCCCGCAGCACCCGTGCCCTCTGGACATTTCAGTTCAGCCGCTTGGTGGGATACAGCCTGATGGGCGCGCTGGCCGGTGGGACGATCCAGGGTCTTGCCTGGATGGGCCAGCAGACGGCCGTGATTCGACCCCTCTGGACCATGATGCATGTGGCGGCCCTGCTGCTCGGGCTGATCCTGTTGCTGAATGCGCGGCAACCGGCCTTTATCGATGGTTGGGCTCAGGCCGTCTGGCGCAAGACCCGCCCGGTCATGACCGCTCTGGGGGCCAAGGCGCCCGTCGTGCTGGGGGTGGGGTGGTCACTCATGCCTTGTGGGTTGCTGTATTCGGCGTTGCTGGTCGCTTCTCTCACCGCCAGTGCACTCCACGGTGGTGTGGTCATGGCAGCCTTCGCCGCCGGGACCATGGTTTCGATGGTGGCAGCGCCCTGGCTGCTGCTCAAGCTCAAGGATGCCCGCTCTGGTGGCTGGGGGATTCGTCTGGCCGGTCTGGCCCTGATGCTGCTGTCGGGCTGGGCTTTGTGGATGGGCATCACCGATCCGACCGGGCTCTGGTGCGCCTGATATCGGGCGCGGTGGCCACCAGGAGTCCGGCCAGTGCGATGCCGAAAGCCAGCCATTGCAGCAGTGACAGCGTTTCTCCCAGAAAAAGCACGCCCACCAGAGCAGTGCTCAATGGAAGCAGTATCGTGAAGACGCCTGCCTGACTCGCGGGCACGGTCTTCATGCCATGCATCCAGAGCCAGACCGTCCAGACGCTGGCCGCCAGGCCATAAAACACCAGCAGCGCCCACAGGTCGGGTGTCAGTTGCGGAAGGCCGGTGTGCAGCAGTGCCCACGCGCCCAGTGGTGTCATCAGTGCCAGCCCCCACAGGTTGATGAGCGCCGAAATGCGTTTGGGCCCCAAACGGGCCGTGAGGCGTTTCCCTATCACCACATAGGAGGCTTCGCAAAAGACCGCGCAAAGAATCAGTCCATTGCCGATCAGTGGCAATGGGATGCCCATCCAGAGCGAGTCCACCTGGCTGGCGGGCGAAGCGTTCCCCAGGGAAAAGAGGCCGATCCCTGTCACGGCCAGTGCGATGGCCCAGCGAGTTCGGTGGGTGATGGCCTCGCGCAGGAACAGGCCGCTCAGCACTGCCACGACGGCAGGCAGGGCGGCCATGATCACACCGGCTGCCGTCGCGGTGGTGAGGCTGATGCCGTAAAGCATGCAGAGGGAAAACAGGAAGTTGCCGAGAAAGGATTCGAAAAAAAGCGCTACCCGGGTGCGACCATCCAGTGCGGGCTCTTCTGGCGGTTTCTTGATCCAGCCATGCATGGCCACGGCACCAATGGCAAAGCGCAACCATGCCAGCAAAAAAACCGGCAGGGCCGCGACCAGCGGCTTGGACAGGGCCACATAGCTGCCCACCAGCGCCATGCTCAATGCCAGTGCACCATAAGAGAGCCATGGAACAGCCTTATTTTTCACCATACAAAATTATCTATTTATCTTATGGAATATTGCAATGCTGCGGTGCAAAAAACCATTTCAAGTGGAAGAACAAATTTTCGTATTGAGAAATATCAATCACAAGCATATGATTTTGAATGAATAAATATATGTCTTGTATAAGACATAAGATGTGTTTTTGGTCTTATATAAGACTTAGAATCCAATCAACGGCATCGGAATTGCATGCGCTCATGCAACCGGGCCGCCCGGTTTGTTTTTAACCTTAGGAGTGAGTCATGTCGTCCGCCATCAATCAACAACTGAGCCGCCAGCAGCAGATCGAAGCGCTGGAAAAAGACTGGGCCAACAATCCTCGCTGGAAGGGTGTCAAACGGGGCTATTCTGCCGCTGATGTGGTCCGCCTGCGTGGAAGCGTGCAGCCCGAGTACACCTTTGCCCAGAACGGCGCCCGCAAGCTGTGGGACAAGGTCAACGGCGGCGCCAAGAAGGGCTACGTGAATGCCTTCGGCGCCATCACCGCTGGTCAGGCCATGCAGCAGGCCAAGGCTGGCCTCGAAGCCGTGTACCTGTCGGGCTGGCAGGTGGCCGCGGATGGCAACACCTCCGAGACCATGTACCCTGACCA
>CAZEZY010000107.1:0-8497 GCA_964516635.1 uncultured Tepidimonas sp. | reverse complement strand
GGGCTTCGGGGTCCTTGTTGATCGCCACGATCACCTTGGAGTCCTTCATGCCCGCCAGGTGCTGGATGGCGCCGCTGATCCCGCAGGCCACATAGAGTTGCGGCGCCACGATCTTGCCGGTCTGGCCCACCTGCCAGTCGTTGGGCGCGTAGCCCGCGTCCACCGCCGCACGGCTGGCGCCCAGCGCAGCCCCCAGCTTGTCGGCCAGCGGCGTCATGACCTCGTCGAACTTCTCGCTGCTGCCCAGCGCCCGGCCACCCGAGACGATGATCTTGGCGGCCGTCAGCTCGGGCCGATCGCTCTTGGCGATCTCGCTGCCCACGTAGGCGCTCTTGCCACTGTCGGCCACGGCAGCCACCGTCTCGATGGCGGCACTGCCCCCCTGAGCCGCGGCATCGAAGCCGGTGGTGCGCACTGTGATCACTTTGACCGCATCACTGCTTTGCACCGTGGCCATGGCGTTGCCGGCGTAGATGGGGCGCTCGAAGGTGTCGGCGCTGATCACCTGCGTGATGTCGCTGATCTGGGCCACGTCGAGCTTGGCGGCCACGCGCGGGGCCACGTTCTTGCCGCTGGCGGTGGCGGGAAACAGGATATGGGTGTAGCTGCCCGCGATGGCCAGCACCTGAGCGGCCACGTTCTCGGCCAGGCCGTGCGCGAGGCTGCCGCCATCGGCGTGGAGGACCTTGCTCACGCCCGCGATCTGGGCCGCGGCCTGGGCGGCACCAGCGGCGTGGTGGCCGGCGACCAGGACGTGGACGTCGCCCCCGCAAGCGGCGGCCGCGGTGACGGTGTTGAGGGTGGCGCCTTTGAGGGACGCGTTGTCGTGTTCGGCAATCACCAGTGCAGTCATGTCAGTGGGCTCCTCAGATCACCTTGGCTTCGTTCTTCAGCTTGTCGACCAGGGCAGCCACATCGGCCACCTTGATGCCGGCCTTGCGCCCGGCGGGCTCGGCCACCTTCAGGGTTTTGAGGCGCGGCGTCACGTCCACGCCCAGGTCGGCGGGCTTGACGTTGTCCAGCGGCTTCTTCTTGGCCTTCATGATGTTGGGCAGCGTCACGTAGCGCGGCTCGTTCAGGCGCAGGTCGGTGGTGACGATGGCCGGCAGGCTCACCGACAGGGTTTCGAGGCCGCCGTCGATCTCGCGGGTGACCTGGGCCTTGCCGTCGGCCACTTCGACCTTGGAGGCGAAGGTGGCTTGCGGCAGGTCGGTGAGGGCCGCGAGCATCTGGCCGGTCTGGTTGGCGTCGTCGTCGATGGCCTGCTTGCCCAGGATCACGAGGCCCGGCTGTTCCTTGGCCACCAGAGCGGCGAGCAGTTTGGCCACCGCCAGGGGCTGGAGTTCGGCATCGGTTTCGACGTGAATCGCGCGATCGGCGCCGATGGCCATGGCGGTGCGCAGGGTTTCCTGGCATTGGGCCACGCCGCAGGAGACGGCGATGACTTCGGTGGCCACGCCCTTTTCTTTCAGGCGCACGGCTTCTTCCACCGCAATCTCGTCAAACGGGTTCATGCTCATCTTGACGTTGGCGATGTCCACGCCCGAGCCATCGGCCTTGACGCGCACCTTCACGTTGTAGTCCACCACGCGTTTGACGGGGACCAGTATCTTCATGCCTTGCTCCTGTTGATTGAACGGTGAAAGACGCCTGAATTGACGTTTACGTAAACGTCAAGATTGTACGACGAAAAAAACGAACGACCGTTCTTTTTTGTGATTATAGGGAACCCCAATAACCCTGACAAGTGTCATTTGATGATATTAAATAACTTTCCAGGAAGGTGAGCGTTTCTCGATAAAAGCCTGCACACCCTCCTGAGCAACGTCATGAACCATGTTGCAGGCCATGGTCTGTCCGGCCAGCTGATAGGCGGCTTCGATACCGGTTTCACGGTGCTGATAGAACACCGCCTTGCCCATGGCAATGGCTTCGCGCGGCTTGGCCAGGATGGAAGCCGCCAGACGCTCGACCTCGGCATCCAGTGCGTCGGCAGCCACCACCCGATTGACCAGCCCACGCGCCCGGGCCTCCTGTGCCGACATGAATTCACCGGTCAGCAGCATCTCCATCGCCACCTTGGTGGGCACGTTGCGAACCAGAGGCACGCTGGGTGTGGCACAGAACAGGCCCACGTCGATGCCATTGACGCCAAAGCGGGCCTCTTCGACGGCCACCGCGAGATCGCACTGCGCCACCAGCTGACAACCAGCTGCCGTGGCCAGGCCCTGAACCCGGGCAATCACCGGCACCGGGAGCCGCTGGATCTGCATCATCATCCGGGAACACTGGGCAAACAGCTGCTGGTAGTAGGCCAGCGAGGGATGGGCCTTCATCTCCTTCAGGTTGTGTCCGGCACAGAAAGCCTTGCCGGCAGCCGCCAGAACCACCAGCCGGGCCGACTCGTCCCGGGCGACTTCGTCGAGCGCCGAAGACAAGGCCGCAAGCATGGCTTCACTCAGGGCATTGAAAGCCTTCGGGGTGTTGAGCGTGAGGGTGTGCACACCACGGTCATCGCGGGTGTGCAGCAGGATGGGATCATCAGAACTCATGGGAAAAACCTCGGCATCTCAGAGATCGGCCAGCACCCGGATATGGGCCTCGACACTACGGGCCAGTGCACTGAGGTTGTAGCCGCCTTCGAGGATGCTGACGATACGCCCCTGGGCATGGCGCCTGGCCACCTGCTTGAGCTGCTGGGTCATCCAGACATAATCCTGCTCCACCAGCCCGAGCTGACCCATGTCATCCTCACGGTGGGCATCGAAACCGGCACTGATGAAGATCATCTCCGGACGATGAGCTTCCAGACGGGGCAGCCAGGCGGTGTCGATCAACTCGCGGATGTCCATGCCTTTGCTGTAGGCAGGCACAGGCAGGTTGACGAGATTGCTGGCATTGGCGTGCGGCCATTCCGGGTAGTACGGGTGTTGGTAGAAGCTGCACATCAGGATCCGGTCATCGCCCGCGACGATGTCTTCGGTGCCGTTGCCGTGGTGAACGTCGAAGTCGATGATCGCCACCCGACTCAAGCCGTGACGCTCCAGGGCATGCTTCGCAGCCAGGGCCACGTTGTTGAAAATGCAGAAGCCCATCGCCTTGTCCCGGCAGGCATGATGGCCTGGCGGTCTGACGGCGCAGAAGGCGTTTTCCATCTCGCCAGCGATCACGGCATCGGTGGCGTCGATGGCCGCCCCGGCCGACAGCAGTGCCGCTTCCCAGCTGTGCACGTTGATGGAAGTGTCCGGGTCGAGCTGGGTGTGGGTCGGGCCACCAGCCAGCACTTCTTCCCGGAGCTCGTCGGTGAGCCCCCGAATGGCGGCGATGTACATGCGGCTGTGGGCCAGTTCCAGCTCGGCCACGGAGGCCGGTGTGGGCTCCCGTCGGTCAAGGGCATCGCCCAGTCCTGTGATGAGCAGCCGGTCTTCGATGGCCCCGATGCGTTCAGGACACTCCGGATGACCTGCGCCCATTTCGTGCTTCAAACATGTCCTGTGTGAAAAATAACCCGTGGAATTCATGGCAGCCTTTTTACGGTATCGTCACGTCATGGATGCGCCGCAACACATCATCTCCTCTTTGTTCCGTCAGCTTACCACGGTCATTGTCGGAAAGGAGCACCAGATCCGCGATGCCGTGACCTGCCTGCTGGCTGGCGGCCATCTGCTGATCGAAGACGTGCCCGGCGTCGGCAAAACCACGCTCGCCCAGGCGCTGGCCCGGACGTTCGGCCTGGATTTCTCCCGGGTGCAGTTCACCCCGGACCTGATGCCCACCGACCTCATGGGGGTGTCGGTCTTCAACCGGGAACGGCAGGGTTTCGTTTTTCATCCTGGACCTCTGTTTGCCCAGGTCCTGCTGGCTGACGAGATCAACCGGGCCAGCCCGAAAACCCAGAGCGCCCTGCTGGAGGCCATGGAGGAAAAACAGGTGTCGGTCGAAGGCGAGACCCGCCCTCTGCCCCACCCGTTCTTCGTGATCGCCACGCAGAATCCGCACGACCAGCTGGGCACTCACGCGCTGCCTGAGTCCCAGCTGGACCGGTTTCTGATGCGCCTGAGCCTGGGTTATCCGGGGCGTGATGCCGAGAGGCAGTTGCTGCTCGGCCAGGACCGTCGTCAGTTGCTGGCCACGATCCCGGCTCTTCTGACGGCCGAACAACTGGCCAGCTTGCAACAGGCCGTGAACCAGGTGAGTGCATCCGATCCGGTCCTCGAATACCTGCAGGATCTTCTGGATGCCACACGCAACGGTCAGTGGTTCGTGCAGGGGCTCAGCCCCCGTGCAGGCCTGGCCATCCTGCGAGCCGCCAAGGCCAGGGCGCTGATCGAGGGGCGGCGTTACGTGGCGCCCGACGACATCCAGGCGGTCCTGCCACAGACGGCGGCCCACCGGCTGGTGTCAGTGGGCCTGGCCGGCCGAAGTGCCTGGGAACAGGTCAAGGCCATGATGGCGGCCATCCCCCTGCCTTAGGATGGAAGCCCGAAACGCACGCGGGATGCAACGCTGGCAGCAGTGGTGGCTCAAGCGCCTCCCCCCCTGCGACCACACCACGCTCACGCATCGCAATCTCTACATCCTGCCCACCCGTCCGGGCTGGATGCTGGCGATCACCGTTGTGCTGCTGCTGGTGGGCAGCATCAACTACCAGCTCAACCTCGGCTACCTGCTCACCTTCCTGATTGCCGGCTGTGCGGTGGTCGGCATGCATATGGCCCACAACAACCTGCGAGGCCTCCAATTCATGATGCAGGCCGGGGAACCTGTGTTTGCGGGTCAACCCGCTCCGGTTGAGGTGCGCATCCAGAATCCCTCTCGCAAACACCGCTACGGCATCGCTCTGAACTGGTGGGAAACGGGCTCAAGACCCACACGGGGTGCCAAGTCTCCTGCGGTGTGGGCCGATGCACCCGCCAGGTCACTGGAAACGGTGGCTCTGGCCTGGCCCACCCGGGAACGTGGCTGCTGGACAGTGCCTCCCCTCAGCGTCGAAACCCGATTTCCGCTGGGGACCTTCCGGGTCTGGCACTGGTGGCGACCCACGACTCAGGTCTGGGTATACCCGGCGCCCGAAACACCGGCCCCCCCGTTGTCACCTGCAGCGAATGACGAAGAAGGGCTCGTGCCGGCCCAGTCGGCAGGCGAGCGACAAGACGAGATCGACGGCGTCAGGCCCTATCGTCGGGGCGACCCCCTCAAGTGGGTGGTCTGGAAAAAAGCAGCCCGTCAGGACAACGATGCTCCCGACCAGTGGGTAAGCCGCTCATTCAGCCGACCGACCGCTGGTGAGGTCTGGCTGAATGCCGAGACTTGCGGGATCCACGACCTGGAAGGCCAGCGCTCACGCCTGTGCGCCTGGGTGTTGCAAGCCGAAGACATGGGGCTGCGCTACGGACTGAAAGTGGGCGAAGCACGGATTGCCCCAGGCCAGGGGCCCTTGCACCGCCAGCGTTGCCTGGAGGCCCTGGCATGCCATTGAACCTCTCCGCGATACTCTACTTCGACCAGGCCCATTTGCCCCGCGAAGCCCGCGACACCTTGTTCCTGCTTGCCGTGATCGCCTGGGTGGTGTTCATGCAGGCCCCCTACATCCCGGCGTGGTGCACGGGGCTGACGCTGGGCGTGCTGGTATGGCGTGGCCGGCTGGCGCTCAACGCCCAGGCCCTGCCGGCCTGGCCCTGGCGGCTGGGGCTGCTCCTCACGGCACTGACCGGCACGTATGTGAGCCACCAGACTCTACTCGGGTACGAAGCCGGTGTGACACTGATTGTGGTGCTGCTGACCCTGAAGACCCTTGAGTTGCGCGCCCGCCGTGATGCTTTCGTGATCTTTTTTCTCGGCTTCTTCACCCTGCTGACGCACTTCTTCCACTCGCAGTCTTTGCTGACGGCCATGGGTATCTTGCTGGCGATGCTGGGTCTGCTGACCGGTCTGGTGCTGGCTCACATGCCCGTGGGGCGCCCTTCGATTGGCAAAGCTGCCCAGTTGGCCGGCGGCATGGCTCTGCTGGGTGCGCCCATCATGCTGGTGCTGTTCATGCTGTTCCCCCGCTTTGCACCGCTGTGGGGGATTCCCACCAACAGCGCGCTGAACCGAAGCGGGCTGTCGGATCAGATGCAGGTAGGTCAGATTGCCCGTCTGGCGCTTGATGACAGCATTGCATTCCGGGTGGCCTTTGGCAACGATCAACGCCCGTCACAGGATCAGCTTTATTTCAGGGGGCCGGTGCTGAGCGTGTTTGACGGCCTGGAGTGGCGCCCACGCCATCCCCCCACACTCACCAGGCTGCCCGTCGAGACTGCAGGTGAAGGCATTCCCTACCGACTCACCATGGAACCCACCAACCGGCACTGGGTGATGACGCTGGAAGCCACGCCCACGCTGCCCGCACTGGGCGGGCAGCCGGCATTGGCCACCACCGACCTGCAGTGGCTGGTCCGCCGGCCCCTGACTGACGTGCTGCGCTTCGATGCCGTGGCCTACCCCCGTTTCCGACATGGCCCGAACAACCGCGAACTGGTGCTGCAGGAAGACCTGATGCTGCCGCCCGGCTTCAATCCTCGCACCCTTCAGCTGGCCCAGGATCTGCAGCGGGAACTGGGTTATCCCGACCAACCACAACCCTATGTTCAGGCGGTACTGGATCGACTGCGCACGGGGGGATACACCTACACCCTGGAGCCAGGGCTGTTCGGCCGACACACCGCCGACGAATTCTGGTTCGATCGTAAGCAGGGGTTTTGCGAACACATCGCCTCCAGCTTCGTGATCCTGATGCGTGCGCTTGACGTGCCGGCACGCGTGGTGACGGGCTACCACGGTGGCGAACGCAATCCCGTGGATGGCGTCTGGACCGTGAGGCAGAGCGACGCCCATGCGTGGGCCGAAATCTGGCTGCCCGACACCGGATGGACCCGCGTGGACCCCACCGCATACGTCGCGCCCGCCCGAACCAACGAACTCGCCCGCCTATCGGCACCGCCGGGTGTCCTGGCAGGTGCCATCATGCAGATGAATCCGTACCTGCTGCGTCAGGTTCGAGCCGTGTGGGAGGCCACCAACAACCGGTGGAACCAGTGGGTGCTGAACTACACCCAGAGCCGCCAGTTCGACCTGCTGAAAAAGCTGGGCTTTTCGTCACCGAACTGGGCCGACCTGCTTTACCTGCTGGCCGGTGTCCTCGTGATCGCCAGTCTGGGAGGAACTGTCTGGGCTGCCTGGTCGCGCACCACTCAGGACCCTTGGCTGAGGCTGCTTGATCGGGCCCGGCGAAACGCCATCCGTGCCGGCGCGGCGGTACCACCTCAAGCCACGCCACGGCAACTGTTGACCCTGTTGAAGTCCCATGATTCGCCAGCAGACAAGGCGGATGCCTGGGCACAATGGCTGATGCGCATGGAAATCCAGCGCTACGATCCGCATTCGGGCCTGGCGCTCGGCCTGCTTCGGCGGGAGTTTGCCCGCCTGCCCCCCTGGCCCCATCCACTGCCATCCGCCTCATCCACCCGTCAAACCGCCCACTGATGCGTGTCGCGCCTTTTGTGGCCTTTCGGTCCACCATTCACCGACTCCTGATCGCCTGTCTGACCAGCCTGGCGGTCGCGTGGCCGTTGCTGTCCAACGCCCAGTCGGCCTCATCCAAAGTCAGGCCCGCCGAATCGGCCGGCCGTTTTGCCCAGCACGATCAGGCCATGGCCTTTGCCCGCGAGCTCGACGCCCGAGCCGGTTGGGAGGACCAGTGGGCCCAGCGATGGATCCAGGCGGCGGAGCGCAACAACCAGGTCATCCGGCTGATGAGACCGGCACCCACCGGTACGCCACGCAACTGGATGGTGTACCGCGACCGCTTTGTGGAGCCCCGCCGGTTACAGGCCGGCCTGAGTTTCTGGCAGACGCACGATGCCGTGCTGCGTCGGGCCGAATCGGAGTTCGGCGTGCCCGCCTGGCTGATCGTGGGCATCATCGGCGTCGAAACACTTTACGGCCAGCACACCGGCAGCTTCCGGGTGCTGGATGCCCTGACGACGCTGGCATTTCACTTCCCGCCCGAACATCCCAGGGCCGAACAGCGGGCAGCCTTCTTCCTGAGTGAACTCGAGGCCTTTCTGCGCAAGAGCCGCGATGCAGCAACCCCGCCCACGCAATGGCGCGGCAGTTACGCCGGCGCGATCGGATTGCCCCAGTTCATGCCCAGCAACTGGGGACTCTATGGTGTGGACTACGATGGCGATGGCCGGGTCGATCTGCTGAACAGCCCGGCCGATGCGATCGGATCGGTGGCCCGCTACATGCAAGCTTTCGGCTGGCAAACCGGCATGCCGACCCATTTCACCCTGCGTTTTGAACCGGACCGACTCCAGTTGGATGCGCTGCGAGCGCCCAGCATCCTGCCGACATTCACGCCGGCTGTCATGGAATCGCTGGGGGTGGTGCTGGACGAAGCCGGTCGGCAACACCCCGGTCCGCTTGCGCTGGTGGAACTGGAAAACGGAGACCC
>CAZEZY010000106.1:0-8504 GCA_964516635.1 uncultured Tepidimonas sp. | reverse complement strand
ACTCAACGCAGACGGGGTCAAAAATGTTTCAAAAAGAAACGGGCCGGACTAGGGCACGACCCGGTCGATCACCACCTTCACGTTCTTTGCACCCACCGCGACACCCACCACCCGTCCTTCCAGATCGCCTGACTGCGCCATGGGACTCCCCGAGGCCGAGATGCGGGCCACCAGTTCCACTTTCTGGTGATCAGACAGGGTATTGGACGGATTCATGGCCATGTGGTCATCGAGGCGGAAAGACATCGGAAAAACGCCCATGGCAACACGAGCCGCTGCCAAGGGAGGGCCACCTTCAGCAGAGCGGGCAATCAGGTAGATGGTGCTTTCGGCACGAACCCGGGATTGAAGCGCCGGAGACACTTCCACGCTGCCGGCCACGCTAGCGACGTTTGTGTCCGTTGGCCGAGGGGCGACATTCGAAGGCGATGGAGCAGCCATGGCCTGGGCAGAATCACCCCGTTCAGCCAGACGAAGCGCTTCATTGCGCATTCTCAGAATCTCTTGCGCGTAAGGCATTTCAGGCGACACGAGTCGCAGCAACCGGTCCAGAAACTGAGCCGATTCGGCATAGTCCTGATTCTGGAAGGCATGGATCGCCGACAATTCGAGTCCTTTTCGGTCGTTCGGATCGATTTGAAGGGCCATGCTCACCATCTCCATGGGTCTGCCAGCCATCAACAGATCACCCGTCATCGCCAAGGCCTCGGCGTACCCACTCAAGACCGAAGCCTTGTTCGGCGCCAGCTCAAACGATTTTTCATAGGCTTTGAGGGCCTCAGGCCAGCGGTTCAGCATGGCCTGGGCATTGGCCAGGGTTTCCCAGACCTCGATGTCGTTGGGACTGGCCTTGGCGCGTTCCTCGATGCGCTGAATGATGGCCTGGATATCGGCCTCGGTCGGCTGGGATGCCATGGCGACCGCATTCGACCCACTGGCGCCAGCCATCAAGGCATTGGGGTTGCCCAGCCAGGCATAGAGTGAAATCGTTGCCAGAGGCAATGCGACCGCCAGTCCGTAACCCAGCCGTCGACTGGATGCCGGGGCAGATGCAAGTTCTTCTTGCGCCAGTGCATCCTCGGCAGCGCGGGTCTCGAGTTCGAGTTTGCTGGCCAGGTACTGTGCCTCCGTGAGTTGGCCGTTGGCATACTCGGCCGACAGGTCATTCATCTGGTCGCGATAAACGGCCAGGTTGATGTCCCGACGAGCGGCCAGGCTGCGCTCGACTCCACGCTGGCGCAGCAGCCAAGGCAATACGAATGCCAAAGCCAAAGCCACGGCACCTGCAGCCAGAACCCAGAAAATCGTGATGGACCAGAATGGATTCATGGCTTGTCTTCCAGAAGTCGGGCAGCAGCCGCAATCTGTTCACGTGACACCGGCGTGCTTTTAAAGGTGCGGCGCGCACGCAGTGCCACAACCCAGACCACGACGCCAAAACCCAAAAACACAAACGGACCTATCCACAACAAGTAGGTCAACGGTTTGAAGGGGGGACGAAAAAGGACAAAGTCGCCGTACCGTGCGGTCAGAAAGTCGATCACCTCCTGATCGGACTTGCCAGACCGCATCAGATCACGAATTTCCTGACGCATGGATTCAGCCAGATCGGCGGGTGAATCCGACAAGGCTTCGTTTTGACACACCACGCAACGCAGTTCTTTGGACAACTCCCTCAAACGCGTCTCGACCATCGCATCGTTCAACAGGGGTTGAGCGATCGGTGAGGCAGCGGGGGCTGCAGGCTGGGAGGGTTCATTGGCTCCAGCGGAGAGCGTCATGAACCACCACATGGCACACGCCACCGGCAACCCATACCGCTTGAGAGGACGGGCCGTCATGCACCAAGCTCCTTGATTTTGGGCACAAACTTGTTGATCCAGATGTCGCGGTCAATCGGACCCACGTGTTTGAGCCGCACCGTGCCCTGGGCATCCATCAGGTAGGTCTCAGGGGTTCCCGTCACGCCCCAGTCGATGCCGACCCGACCCGACAGGTCGTCGGGAACCGCCACATAAGGGTTGCCGGTTTGCATCAACAGTCGTTCAGCATCGCGGTTCCTGTCTTTCCAGTTGAGTCCCACGATGGGCGGTGCAGTCCGGCTTTCAGCCAGAGCCATCAGAAACTTGTGCTCAATCCGGCAAGAAGTGCACCAAGGCGCCCACACGTTCAGCAGCCAAACCTGACCACTCATATCGGTCGTCGTGAAGGACTGGTCCGCTTGCCCCACAACCGGTAGCGTGAAGAGGGGGGCCGCCTTGCCGATGAAGGGCGAAGGCACTTCACGCGGGTTGAGGAACAGGCCTTTGGCAAAGAAACCGGCCAACACGAAGAAGAAAACCAGGGGAAGCCATCGTTTCATGGCTCAGGCTCCTTGGGCATTGGGAACACGCTGCTGTGCCGGTGCACGAGCCTTGGCTCCGATGCGGTAACGCCGGTCGGAAGCGGCCAGCAAACCACCCACCACCATGAACAGAGCCCCCAGCCATAACCAGTTGATGAAGGGCTTGTAATACAAGCGAACCGCCCAGGTGGTGAAATCCTCATTCAAGGGTTCGCCGAGCGAAACATAGAGATCACTGAACAGGCTGGGGCGAACCGACGCCTCGGTCATCACCGAGCCCGAACGGTTGTAAATCCGCTTGGCCGGATACAACCGGAACTGCTCAACCTCGCCCCTGGACACAATGACCGTTCCACGGGTGGCTTCGTAATTCGGACCAGAGTAATTGTCCGTTCCCATGAAGGTCAAGGTGTAGCCAGCGATCTGGGCCTGATCGCCGATGCTCATCCGCACATCGGTCTCCTGTTCGTAGTTGACCACCATGGTGATGCCAGCCACCCCAATTGCCATGCCCAGGTGCGCCAGATGCAAGCCCCAAAAACCACGCGGGAGATTGAAAAACTGCTCCCTGCTTCTGACCTGTTGCCGAAAAGCCACCCCGACCGTCAACGCAATCCAGGCCGACAGGCCGAGCCCGAGAACCGCCCAGGGTTTGTATCCGTCCAAAGTCAGTGGCAACAGCAGACCCGTGGCCATGGCAATGGCCAGCGCCCACTTCAAACGACGCAGAATGTCAGGCACTTCATCGCCTTTCCAGCGCATCAAAGGGCCTATGCCCATCAGGAACAGCGCGGGGGCAATCAAGGGCACGAACACGGCATTGAAGTAAGGGGGCCCCACCGACAGCTTGCCCAAACCCAGCGCATCGATGAACAAGGGGTAGAGCGTCCCCAGGAGAACGGCCGCCACCGAGGCCACCATCATGACGTTGTTGGCCAGCAGCATCGATTCACGCGAGAACCAGGTGAAGGCGCCACCCGCGACCATGCGGGGCGCACGCCAGGCAAACAAGGCAAGTGAGCCACCCACCACCAACAACATGAAGCCCAGGATGTAAGCGCCTCGCTCGGGGTCGACCGCAAACGCGTGTACCGAAGACAACACGCCCGAACGGACCAGGAAGGTCCCGAGCAACGAAAGCGAAAATGTCAGGAGGGCCAGTAGCACCGTCCAGGCCTTGAAAGCGCCGCGCTTTTCAGCCACCGCCAGCGAGTGGATCAACGCTGTGCCGGCCAGCCAGGGCATGAACGATGCGTTTTCAACCGGGTCCCAGAACCACCAGCCCCCCCATCCCAGTTCGCGGTAAGCCCACCAGCTGCCCAGCGCAATCCCAAGGGTCAGGAAAGCCCAAGCCACCGTGGTCCAGGGCCGCGACCATCGAGCCCAGGCCGCATCGAGCCGCCCCGACAACAAGGCTGCCACCGCAAAAGCAAAGGCCACCGCAAAGCCCACGTAACCCATGTAGAGCATCGGCGGGTGGATGATCATCCCCCAGTCCTGCAGCAGTGGGTTCAAGTCGCTCCCCTCGGCGGGTCCAGGGAACTGGCGCAGAAACGGGCTGGAGGTGATCAGCAGCATCGACAGGAATCCCACCGAAATCAACCCCATGATCCCCAGCACGCGCGCGACCATGTCTTCGGGCAAGGTACGCGAAAAAATCGCCACCGCGATGGTCCACACCGCCAGAATGAGCGACCAGAACAGCAGCGAGCCCTCATGGGAACCCCAGGTGGCCGTCACTTGATAAAAAGCCGGCAAATTGGAATAAGAATTCCTGGCCACGTTGATGACGGTGAAGTCATTGGTCAGAAACGCATAGACCAGGCACAGATAGGCAATCAGGACGAAGGTGAACTGGCCAAAAGCTGCTGGCCGCGCAACGGCCATCCAGGTGGCATTGCCACGCTGCGCGCCCCACAAAGGCAACACCGCCTGAGTCATGGCCAGCAGAAGAGCCAGAATAAGCGCGAGCGTGCCAATTTCGGGGATCATAAAAACATTCCTGGTGGACTGATGACTGCGGTGATCCCGCAGAGAACTGATCGAGCAGCCGGCAAAAGGTTCCTGTATCGGCTGGTTCAGGGTCAGGCTCTTTGCCGGCTACCTCAATAGGCTTTCAGGGTTTTGCCCGCTTCCTTGGCTTGTTCGAGAGCCATGGCCGCTTCGGGTGGCATGTAGTTTTCGTCGTGCTTGGCCAGCACCCGATTGGCGACAAACAGGCCATCGCTGCCGAGCTTGCCATCGGCCACCACCCCTTTGCCCTCCGCAAAGAGATCGGGCAGGATGCCGGTATACACAGCCGGGATGGTTTTTGCCGTATCGGTCACCACGAAACGCGTGGTCAATCCGTCGGGCTCACGCTGGACGCTGCCCTCCAGAACCAGGCCGCCGACACGAAACACCCGGTCCACGGGCGCTTTGCCTTGATGGACCTCGGATGGCGAGAAAAAGAACACCAGATTGGACTGAAAAGCATTCAGCACCAGCAACGTGGCACCACCCAGAACCCCCAGGGCCACCGCAATGAGGGACAACTTCTTGTACCGAGACTTCATGACTGCACTTCCCCTTCTGATGCATCCCACTGCTGCATCCGTTTCAGCCGACGACGGGATTGCTCTCCTGATCGCCTGAGCCACAGCATTTCAAGCAAGACAGCCAGTACGGTCACCCCGTAGGCGCTCCATACAAAAAAGCCTCTGCCACCCATGCTCCAAAAATCTGACCAGCTCGCCCATTCCATGTCATGACTCCTCATTCAGCCTGTCTTGCACCCATTGGGTTTTTCGCTCCCGCTCCAGGATGATGCGGCGTACCCTGACCAGGGTGGTGGTGATGGCATACAGCCAGGCTGAAGCCGTCATCAAGAGCAGACCCTGGAGCATGGGCAGTGCGATGCGGGGGGCGTGGGTCACGCCCACGGTCGAACCCTGATGGAGGGTGTTCCACCACACCACCGAAAACAGGATGATGGGCACATTCACCACCCCAATCAGGGTGAGCAAGGCACCGGCACGATCGCTGCGCCTGACATCTTCGATGGCCGACCACAGGGCCATGGTGCCGATGTAGAGAAAGAACAGGATCAACGTGGAGGTCAGACGCGCATCCCAGACCCACCAGGTTCCCCACATCGGTTTGCCCCATACCGCGCCGGTCCAGAGCGAAATGAAGGTCAGCAAGGCACCTGTCGGCGCCAGCGCGCGCATCATCATGAAAGGCAGTCGCGCGTTGAAAGCCAGGCCCACCGCAGCCCAAAACGCCATGGCCAGGTAAATCAGCATACCCATCCAGGCGGCAGGCACATGGATGAAGATGATGCGGTAGGCCTCGCCCTGCTGAAAGTCGGTGGGCGCCACAAAAAAACCGATGTACAGCCCCACGACAGCCAGCATGCCCGCTGTCCAGGCCGTCCAAGGGATGACCTTTCCAGCCAAGTGATAGAAGGTGGACGGGGCAGCGTAGTGAAAGATTTTCATTCCAGAGACACTCGCAATGAAGCGGCTGCGGCCCACGGCGCAACCAGCAATGAGACCAACAGAAAAGCGCCCAGCAGCGACAGGTGAGCCTCGGCACCCGTCCCGTTCATCACGCCATCGACAGCCCCCGTTCCGAAAATCAGGGCCGGCGTGTACAGCGGCAAAATCAGCAAGGTCAGCAACACACCGCCGCCGCGCAACCCCAGCGTCAGCGCAGCACCGGCCGCCCCCAGCAAAGAAAGTATGGGCGTGCCCAACAGCAAAGACAGCACCAGGACGGCAATGGCGTCCCAGGGCAGGTTGAACTGGATGCCCAGCAATGGTGCCGTCAGCAACAGAGGAATCCCATAGACCAGCCAATGCGCTGAAGCCTTGCCCAGCACCAGCAGCACGGTGGATGCGGGCGACAGCACCATCTGCTCCAGGCTGCCGTCCCGGTGATCGTCTTCGAACAATCTCGACAAGGACAACAAAGAGGCCAGCGTGGCCGCCACCCATAGCACACCCGGCCCAATGCGTTGCAGCAACTCGGGTTCAGGTCCCACGCTCAGTGGAAACAAGCTCGTCACCATCACGAAGAAGACCAGCGCCATGAGCCAGTCCCCTCGCCTGCGGGCGGCCAGTGTGAGATCGCGTCGCCACACGCTCCAGAAGAAGTGCGCCATTTCAAACGCCTTCGGGATGTCGGTATGGCGGCGTTGCCAGCGGGCCAACCACCAGATGCTGCACATTCAAACCTTCCAGGTTCATCGGCTGGTGGGTCGTTGCCACCACCATGCCCCCCGCTTGCAGGTGTTCACGAATCAACCCTTCCACCAGAGCGACGGCATGGACATCGAGACCGGTGAGGGGTTCGTCCAGAATCCAGAGACTGGCCCCGGCCAGCAGCAACGCGCTCAAGGCCACACGGCGACGCTGGCCGAATGACAGCGAACGACAAGGCAGGTCCAGACAGCGAGACAGCCCCAGGCGTTTGAGTGTGGCCTCGGCCTGACCATGATCGAACGGGCGGCTTTGCAATTGCCCTTGAAATCGCAGGTTTTCTATCGGGTCCAGCTCATCCTTGATGCCGTTGGCATGCCCCAGATAAGCCATGTCGCGGTGATAGCGTTCACGACCACACGCGATCGGTACGCCACACCAGCGCACCTCACCCTCATCCGGTCGACCCAGGCCCGTCAGCAAGCGCAGCAAACTCGTCTTGCCTTGGCCGTTCCCTCCCTGCACCAGCAACAATTGCGCTCGGGTCAGCGTGAAGCTCAGGCGCTTGAACAGGAGGCGATCGCCACGCTCGCAAGCCAGCTCATGTGCGGAGAGAGAAGGATCCGGAAGAGAGTCAGTCATCAAAAAATGCCTGGGAGGCGATGATTCAAGCAACGGGGCCCAAGGTTATGTGGAATTTGCAGAAACTTGTGAGCTGCAATCTGATTCCACACTCCCGTAGAGGTTCCTTGCTCCAAGACCCTTCATCCTCGGTGGCCAGGATTGGGCATGGTGCCCCTGACGTGCAACCGTTCTAAAAGTGAAAAATGATTGACCCCAAGCCGAAATCGCGCATCCGTCCGTGGCTGATCGCCCTGACCATCACCGCTGGCGTCCTCGCGCTGGTCTGGAGCCAGTTGCCCAGGCAGCCCTACTCCACCGATCTGAGCCGGATCGGACAGGGACAACCCGCTCTGGTACTGGCCTACGACATCCAATCGATGGGAGGGATGGAGGTGATGAAGATGATGGACGACTTGCGGGGTGAATACACGGACCGCGTGGCCTTTCTGGTCGCACCCCTGGGTGCTCCACATGGACAGGCTTTTGGCCGGCAATTCAACCTCGACAACGGTTCGGTGCTGCTGATTTCTGGCAAGGGTGCGGTCGTGAACACGCTTCACCTGCCTGCCAACACCGATGTCCTGCAACAGGCACTGGAAGACCTGCTGGCAAGCTCTGCAGAATAAACATCAAAAAAACGGCCCCGAAGGGCCGTCTGGTCTGATGCAAAACCGGAGCGACTCAGACAGTCACACCTTTGGCGGTCTCTGCATACTCTTCGATCTGGTCGAAGTTCATGTACTTGTAGATGTTGGCAGCGTCCTTGTTGATGATGCCCACCGCCTCGTGGTACTCGGCCAGGGTCGGAATGCGACCCAGCTTCGAACACACCGCCGCCAGCTCGGCCGAGCCCAGGAACACGTTGGTGTTCTTGCCCAGGCGGTTGGGGAAGTTGCGGGTCGAGGTCGACATCACGGTCGCGCCTTCGCGCACCTGCGCCTGGTTGCCCATGCACAGCGAGCAGCCGGGCATCTCGGTGCGGGCACCGGCCGTTCCGAAGGTGGCGTAGTGGCCTTCCTTGATCAGCTCGCTCTCGTCCATCTTGGTGGGCGGGGCCACCCACAGCTTGACCGGGATGTCGCGCGCGCCACCCAGCACCTTGGCCGCGGCACGGAAGTGGCCGATGTTGGTCATGCACGAGCCGATGAAGGCTTCATCAATCGGGGTGCCAGCTACTTCAGACAGGAACTTGGCATCGTCCGGGTCGTTCGGGCAGCAGACGATGGGCTCCTTGATGTCGGCCAGATCGATGTCGATCACGGCCGCGTACTCGGCGTCTTTGTCGGCTTCCAGCAGGCTGGGCTTGGCGAGCCATTGTTCCACCTTCTCAATGCGGCGTGCCAGGGTCTTGGCGT